>JAVJRG010000012.1:1200000-1500000 GCA_040218535.1 Lacipirellulaceae bacterium | reverse complement strand
TCACTTGGTTCGAGCAAAAAATTTCTTTGCGGCGTTTGTCCGCAACCCCCTAGTCTTTAAGGGGTATACGAACTTCTCGCGCTTTTACGCAAGGCTGCTGTGACTGACTCACTAAGCCTTCCCTCAATTCGTGGGGGAAATCATTACGATACTAACAAAATCGCAACACCCAGAAAGGCTGGCAGTGCCAGCCTTGAAGGAGCGAAGCGGGTGCGAGTGCTGGGGCAGCGCTCGCACCTGCATTTCTAGTCGATTGATTGCCCAAATGAATGAGACCCAGGGAGGGGAACTCATGCTCAGGAATTCTCGTGCTATCGGTTTTCTAATTGTTGCCGCTGTAAGCGTTTGGCCAACGAATACACTGCGCGCGGACACAACGGCAACGACTGAGTTCTGCGTCACCGTAGGAACCGCCTTGTCGGTAATCGCTCCGGTGGCGACCGTGCCTCTCACGCATGATGGGTTGAGCGGCATCAAAGAATTCGCACCTGCCGTGATGACCGTCATCTCCAACGACGTGGATGGTGCCACTTGCACCTTCGAGACCACTACGGCGATGGTTCATCAGACACTGCCACTGGAAAAGCGTGACATCGGCCTCTCGCTGGCCGTGCTGACGACGGACCCTGCCGCTGCTTGGGCGGTGACAGCGGCGACTGACCAGACCGACTTCGGCAACTTAATCCCCGACGAAACCGCCACCGTCGTCGCAGAGTCAACCGGTCCCGGCAATGCAACCCTTGCCTTGGTGATCTCCTTCATCACAGGTGACGAAAGCACACTGATCCCAGGCGACTACTGCGCAACAATCACCGCCACGATCACGGCAAAATAGCAACTGCAAATAGCATCTCCAGATTGACATCGAATAACGACCTTACGATTCGACCTCATTGAATACCTGCTCTCGTAACTTATCCCAAGTCTTCTCAGAACTGAGCGAACACAGCAACTGCCGAAGTGGTAGTCTGCTCTCGACAATGCTATGTCCACACCCAACCAACACAACGCGATTCTTCGGCTGGCAACCTGCCTGCTCAGCGCGCACCTGTGTTGCCTCGGGTGCTCTGCGACGAGGCCGACTCCGCTGGCTCTGACCGAACGGGCAACCGCCACAGAAGTTGCCACGGCGGACGAAATCGAAGACAAGAACTGGCCCGGTGGAGGCGAGCGAACGGCGTTTCAGTTCCCAGAAGATTTCTCCACGCGTGTCGAAGGAACCGTCAGTGAGCCATCCGCCATCGCGATCGCCTCGCAGCGATTGCCCCGAGTCGAACGGATCGCCAGTGCGAACGATCGAAATCCAGAGTCATGGTTCCCCAGCATCCCCAGAGTCGAGCAAGCCGCACACTGGGCGAATTCGAGTCCGCTCGAACAGCCAATCCCCACCGAAGCAGACAACAACGCGGAACCTCTGCCACTGCCGGAAAGCTCGCTAGTCAGCGACACCTTCATTGAAACGGACGTTCGCGAAGCGTTGCAATCCTTGGCCACGCAAGCCGGTGTGCGACTGATCGTGGATGATCAAGTCCGCGGCACGGTCTCAGCGAACATAGAAGAGCGTACCTTCGAGGAGTCGCTCGTTCAGGTGCTTCATCCGCTGGGGTTCGTCTTCCGGAATGTGGGCGAAACGGTCTACGTCGGCGTGCCCGATCCCGATTCTGCACTGTTTCCCGAGATCGCCGAGCGCTTTCGCTTTTCCGCCTATCACCGCGACCCCGAGGAACTCGCCAAGACGCTCCCAAAGCGTTACCAGAAGTTCGTTCGCATCTCCCCCCAAGGAGGTTGGTTAATTGTTGAGGCACCCGAGCAACAAGCTCGACATGTGCTGAGCGAGTTGGAAGAGCTCGACCAACCGGTGCCGCAGGTAGTTCTCGAAGCGCTCATTTGCGTCTATTCGCCCGAGACGAATTTCCGCTTCGGCTTCAACATGGAGAGTGGCGTCCACGTGTTCGGGAAATCGGCCGATGTCGCACTCAACAGCTTGAGCATCGCTGGCAAGTTCGGGGCCCCCGCGGCAAACAGTCTGAACGACTTCCGCGTTACCAGTTCACTACTAAAAGCACTCGAGCAAAAAGGCTACGTGAAAATCCGTGCCGCTCCCCGCGTGATGGCTCAGGATGGCAAACAGGCGCGGATTCACATCGGGCGTGATACGTTCTTCAGCGTCCAACCCGAGACGAACAACTTTCTCTATCGGCAGGATGTCCAGCAGGTGTCCTCGGGGATCATGCTCGACATCGTGCCGCGGGTGAGAGAACCCAACGTGGTTGTCGATATCGAACGGGCCGAGGTGAGCGAGGACATCCGAGCGGACGAAACCCAGGCCGGCTCGGACGATCGCTTCCCGTTGATCAATCGACGGAGCGTTTCGACCACGGTACACGTGCTCGACGGTCACACGATCGTGATCGGCGGACTGACCCAACGCCAGAAAGTGAACGTCCATAACCGCGTCCCTGTGCTGAGCCGCATCCCGCTAGCCGGAAAGTTATTCCAACGCGTGGAACGGCAGGATCAGAAAGTCGAAGTGGCGATCTTCATTTCGCCGCGCATCGTAAAGGACTGTGCTCATGCTGGCACCAGAATCAACGAGGAAGCATTGCCGCTTCACCTTGGCGACAACGCTGAGCTTACTCCTCATTAGCCAGGCGACCGGGGCACGCGTCGAGAAGCGGGTTCAGCCGAAACCTTCCTTCCGCATGACGCCACTTGTCGTGCAGGCCAATGCACGGCCCGGGCAAGAGGTGCGTTTCTCGATCACCTTAGAAGCGTTCGACAAGCCGCTCGACGTGATGATCCATCCAGTGGGTCTCCAACAAGACGGTCGGGGACTGATTCTGCCTGACGTCCAAGCACGCATCACTGGCGACATCCGACTGCTCACGAAATCGCGCGTGCGACTTCGCGCTGGCGAAAGCACTGAGGTTCGCGGCGCCTGGCAATTACCCGCCACCAAGAGCGACTTCTTCATGGCGGGTTTATTGGTGACTGATTCCGGGGCTGCCTTAGAAGCCGAAAACGGCCAGTCGAGCGATCGCGTGGGAGGTCGTGTGCGTTTCGTCACGCGCTACCTTTTGCGATTGGAAGCCAACTGCCGTCAGGGGGCTGCGAGTACCGATTTGGCGATCCGCGATGGGAAACTCCTTGATCGCGAGGGAAGCGCCTGGGCAAGTTGTCAGCTCGACGCCACCCGCAGCGGTAGCGTCCATACGGAGATCCTGGGGCGGGTCCTCAATGCCGAGGGCGAGCCCGTCACCACGCCGTTTCCGATGTACATGTCCGTGCGTCAGAACCAGCCCGAGAAAACCCGCCGTCAGGTGCATTTGCTAACCGGCAGCAAGGTACAGGTCGTCGCCCCCGTTCCCGCACCCTTGTTCCCCGGCAAATACCAACTGGCGGTGCAGCGAAAAGGGACAGGAGCTCAGGCGACCGAGCAACGCTTTCCGCTGACCGTCGGTGAGAACGATTTTCCCGCCCAGCGATCGCTCGTGGCGGAAGTCGTTCGCTCGTTAGAAGTCTCGCCACGGCAAATTGAGCTGTCGACTTTACGCGGCGGGCGGCGGCGTGTGCCGCTGCAATTCCATAACCGCGGTCCACAAGCCGTCACGGTTCAGTTGTCGGCCCCGGACGCCGACGCGTGGCTCATGATCCGGCCTCAGCAATTTACGCTCGCTCCCGGGAGGAAACGTAACGTGCTGGTCGCTTACCGCGGTGGCACGAACGTTCAAGATAACCGCTACGGCAAACTCGTCGCCGAAGTCGTTCCAACAGAAACAGTTCAGGGAGGACGTGTCGAATTGCCAGTGGGTCTGATCGCCGATGAAAGCTCCGTGGCCCGCATTCAGTTCGGATCAGCTCACTACTTGCAAACCAACGAGAATACCATCCTCCTGGTTCCTACTAAGAATGAGGGGACTCGACACGCTCTGCTCCAAACGCAACTCACGCTTGTAGATTCTCAAGGAAGAAAATGGCAAGCCGCTGCCGGGTTCGGTCGTTGGCTGCTACCTGGGGCAAGCTCGCAGCTCGAATTCAAACTGCCCCGGCTGCCAGCAGCGTCGTACTCACTGGACTTAGCCCCACCGGTTTTCGATTCAGCTGAGGATGTGTACGAGTCTCTAATTACAATAGAAAATTGAGAACTAGGCGACGCTTGAGTTCACTCAGAATCCTCAACATTGTGGCCTTCTTCTTTAGCCGTTTCGACAGCCTGCTCAGCGTCCTCTTGGTCGCCCTGGTCCAAATGCGGAGCGGCCTGTTCATCACGGGCATCCGGCTCGTGGCTCAGTTCCACGTAGAGTGGGAAATGGTCGGAGCCGATATCACGAAGTGTTTCCATCTGCACGAGGCGAAAATCATCTGAATGAAAGCAGTAGTCGAGTGGGTAACGCCAAATCATCGACTTGGCATTGTAGGTGGGATAGAGGCCACGCCCTTTTCTGGGGTCAATCAAATCGCTCACTTCTTGAAAGAGGTTCGTGGTTCGTGACCAGCCAACATCGTTGAGGTCGCCCATTACGATCGCACTCGCATCCTCCTCGATTTCACGTCCCACAAGAATCAGTTCAGCATCCCGCTTTGCGGTTGATTCGCCAGGGCGGGGCGGATTTGGATGGACGACGAAAACTCGCACCTCATGGCCTGAGGGAAGCCTCGCACGGGTATCGATCGAGGGGATCGTTTCTTTCACAAGCGTCCGCACTTGGGGATCAATGAGCGGTAGCCTTGAGTAGATGGCGATGCCGTACGTGTTGTCCTGGGGATGCTTGAGGAAGTGAGGGTAGTCTTTTTCCAATGCTGAGAGATCATCTATCCAACGCTGGTTCACTTCACATAAGGTGATCACGTCCGGATCGACCTCGGTAATCAACTCGAGCAAGGCGTCTGCCTGATCGTTCTCTTGCAGTACGTTTGCGGCAAGAATCCGCACGTGCGTAGATTTGTCTTGCGACTTGGCGTCTTCCACCTCGACAGGTGCCCAGGGCAGATAGGGCGAAATCCAATAGACTTGGATTCCCACACCCAGAAGCAACAGCAGCATGAGCGACTTCGTGAACCGACGTCGCCAAAAAGGAGCCAACATACCCATCGCGATTAAAGAGCCGATGAGAAGTTGCAACCGCGGGAAGTCCCCGATGCGAACCCACCACCAATTGACCGGCAATAGAGGCAAAAAGGATGTCAGCGCCATGACGACGCCGAAGCCGACTGCCGCCCAGAAAACATAGTGCTTCAGTCGATTGGGTTTTGCCTCTTGCTTCTCTCCCACAGTCTCTCGCCCTTGATCTCGTACGATCTGAAGAAGAAATTAAGGAAGCCTAACTACGCAAAGTTTAATAGATTACTCAACGACCTGATACGGACCTCTCAGCTTGAATAATCCAACGAGATAGTCGTAGACTAAGAGGATGTGGGCTACAACGTCGCAAGAAGTGCTGCCCACTCACTTCTTCTCCTCCTCCCCCGTCTCCAACACTGCCAGGAACGCTTTCTGCGGAATGTCGACCGAGCCGATCGACTTCATTCGCTTCTTGCCTTCCTTCTGCTTTTCCCAAAGCTTGCGTTTCCGGCTAATATCGCCACCGTAGCATTTGGCAGTCACGTTCTTACGCATCGCGCTGATCGTCTCGCGGGCGATGATGCGGGTGCCGATGGCCGCTTGCAGGGCGACCTCGAACATGTGACGGGGGATCTCTTTCTTCAGCTTCTTGATCACCGCACGACCGCGGGTGTCGGCATCACGGCGGTCGCAGACGATTGAGAGAGCATCGACGCGTTCGTTCTTGACCAGAATATCAAGCCGTACCAGTTCGCCCGTCTCGTAGCCGCGTAGCTCGTAATCCATCGTGCCGTAGCCGCGGGTCGTACTTTTCAGCTTATCGTGCATGTCGTAAACGACTTCGGCCAGGGCAATGTCGTAAACCAACATGACCCGTGTGGGAGACAAGTACTCTTGCCGCACGAAGATTCCCCGACGATCCGCACACAGCTTCATGATGCCGCCGACATACTCTTCGGGCACAACGAAACTCACCCGGACGATGGGCTGTTGGAACTCCTCGATGTCGCCGACGTCAGGGACGCGCGTGGGCGTATGGACTTCCTCCCAAGTCCCATCCTTGGTTTGGATGCGATAGGTGACGTTCGGAGCGGTTTGGACCAAATCGATGTCCGCCTCTTGCTCCAAACGCTGCTGGACGATTTCCATATGTAAAAGGCCGAGAAAACCGCAGCGGAAACCAAAGCCGAGGGCGTCTGAGGTTTCCGGCTCGAACTCGAAACTAGGATCGTTGATTTGCAACTTACCGAGTGCTTCACGTAGTTGCTCGAAGTCTTGGCCATCAGAAGGGTAAAGCCCGCAGAAAACCATCCGCTTCGGCTCTTCGTATCCGGCGAGCGGTTTTGCCTGTTCGCCACTGGCGACCGTCACCGTATCACCGATGTGTATCTGGCCGAGCGACTTGATGTTGCAAACCAGATACCCCACCTGTCCAGCGGAAAGCATTTCGCGTTGGACACGACGGGGTGAGAGCTGTCCCAGTTCGACGATCTCGTGCGTCGTGCCGGCTTGCAGGAACTGAATCTTCTGCCCTTTGCGCACCACGCCATTCATCAGCCGCACGTAGATGATCGCCCCACGGAACTCATCGTAAACGCTGTCGAACACCATCGCTTGCAACGGTGCATTCGGGTCGCCAGTTGGCGGAGGCACGCGTTCGATCACCGCGGCCAGCACTTCATCACATTTGAGCCCCGTCTTCGCACTGCAACCGAGCACCTCATCAGGGTCAATCCCGAGGGTCTGCTCCATTTCCTGCTTCACTTCGTCAGGCCGCGCGTGATGTAGGTCGATCTTGTTCATCACGGGGACGATTTCCAGGTCGTGCTCAATTGCGTTGTAGGCGTTGGCGACCGTTTGTGCCTCGACACCCTGGAACGCATCCACCAGCAGCACCGCGCCTTCGCAACACGAGAGTGACCGCGACACTTCGTACTGAAAGTCCACGTGCCCCGGCGTGTCGATGAGATTCAGCTCGTACTCTTTCCCTTCGTGCTCGTACTTCATGGAAACGGCACGCGACTTGATCGTGATGCCTCGTTGCCGTTCGAGTTCCATGTCGTCAAGCAACTGCTCTTTCATCTCCCGCTTGCTCACGGTCCCCGTCACTTCGAGCAGCCGGTCAGCAAGGGTGCTCTTGCCGTGGTCGATATGAGCAACGATCGAAAAATTCCGCACAAGCTGCGGATCGACCGCACCCTTGGGGCGCGGCTTCGAAGAGGAAGAACCAGTCTGAGGCGAGGCGGTGGACATGCGATAACTGTAGGAAGCGAAACGAGAAACTTGCCCCCGGCGCTTGCTAGGGGCTCTGGTACTCAAGGCAAGCTCTCCATTGTCGCCTGAACACACCCGTGAAGAAAGCCCAAAGGGAGTTTCTCCACGCGGAGCGTGGAGTTACAGTAACACCACGCTCCGCGTGGTGCAGCAAACGAATGAGACGTTATTTCTAAGGACAACCGGCGGTTCAAAAGTGCGACACTGCCCCATCCTACTAACCTGCAAGCATTAGCGAAGAATCACCGATGGGATACCGCAGCCTCCGCCAATGCGTCACTGACCTCGAGGGGCAGGGCGAGTTGGTCCGCGTCGACGCTCCCATCGATGCCCATTTGGAGGCCGCAGAAATCCAGCGCCGCGTGTTTGCCGCAGGCGGTCCTGCCCTGCTCTTCACGAATGTCACCGGCTGCCAGTTCCCGATGGTGAGCAATTTGTTCGGCACCATCGAGCGCGCCCGCTACATCTTTCGCGACGGGCTCGCCGCGGTCAGCCAGCTCGTGGAAGTGAAGGCTGATCCGCCCGCAGCAATGCAAAAGCCTTGGAAGTACTGGAAGCTTCCGTTCTACGCGCTCTCGATGTTGCCGAAGTACGTTCGCTCCGGGCCGATTTTGCAGAACGAAACAACGCTCTCGAATCTTCCCCAACTGCAAAGCTGGCCCGAGGATGGCGGGCCGTTTGTGACGCTCCCGGCGGTTTATTCTGAGGACCCACGCAAGCCGAACTTGCACAACTCGAACTTGGGTATGTACCGCGTCCAAATCGCCGGCAATCAGTACGAGCCTGACCAAGAACTCGGCCTGCACTATCAGATTCATCGCAGCATCGGTGTCCATCACCAAGCGGCGATACAAACTGGCAAACCGTTCCGCGTGAACATCTTCGTAGGCGGACCACCTTCTTTGCCACTCGCAGCCGTCATGCCGCTGCCCGAGGGGATGAGCGAGCTGACTTTTGCTGGAGCGCTCAATCGTCGTCGCTCACGAATGATCCGTCGTGGCGAGCACCCGGCGATTTATGCCGAGTGCGACTTCTGCATCACTGGCACCATCGACCCTGAGCGGATGCTCCCCGAGGGACCCTTTGGCGATCACTTGGGTTACTACAGCCTGCAGCATCCTTTCCCGGTGATGAAGGTCGAACACGTCTACCATCGCAACGACGCAATTTGGCCGTTCACCGTCGTTGGTCGTCCACCGCAGGAAGATACGATCTTTGGACAACTCATTCACGAGATGACCGGCCCGCTGATCCCTACCGTTCTTCCTGGTGTCCACGGCGTTCATGCTGTCGATGCCGCAGGTGTGCATCCGCTGCTGCTCGCAATGGGAAGCGAAAGATACATGCCGATGACCGCCACTGGCGAACCAAACAATCCAGCACCGCAAGAACTGCTCACCCAGGCGCACGCGATACTCGGACAAGGACAACTCTCGCTCGCGAAGTTCCTCTTGATCGCCAACCAAGCGGACGATCCGCAACTTGACTTGCATGACGAAGGAGCCTTCCTGCGTCACCTGTTGGCACGCGCTGATTGGCGACGTGATTTGCATTTCCAAACCGCGACGACGATTGACACGCTTGACTATTCCGGTGATGGCTTTAACTCTGGCTCGAAAGTCGTCATGGCTGCGGTTGGTCCTGCTCGACACGAGCTGGCGACGGAAATACCCGACGGCTTACGCCTGACGGCTCCTTTTCGGAACCCGAGGGTTGCGCTGCCTGGTGTGCTTGCTGTTGAAGGCCCCGCGTGTCCTGCCCCCTCGTTCGACTACGAAGCGGCCACGCAAGCGCGGCAGGCGACTCGTGACGAGACCCGCGCTCAGATGCAAGCATTCGTTGACAGCTACTCCGAGTCCGACCCGATCAACAAGTTTCGCTGGATCGTCGTCGTTGACGACACCCAGTTTGTCAGCAAATCGCTCCGCAACTTCCTCTGGACGATCTTCACCCGTACCAATCCGGCCAGCGACCTCTACGGCATCGCGTCGAACACGGTCAACAAGCACTGGGGATGCGCCGGAGCACTCGTCTTCGACGCTCGCATTAAACCACATCACGCTCCCCCGTTGGTCGAGGACCCCCAAATCACGCGACGCGTGGATCAGCTTGCAGCGAAGGGTGAGCCGCTGCACGGGATTTTATGATATGTTCTCCGATACTAACCGAGGGCTTGCGCCCACGGCTAAGGATGAATCACCTGGAGAAAGTAGCCGTCGGCGCAAGCCCTCGGTTCGCAGCGGAGTTCGTTTCACAACCTCTGTTCATTCTCTCCGCCAAACCGGCTATGCTATTGCACTCGATTGAACGACTTCTCAGAGCCAAATCTCAATAAACTCCCTATGGCCAACCTGACTTTCTACGGTGCCGCCCAGACGGTTACCGGTTCTAAATACCTGCTCGAAGCCGACGGCGCACGTGTTCTCATCGACTGCGGCATGTTCCAAGGCGTCAAGAAACTGCGCGAGCTCAATTGGGCCGGCACGCCCTTCAAAGCGGGCGAGCTGGATGCCGTGCTGCTCACGCATGCCCACCTCGATCACGTCGGCTACCTGCCCCGCGTCGTGAAAGAGGGCTACAACGGCCGCGTCTACTGCACGCCGGGCACCGCCAAGCTCGCCGAGATCATCATGCTCGACTCGGCCAAAATCCAAGAGTACGACGCTTACTACGCCAATAAAAAGGGTTACTCCAAACACAAACCGGCCCTGCCCCTGTACGAAGGTAAGGACGCGTTGGAGACCGTCAAGCTCATTCGCGAAACCGAGCGGCTCAAATGGACGAACGTTGCTGGACCGATTTGGGCAAAGTTCCACGACGCCGGTCATCTGCTCGGCTCGAACATGATCGAAGTTGAAATTCGGCACGAAGACAAGGAACCGAAACGAATTCTCTTCTCAGGCGACGTCGGGCGTTACGACGGTCCGCTCTACCACGATCCAACACCGCCTCCTGAGTGCGACTATCTGATCTGCGAAAGCACTTACGGCAATCGCGATCACCCGGAGAACGATCTGCCCGAAGCGCTCGCCGAAGTCGTGAACCGCTCGATTGACCGTGGCGGTGTGATGCTGATGGCTTCGTTCGCGGTCGGTCGTGCACAACAGCTCATCTATCTTCTGCAATTGTTGAAGTGCGAAAACAAAATCCCCGATCTGCCGATCTATCTCGACAGCCCGATGTCCTGCAACGCAACGGAGATCTATCGCGAACACAACGAGGACCACGACCTCAGCGAAGGCGAGCTTTGCGGCGATCGTCCGGTGCTCGGCGGCCCAGCCGTTCACTTGTGTCGCAGTGCGGATGAATCGAAAGCGCTGAACAACATCAACGGTGGAGCGATCATCATTGCGTCGAGTGGCATGATGACCGGCGGGCGGATCGTTCACCACTTGAAGCGCCGCCTCTCCGATCCCAAAACGACGATCGTCATGGGCGGCTATCAAGCGATTGGAACCCGCGGTCGTAAGCTCGAGGAAGGGGCAGAAACGCTCCGCATCCACGGGCTCGATATCCCCGTGAGTGCCGCGATTGAGAAGGTCCCCGGTCTGAGCGGCCATGCCGATCGCAAAGATTTACTCCGTTGGCTGAAAGACCTCTCGCAGCCCAAACAAACCTTCCTCACCCACGGCGAGCCCGACAGTATGGACGCCTTCGCCGACACCCTCCGCGAAGACCGCGGCTGGGAAGTCACCTGCCCCGAACTGGGCGAAACCCATGAGTTGGTCTAGCACTAGTGCTACTGAAAACTGAACACTGACAACTGAAAACTATCTCCATGTCCGAAAAACGCAGCAAACAACGTCCCGTCGCTTCCACCGGCGGCACTTCTGAAGATTCCATCCATCCCCCCAGTCGACTCGACCTTGATGAAGCGGTCGCCAAGAATCGGCGGGCGATTCTTGAGTCGCTGAGCTACCGCTTGCCCGAAATGGATATCGATTTCCTCGGTCGCAGCGAACAGCGTCCCATCCGGATGCAGCTTGAACTGCAAAAGGCTGAGACCCTACTCCGCGAGAACAACGTCGCCACAACGGTCGTCGTGTTCGGCGGAACGCAAGTCGTTCCACACGAACAGGCCGAGGCGCGACTGGCCGGTGCAAAACGCCACTTAGATAAGCGTCCTGACGATCCCCGCATCCTCCGTGAAATTGAACGCGCCGAAGCGGTGCTCGCTAAGAGCCACTTCTATGAAGAGGCCCGCGAGTTCGCAAAGATCGTTTCCTCATCCTGCCAGAAGGACGGCAAGTGCGACTTCGTCATTACCACCGGTGGCGGCCCCGGCATCATGGAAGCGGCCAACCGTGGTGCGTTTGAAGTCGGCGGCAAGAGCGTCGGCCTGAATATCGAACTGCCGCACGAGCAGGAACCCAACCCCTATATCACGCCGGAACTCTGCTTCCAGTTCTCCTACTTTGCGATGCGGAAGTTCCATTTCATCCTTCGCGCTGCGGCACTGGTCGTCTTCCCTGGAGGCTTCGGCACACTCGACGAGCTTTTCAATACGCTCACCCTTCGCCAAACAGGCCGCATGCAGGAGATCCCGATCATCCTCTACGGCACGGACTACTGGAACGGGCTGATCAATTTCCAACAATTCGCCGACGAAGGCGTCATCGCCGACGAGCATCTCGACTTACTCCACTACGCGGACTCGCCCGAAGAAGCATGGAAAATCATCGCTGAATTCCATCAGGTCGACTAAGCGACAAAGCCGAATCGAACTTCGACAGTGCTGGTTTCGTAGGATATTTCACAGCCCTGAGATTGCTTTGCCCCCATAATTTGCGGTGCGTTAAGTCGCTCACTATGCTATTGAGTCACCCGAACATTCCCGGGCGAGGCGTAGCTCGCCGGCTAGAGTCTATCTGATTTCATCTCGATTCTCTTGATAAGAATCGAAACACCGAAAGCTCCATTCATGAACACCTCACTTCACCGCACTTGGCTTGCCCTCATTCCCCTCGCTTGCGTCTTCACCGTAGCGATCCCAAAACTCGTCGCCCAAGATTCCGCCACGGCAGAATCGGAAGCTACCGAAGCCACCGACGAGAAAGAACAGACCGATCCTTTTGAAATCCCCAAGGGTGATGCCGGTGCTATCTTGGAATTCATGCAGTCGCTCAGCCAACTTCGTCCCGAAGAAGGCGAAGACACGAAAGCATTCGCCACGAAACTTACGGAGACGATGCGAGATGCGGCCGACGCGATGCTGAAACTCGAAACCACTGATCAGCAAACCGCGCTTGGACATCGCGTCCTGCTGATTTCGCTCGACCGGCTCTCGACCATGGGCGATAAGGCTGCCTTCAAGCGTCTCGAAAAAGAAACTGCCAAAGCACGGGCAAGTAAGAACGATGCGGTCGCCAACCTCGGCTGGCAATTCACCATCGTCAGCAAGTTGGAAAACTGGGAAGAACTCGAGGAGAAAGACCGTCAAGGTTTCGTGAAGAATCTGCTCACCGAGATGGGCAAGTCAGGCTTCCGTCCGATGCACGCCCAGCTCCTGCAGATGACCAGCGAGTCGCTCGAGGGAATCGACCCCAAGTATGCTCGCATCGTCCTCCGCGGAGCGGTCGACTTGATGAAGAAGAGCGAAGACCCTCAGATCCAAGACCAACTCGCCGGCCTCGAAGGCACACTCCGCCGCATGGAACTTCCCGGCAACGAGATGGAAGTCTTCGGCACATACCTCAACGGGAAGAAGCTCGATTGGAAATCGTATCGGGGCAAAGTCGTACTCGTGGATTTCTGGGCCACCTGGTGCGGCCCGTGCCGTGGCGAAATCCCCAGCATGAAGGAAATGTACTCCGGCTATCACGACAAAGGTTTTGAAATCCTCGGCATCTCCCTCGACGACACCGCCGAAGACGCCCAGCGCTACATCAAGGAAGAAGGGATCACCTGGAGAACGCTCTTCCCCGCCAACGAAGCCGACCGCGGCTGGAACAACCCCATGGCACGCTACTACGGCATCAACGGCATTCCGACGGCGATCTTGATCGACAAGGAAGGCAAGGTCGTCCACATGAACGCCCGCGGTCGCAACCTGCCAATGATGCTCAAGAAACTCTTGGGTGAACCGGTCGCTAAGAAGGATGCGCAAGACAAAGAAGACAGCGAAAGCTAAACGCTAAGACTTCGAGCGCAAACGCACCAAAACCTCGGTCAGAACACATCGACTCACACCTAGCCCCCAGCGCAAGCTGGGGGTTTTTTCGTTGGCCTCTGCTAGCGAACGCCCCTCCAGCGACTTGCGACAATTCGCCTCCATGAGATAATGACTCGTTCGGCCCTCAGCCGCCTCCATCAACTTCCCTCCCGAGTCCCCCACTCATGTCGCGTCCCGCCTTTTGCGTCTTCGCAATCCTTGCCCTTATTGCTCTCGAAACGCAAGCGAAGGAACCCGCTGAACAAGACATCTTCCCCGCGCCCGCGGGCGACCTGAAGGCCCAACTCGAGTTCATCCAGCAGCTCTATCGCCGGCAGCCCCCCGCAGGGAACCAACGGCAGCAGTTGGCCCACCAGCAGAAGATCGCTCGCAGCGTCATCGCCGCCGCCGACGCGGCTCTTGAATCGAAGCCGCAGGGTGAGCAGCTCGCTGAGCTACATTTCCACCGCCTCACCGGATTCAACACGCTGGTGAATCCGTCGAAGCCAAAGTCGAAGGAACGCTTCGAGAAAGCTATCGAAACGACACTCGCCAATCCTGACCGCACGGTCTCCGACGTCGGTTTGAAGTTCTACGTCAGCAACGCCTTCGCCCGCTGGCCGATGCTCGACCCGAAAGAACGTGAACAGACGACCGCACGTATTCAGAAATACGTCCTCTCCCGAGACCCCGCCCCGAACTACGTGATGGGTTCCATCAAAGTGGCCGACTTCCTCGCCGAATCGGGGGATGAGGATCTGGCCAAGCAGTTCATCCAAGCGATGTTGCCGCATTTCGCGAAAGCGAAGAACAGCCAAGACGAAACGACAGCGGAAATCAAAGAGCAAGCCAAAGTGCTCGCCGGCATCGGTCGTCGCATGAATCTGCTCGGCCAGACGATCAAACTCTCCGGCCGTACCCTCAGTGAAGAAGAGCCCGAGGGCAAGAAGCTCGACTGGAGCAAATACGAGGGCAAAGTCGTGCTGGTCGACTTCTGGGCGACCTGGTGCGCCCCCTGCCGTGCAGAGCTACCCAACGTCGCCCGGCTGTACGAAGCGTATCATGACAAAGGCTTCGAAGTGATCGGCGTCAACCTCGACGACAAGCCAAAGCTGGCCCAGAAGTTCATCGCCCAGAAGCAGCTCCCCTGGAAAACGCTCTACAGTTTCGACAAAACCCGCCGCGGCTGGAGTGACCCTCGCGCCGTCGAGTTCGGCATCACGGGCATCCCGTTCGCGATTCTCTTAGACCGCCAAGGCAAAGTCATCGACACCCACGCCCGCGAACAGCACTTAGTCGACCTGCTGCAAAAAGAACTCGGTGAACCCCTGGTGAGCCTTCAGGCGTCTCCTAAAGCCGTGACTGCGGCGAAGGTGAAGGTTGATGAAGCGGTGGAGCCGGTGAGCAATCAGTAAATCCACGCTCCGCGTGGATATGCCTTGGAACAGATTCCAAGTCCCATTTGAGGCTGAAACCTTCCTAAGAATACAATGTGAAACTGTATTCTAACCACGCGGAGCGTGGTTTTACTGAAACCCCTCAACTCGATTCCAATACAAGTATTCCCCCACACCAAGCCCTGCCTTTTCCGGATTCTCGGCGATATATCTACGCAAGTAATGAAACTGCTCCTCACTGCGAATCAAATGATCAAAAGGCTCGCTTTGCCAGAACTTACCCTGGCGACCTAATCGTTGATTAACCTCTCTAGCAGAGTATTGCAGCCAACTCCTCGTCTGCTTCGCAAGTGATGTCCCTGACCGAAATTGCACGATCAAGTGCACGTGATTGGGCATAACCACTAAACAGTCAGTATCGTAGCGGTCTCCCTCGAAGTGCAACAATGTCTTTGCCACAAGCATCGAGAGTTCCGGCTGCCGCAAGACACAATCACCGTGACACTCGTCAAGCCGGTTCAGCCAACCTTGTCGCTTGAGCTTTCGATACTGCTTTCGAAGACGCAACGGAATCGCACTCTCCCATTCTGGCCGCTCAGCGATCGCAAGCTCGAAATCCTGCTGGGCAAGCCAAGTCCTAAGTTCCTTTTGCCAAGCATCCACAACTTGTTTGGGCATGGAGTCAGCAGTGCGGAAGGTAAGAAAAGTGGCTACGCCAGTTTGAAACCAATGCGGGAGATTCCTAGCCGATCTGTCTACTTCAGCTTGGGGATCAAAGGAATTGAACCGAACTAGTCGGGAATCTTCTTTAGCCATACCTGGAAAGTACTGAACCGGCTAACGCGGTGCAAATGTTTTCCGCAAATCCAACCACGCGGAGCGTGGTTTTACAGTACCTCCACGCTCCGCGTGGAACTGCACCAGGGAGTTGCTCAACAGCTCATCTTGTGAGTCACTCTTTGTTCAAATGGTTCAACCGCTCAGGATCCTGCTTCCAATGAAATCGATTGGTTGCGCTGGGACGGACTGGAAATTTTTCTGACTATTCAAGCGGAAAGGGAGCAGTTTTCGCGATAAGTTGTTTTAGTCGAATACGAACGTTGGTCGGCTTATCGCTCCAGATACCTCTTCGTAGATTTAATCAGTTTGAAGATCGAGAAGCCTAAGCAAGCGAGGCCGCAAAACCCAAACATCAAGAACTCCAGCAGGTCAGGATCAGATCCTAAACTTAAGCAGGAAAGGAACGCGAGGAGTCCAACCAAAGCTAGAAGGCCATAATTGATCCACGCATAGATGAGCATTAACAAAGTTGCTTCATCTTCCTGTAAGTCATCCTCAGATTCCCTTGCAATGATGTTTACTGCGGAGACTTGCTCAACAAGCTTGCTAGCCACTGGCTCATTCGCCTCAACTGCTTCGAATTGCTCGAGAGGCGTAGTGCAATTACTACATGAATACCCAGATCGATCATTGACTCGACCGCAACTTGAGCAAATGGGTAAGTCGCTAGCGTGAGGCATTGAGAGATGGGAAGGGAAAGGGATACGTCGCTTATTCGCCTGATTCGATTACTTTCTATTGGTCTCAATTGGGTATAGCAATACCGCCACTAACGCTAGCTTAATTGGCAAACTGAACTGGAACTTGGCTCTTGGCGGTGCAATTGCCTAACAGTGCACCGAAACTTCGAATAAGCGCTTCCCACAAGCTATTGGCCACCCACCCCGTTAAAATGGGTTCTCCGAGTTTGCTACCTCAAGTCGAGATGACCTCATAGCTCGCTTAGCTCCGCCGAGACCCTTGAGCAAAAGGCAACCCTAAGACCGACCAGAGAATACCCATAAGTCCAAAGCAGAAAACGCCTTATCGAGATTCGATGAGCGTTACAGAATCCGACTTTTGCACGCGCAAATCTAGGTATCGTGCAAAAGTCCGGTGAGGATCGGTCCGCAAGGCGGACCCTACGAAACGTGCCCTCCAATTGCTAAATTGCTTACTGCACTTGTACTCAAAAACTATTTTGGAGCCTCCCTTCGATGCCCGACAAGACGCTGAATGTTGCCCTGATTGGTTATAAATTTATGGGCCGTGCCCACAGTCAGGCTTGGGCCAAGGTCGGCAAGTTTTTTGACCTTGATGCGCAGCCGGTCATGAAAGTCGTCTGTGGTCGGAATGCGGAAGCCGTGGGAGAGTTTGCGGAGCGTTGGGGTTGGGAAACGTCTTCGACCGATTGGAAAGAGGCGGTCGCCCAGAGCGAGGTCGACTTGGTTGATGTGTCCACGCCGGGCGATACCCACTGTGCGATTGCCGTGGCGGCGGCTGAGGCGGGCAAGCATGTCTTCTGCGAAAAGCCGCTTGCCAACTCGCTGGACGAAAGCAAGCAGATGCTCGCCGCGGTCCGCAAAGCGGGCGTCAAGCACATGGTCAACTTCAACTACCGCCGATGCCCCGCAGTGACGCTCGCCAAGCAGATGATCGACGCGGGCGAGATTGGCGAGATTCGCCACGTGCGTTGCGTTTACTTGCAAGACTGGCTCGTCGATCCTGAGTTCCCCATGAACTGGCGCATGCGGAAAGAAGTTGCCGGTAGCGGCGCTCATGGCGACTTGGCGGCCCATTCGATCGACCTTGCTCGCTTCTTAGGCGGCGAAATCGACGAGGTCGTTGGCTTGCAGAAAACCTTCATTGAAGAACGTCCAGCGGAAGGCTCCTCGGCAGGGCTCACTGCCAGCGCAGGCCAAGGGATGGAGAAGGTAACCGTCGACGACGCGTCGTTGTTCCTCGCTAGGTTTGCTGGCGGAGCCGTCGGTTCATTCGAAGCCACGCGAATGGCACCAGGACGGAAGAACTACAACCGCATCGAAGTGAACGGCAGCAAGGGCACGCTCGTCTGGTGTTTCGAGGAGTTGAACGAATTGGAGTACTACTCAACGAGCGACCCAGGCACGCAACAGGGCTTCCGCAAGATTCTCGCCACCGAGGGAGATCACCCCTACGCCGGCAGTTGGTGGCCCCCCGGGCACATGCTGGGCTACGACCACAGCTTCACCAACGCGATTTACGACCTCACCCAGTGCGTGGCCAACGGTCAGGACTGCACCCCCGACTTCCAAGACGGAACCCAATGCGTGGCCGTGCTGGACGCCGTCAGTGACTCGGTCGCGTCGGGGAGTTGGAAGCAAGTCGAGCGAATCGAATAGCCTGGCAAGCAGGCAGACGCTCGCTTCAAGAGCCCAACCAAGCGGGCTAGCCTTCGCGTGAAGCAGCTAACAGTCGGTTCGGTTGCGCAGGTAGATAATGCCTGAACATCAGCCCGCCAACCGCAATCTTTCTGAGAAAATTGATGCGTTATCGTTTCGCTATTCTGCCATTGATCCTTTTCGCACTTACCTCAGTGCGAGCTTCGGCAGCTAATCAGGTGCACCAAGAGTCGCGATGGGAGGCTTTTTCGCCAACGGAAACCACGACAGCAACGTTAAGTGAGCCAATTGAGCATGAGATCGACTTTTCGGTCATCGTGACCCCGCCCTATCACTGCAAGGTGCTGAAGGTCTGGCTGCCGATTGCCCAAAGCGACGGTGTTCAGCAAGTCGGCGAAAGCCATTTCTCAACGCGCCCTATGCAGGTTGAACCAAAGATCGCAGCCGAGCCAACCTACGGCAACAAGTTCGCTTACTTTGAGTTCCACGAACCGAAAGGCGCGCAGATTATTCGACACCATTTTGCCGCGAGAGTTTCAAACGCTCACTGGCAGCTCGATCCCGAAAAAGTCCAGACGATTCAAAAGTGGCCTGCTGCGTTCAAGAACTATCTCGACCCCGAAGCAGTGAAGGATCAAACGGGCTACGATCAGTTGATTTCCGATCTTGGTTCGAAGTCTTCCCAGGCCAAGCCAGACCTGTTCGCGGCGATGAAGTGGGTTAACGACACGCTCGAATACGACCATGTTAACGCTTCGCTGACCGCTGACGTCGATCATGCCTTCTCAAAGCGTCGTGGTCATTGCAGCGACTATCACGGACTATGCGCAACGATGGGACGTTCACTCGGATACCCAACGCGAGTGACTTATGGATTGGCCCTGTTCCCGAAGAATTCTCCCTCGCACTGCAAACTGGAAGCCTACCTGCCGCCTTATGGTTGGGTGAGTTTTGATCTTTCCGAAACGCAAAAGCTGGTCAAACAAATTGGAGACGATGACAGCCTTACGGACGCTCAGAAAAAGCAACTCCTCGCTGCCGCCCAAAAGAGGCTGCGAACCGGCTTTCGCGAAAACAGTTGGCTGAAAATGACCCACGGCGTTGGTTACAATTTAGCTCCTCCCGCGAATGAAAAAGTCCGCCTCGTACGGACTGCCTACGTCGAGGCCGACGGCGTTGCTGTTGCTGAGCCCGACCCGGGAAGTAGCGAGCAGAAAGCGTTCACCTGGATGACTGCTCACAAGTACAAGAGCGACAAGCCGTCGAAGTCGCCCTTCAAGAATTACGAGTCGCTTCGGGAATAACCAACCTAGCCCGCAGGCTAATTGCCGGGCTCTGCCTTGACGACCAGCCTTACCTGAGTAGACTCTTAAGTTCACTCGCACGGCGTTATCCTCAGCCGTGCTGGAGGTACAGTTGGGCTCGTGGCGGAATTGGCAGACGCGCATGCTTGAGGGGCATGTGCCCGCAAGGGCGTGCTGGTTCGACTCCAGTCGGGCCCACTGATATTGCAGCAGGGAGTCGCGCGAAAGCGCGACTCCCTGTTTTTTTTGAAAGAGCTTGGCCAGGCAGCGGACCAGCCCCGTCAGTCGGAAAGCTGGCGGGCAATGTCGGATACCGTTGGGGTACCCCCGATCACCTCCACAACTTGGCCATCCCCTGTGGTGATAATGGTCGCAGGAATGACATCTTTGCCAAGATATCTGTTGACGATGGCCTGGAACTTCTTCCGCGATGCAACTTCCCAATCGGCAGTTAGCTCATAAGCTGGTTTCGTATCTGCGATGAATCGATCGAGCTTTTGCTTGTCATCTTCTTCATCAATCGGAACACCGACCATCTTGAGCTGCTCGTCGTCAAAACGAGAACGTAAAGCGGCTAGCTCGGGCATGTGGGTACGGCAAGCAACGCACCAGGTCGCCATTGAGGTGTACATGCAAAGTTGTGATGCTGGCGACTCTTCTTGAGAGAACTCTAAGCCTTTGTATTTTCGAGAACCTGTCTCCGCGAGCAGGACATCGCTGCTACCAATCAAGTAGCGGCTTCGTTCGATCCCTGACGCGTCCTTCGTTTCGGCCTTGTTCTCGTAAACGGTAATCAGTTCCCCGGCAGCGACTTGGCCAACTTTCTGGATTACTCCACTCGGCCACTTCAACTCAATGCCTTTAACGGAATCATACTGTCCAATCCCAATGAACATGATGTTTGAGTTCTGTGCTGCAAACCCCTCGCCACATCGGTGCTCTCTCGTCAGCGTCTTGTCTGGCAATTCAACGACGATTCTCACCCCGTAGCCATCGCGACAACTGAATTCCTCACTAGGACGAGCAGACTGGTTACCTCCGACGAATCGCACGGCGACGACATGGCCGCCTTGCGCGCCGTCACTTTCCCTCGAACCGAGGAGGTTACGATATAAATGCAAAATGGGGGTATTCGTATTCGCCAGCAAGATATCCTGCCAACCATCACGATCAAAATCCCACACGGCAAACGATCGGCCATCGTTGATGGAATCCACGCCTGATATGCCAGAAATGTCCGAAAAGGAACTGCCACCTTCATTCAGAAAGAGATGATTGCGTTCCTTGCCGCTTAGCGACATTCTCACGCGTTCTTGATCTGGCAAGGAAAACCGGAGGACCTTCGCGTCTGTGCGTCCTGTCTCGGGATCGCGCACCCAGTCTTTCGATCGTCGTAGGGAACGATCTAGCTTCTCGTCGGAACGCACGACCGTGCGCCAGAAGTTACTTCACAAATCCATGTCGACGGCAATATCGGCGGGCGCGGTATAGAATCCGCTAGCCGCGTAGATATCTTGGTAGCCATCGTTATTGAAGTCGAGGAACTGCCCTCCCCAAGACCATCCGGCTTTTTCAACCTGCAAGTCGGTTTTCTCTGGCCCAGAGACTCGCTTAAACTTCTGATCCTCGTACCGATAGAGAAAATTACCCGCAGCCATGTCGCGAAACCTTGAGTCGATTCCATCGACGCGACTAGTGATGCGTTGTCCTGCCTTGCTAAACATATTGGAAACGTAAAGGTCAAACTGCCCATTATTGTCGTAATCACCCCACGACACTCCCATCCCGAAACCCATCGCGTCGAGACCGGCTTCCTGGGTGATGTCGGTGAAGCCTTTGCTCCCATCATTTCGGAGGAAGTTGTCCGGGCCGTAGTCGTTTGAGACGTAGAGGTCAGGATCACCGTCGGAGTCGAAATCCGACCAAGTCGCCTGAAACGACTTCCGCCAAAGCTGTATCTGGTCGTTTTCCTTGGCCAACTCGAACTTTCCGTCCCCAACATTCGTGAGCAACATGTTCGGAGGCCCGGGGCGACCCAAATAGAGATGAGTCTTGCTGATTCGCCGCTTGAATTCTTCGATTTCAGAACCTGAGAGATATTGCTTGGCCCAGATCGGCAAACCGCTCTTCATGAACTGGTGCATGTTCTCCAGCGGACTATATGTCGAGAGATAGACGTCCAGCAGTCCGTCGCCGTTGTAATCGGCGGCGGAAATCGAAGAGATCATGTAGGGAAGATCCGTGGCAATGAGCTCGCTGGAACCCTCAACGAACGAGCCCTGATCATTCACGTAGTATTGCCCACGATGACGCGGGCGTCCCAAGAATAAATCGGGGTCACCATCATTATCGAAGTCAGCGAAGATTGCGGAGGACGAATTCCCGGTAGCATCCAGTCCATACTCGGCTGCGACCTCTTCGAAGGTTCCGTCGCCCCGATTCCGAAACAGCAGATTCTGCCCGTGTTGCATGGCGATGAACGCGTCGTCCAAACCATCTTGGTCGATATCCACCACAGCGACACCAGGATGTTCGAGCGTCACTTCCGCGAAAAAGAACGGATAATTGTCACCCTCAGAGCGATCGATTTGCTTCCCTTGCAGCAGGTCCGACGTCATCTTCTCGTGCTGCGAGAACGTCGCTCGCTCGTAACTTGAATCCTCCGGCAATGCAGGGCTCAGCACATCGGCAAACAAGGGACTCTCTGATTCGATCGTCTTGAACGAATCGGTTTTCCAGGAACTGATCTGCCAACGCGATTCTTCTTTTAGTGAATCGTTGCGTGTCCAGATCAGTTTCAGTTTCGCACTCCAAGAAGATCTGCGATCGTCACGGTATTGCACCAACCCTGAAGAGCCGACCACCGCATGAAACTCATCTGGCTTTCCCTCGGCGAACGCCCCTTTGATGAAATAGAACTTGCCGTTTTCCAGATACTTCGCCCTCTCAAAAAGTCTGTTCCAAAGCGTCAAGTTTTCGCGTGAGGAACGTTCTTTGTCAGTACTAAGGTTCCAAGTTCGCGTCACAAGTCCGTTCGGCAGAGCCTTGTCCTTTGCAGGACTCTCCAGGCGGCCGACGATTTCTACCTGATCTGAGAAGAGCGCGTCTGCCGAGTCATCCGGCAGTTGCAAGTTAAACAAGCTTCTTGCTAGCGGACGGATCTTCGGTGTCAGTTCGAGGATAAGCTCTTCCGAACTAACGATACCCCGCACCGTCGACTCGCTCTCGCGCTGCGAACTGCCGACAGCATCTAGCTTGCTATTCAGATCTTCCTTCATTTGCCGCATCGCCTGCTGCCGATTCATTCTGTTAAGAATCGGCACAGCAGCGATCGCTGCCACCACGAGCAAAAATACCAGGGTAAGCAAAATTACTTTTGGCTTCGCAGTGGAGGCCGTCGCGTTGTTGGTGGCTTTCTTCACACTCAAATAATAGCATTAAAGCGGCTTCTCCTCTATTGAGATTGAGGCTCGAATTCGTCAGTGGACCGCGGTCCGATTCTTTTTCTCAAACTCGTGCAAGTCACCGTGGACTTTACGCTCTTGATGCGGTACTTATGCAGTTGAGTAAAACCTTTCCACCGCAATACCCCTTCAGAGACAATCGATATGCTCAGCCCTGTCGTTCAAGAAGCGATCAACAAGCAGATTAACAACGAGCTCTTCTCCTCCTACAGCTACCTTTCGATGGCTGCCTGGTGCGAGTATGAGCAATTCGTTGGATGCGGCCATTGGCTCCGCTTGCAAAGCCAGGAAGAGAACGCCCATGCCATGCGGCTTTATGATTTCCTCCGCATGCGAAACGGGCGAGTCCAGCTCTACCCCATCGAGGCTCCAGAGCACAACTACGAATCCATTGTCGATGTTTTCGAGAATGCTCTCGCCCAAGAAGAAAAAGTGACCGCACAGATCGACGCGCTGTACGAACTGGCTTTCAAAGAGAAAGCATTTGCCGCTCTTGTCGAGATGGAATGGTTCATTACTGAGCAAGTCGAAGAAGAGAAAACCACCCGCGAAGTTCTTCACAAATTAAAGCTCGTGAAAGACGATCCGGCCTCGCTCATCGACATTGATCGAGAAATGGGCGAACGTTCCGGCGAAGGCGGAGGCGACGAAGGCTAGGCGAATTGAGCCACGTTGATTCCACTGCGTTGAACCAATAAAAAAGGCCGCGTTCTCACTACGAGAGCGCGGCCTTTCTGTTGTTACTGAATCGCTTGTTCTTAGAACTGAGCAATGCGTGCAATCAAGTCGGCGGTGCGGCTGCTGTAGCCCCACTCGTTGTCGTACCAGCTCACGACCTTCAGCATGTTGCCGTCCATCACCTGCGTGAAGTCGGCAGCGAAGATCGAGCTGTGCGGATCGCCCACGATGTCTGTCGAAACGATCGGGTCTTCGGTGTATTTGAGAACGCCCTTGAGCGGCCCTTCAGCAGCGGCCTTGATGGCACTATTCACGTCAGCTTCGCTGACACTCTTGCCGAGGTTCACGGTCAGGTCAACGACACTGCCGGTCACCACAGGCACGCGGAGTGCGATACCCGTAAGCTTGCCTTGCAGCTCAGGAATAACCAAGCCGACGGCCTTCGCGGCACCAGTGCTGGTGGGGATGATGTTCATCGCCGCGGCACGGGCACGATAAGGATCCTTGTGTGGCTGATCCTGAGTCGGCTGATCGTTCGTGTAGGCGTGAACGGTCGTCATCAAACCCTTCTCGATGCCAAAGTTCTCGTGCAGCACCTTGGCGACAGGGGCCAAGCAGTTGGTAGTGCAGCTTGCATTGCTGATGCACTTGAGATCGGCAGTAAGCTTGTCGTCGTTGACGCCAAGCACACAGGTCAGGTCGGCACCATCTTTGGCGGGAGCACTCAGCACAACTCGCTTGGCACCCGCTTCGAGGTGCGAGTCGTAACCAGGCTTGCCGTCAGCGGCACGACCTGTGAAGATGCCTGTGCTTTCGACAACCACGTCGACACCCATGTCACCCCAAGGGAGCTCCGCGGGGTTGCGAACGGCCATCGCGGCGATCTTCTTGCCGTTGACGGTGAGGCTTTCATCGTCGTGACTGACCTCGCCATCAAAACGTCCGTGGGTGCTGTCGTACTTCAGCAGATGAGCAAGCATCTTGTTGTCGGTCAGGTCGTTGATGCCGACGACCTCAAACTCACTGGAACGCTGCATCAAATTGCGGAAGGTCAGGCGGCCAATACGACCGAAACCGTTAATAGCGACTTTAATTGCCACGGGGTTTTCTCCTTAGATGTTGGTTTGCGACGCTTTCCTGGGGAAAGCTGCCCGGAAGAACCGAGCTCGGGTAGGTATTGCCAACCGGTGAGGTTGGCGTCGGCAACAGGATTCGATCGCCCCTGCCGCCGCTAGCGGGCTAAAACCGAATCGGCGATTATAGCCCCATTCTGTGACACCAACTAGGGGCCGCTCGCAGCTTAGCCCCGGCTAAGCCGCGAGCGGAAAACAGCGTGAACTCCCGAGAAAAACCCACCTGGAAGCTCCCACCCGGCGTCTCGCGAGGAACTTGGGACTACGTCCACAGCGAGTCAATCGCCACCGAGTACGACCACTACTTCTCCCACAATACACTGTTCGACTTTGATGGCCAAATCCTCAGAGAATCGTTCCAAGGACCAAGCCTAGTGGCCGACCTGGGTTGCGGCACAGGGCGGGCGCTCATCCCGCTGATAGAAGCAGGGCATCGTGGACTCGCCGTGGATCTCTCACTGCCGATGCTCGCAGAAGTTCGTGCGAAGAGTCAACAGGGAGACCTTCGGATCGATTGCCTCCAAGCAAATCTCGTCGAGCTTGATTGCCTCGCCGACGAATCGGTCGACAACGCGATGTGCATGTTCAGCACCTTAGGAATGATTCGCGGTCGCAACAGCCGTCGGCAATTCCTTTCTCATGCTCGTCGCATATTAAAGCCCGACGGGCGTTTCGTACTGCATGTCCACAACTATTGGTACAACCTCCGCGACCCCGGCGGACCTTGGTGGTTGCTAAAGAACCTAGTGACGGCTCCATTCCAAAAGGAACTTGAGTTAGGTGATAAGTGGTTCCCCTATCGCGGACTGCCCAGCATGTTCCTCCACGTGTTCCGCTGGAGAGAGTTAGCCCGAGACCTACGCGTCGCTGGGTTTGAGATCGAACGCTGTGTACCGCTCGACGCCACGCGACGCCATACGCTGAAATGGCCCTGGCTGTTGGGAACACTGCGGACGAATGGCTGGATTGTCGTTTGCCGCAAGGGGAACTAACTGGGAGTGATGTGAGATAGAGAGTGAGGGTGGCTGGGGACAGCTGGAGGCTGCCCCCAGTGCCTAAAAAACTGGGGGCTCGCTCCACTCGTCCCCAGCCACCCTTAACAGAAAACCATTTTTGAAACAAAGTATTAAGCAATCAGCGGGTGGACGACGTGGCCCTTCACATCCGTCAAACGCATGTCGCGACCGCCGAAGCGGAAGGTCGAGCGTGTATGATCGACGCCCATCAAGTGCAACATCGTGGCATGAAGGTCGTGGATCTCAAGACGGTTCTCGATGGCCTTGTAGCCCCACTCGTCGGTAGCGCCGTAGATCGTTCCTGGCTTCACTCCGCCCCCAGCCATCCAGACGGTAAAGCCGTACTGGTTGTGGTCGCGTCCGTTCTTCCCTTGGGCGAAGGGTGTCCTGCCGAATTCGCCCGCCCAGACGACGAGTGTTTCATCAAGCAGGCCTCGCTGCCGAAGGTCTTTCAACAGGGCTGCGATCGGCTGGTCAACAGCCAGCGCGTTGTTCTCATGCCCCTTCTTCAAGTCACTGTGTTGGTCCCAGCGATCCCCGCCGGTGTTGGGACAGGTGAGCTCGATAAAGCGAACGCCTCGTTCGATCATTCGACGGGCTAGAAGACACTGCGCACCGTACGTTTTCGTATGCTCGTACTTCGAGTCCAGGCCGTACATCCGTCGGATGTGTGCTGGCTCGTCACTGATCGACATGATCTCGGGAACGGCTATTTGCATCGAGCAGGCAAGCTCGTAGTTGCGGATGGCTGACTCGAGACTGTCGTGCTGGCCAAATTGCTCCGCTACCAAGTTGTCTAAGCTGCTGACTAGGGAGAGCTTGTCACGCTGCCTCAAGTCTGATGGTTCGGTTCGCTGGACGTTGGCGACTCCCGTGCCTGTTGGCTTGAAGACCGAGCCCTGATAGCTCGCCGGGAGAAAACCACTTCCAAAACAGTCCACGCCACCCGGGGGAATCAGGCCGCCATTGATGACGACAAAACCCGGGAGGTCTTGGCACTCGCTTCCGAGGCCGTAGTTCACCCAAGCCCCCATGCTGGGCCGACCCTGCAATCCGCTCCCAGTATGGAGAAAGTAGTTCGCAAATGTGTGCTCAGGAAACTCTGAAACCATCGAGCGGACCACCGCAAGTTCATCAGCACAGGTGGCAACATGGGGGAAAAGGTCGCTGACAGGGATGCCCGACTCGCCGTATTGCTTGAACTTCCAAGGGCTCGCCAGCACGTTGCCATTGTTGTTGAATTGCGTCGGCTTTACGTCGAACAACGCTCCGGGATCTTGCCCATCGTACTTGGCCAACAACGGCTTGGGGTCGAAGGTATCGATCTGAGATGGTCCGCCATCCATGTACAGAAAGATGACGTTCTTCGCCCGAACCGGATGATGGGGACCATGCCCAGCCGTCCCTTGCTTCACCGATGTCGCTGAGGCGCTGCTGAATGCTTGATCGCATTGCAACGCCGCCAGCGCTACGGCTCC
Organism: Lacipirellulaceae bacterium; assembly: GCA_040218535.1. Classification (NCBI taxonomy): domain Bacteria; kingdom Pseudomonadati; phylum Planctomycetota; class Planctomycetia; order Pirellulales; family Lacipirellulaceae; species Lacipirellulaceae bacterium. The sequence goes on along the minus strand of JAVJRG010000012.1, from coordinate 1,472,843 downwards.
AAACCCGCTGCCGCAGCGGCGCAACATCTGACGACGCGACATTCCGTCGAGTTGGGGCGCGGGTTGGTAGCGTTGGCAAGGAAAGCGGTTGGACATGTTCTGTAAGTGCACTGTCATGGGAGAAAGATGAACTCTTTTGTATTCACGAGTGCGTGCGCGAAGTCGGCCCAAATCTCTTGGCTGTCGAGATTCGCATCGTGCTCGACGGCTTGGGACTGCAAATACTCTCTCGCAATCTGCTGTTCGCGCTCCGTCGGCAGTCTCGCGAAGGCCGCTTGGTACATCCCGTCAATGCGTCCTTCGAGGGTAGGGTGCGTGCGAAGGGCTCGCTTCGCCCATTGTCCCGACAATTCCACTACGAGTGGATTGTTCATCAGAATCAACGCTTGCGCAGGAACATTTGAGACGTTTCGACGGCCCATGGTGCTGAACGGAGCCGGCGTGTCGAACGCGAGCATCGTTGGGGAGAGGAAGTTCCGCCTTACCGCCAAATAAATGGAACGTCGTCCCGCTCCATCACGTGGCCCGCTCTTCTTGGGGCGACCGCGGCCGCCCATGAAAGAAGTGAGATGAACCGGAACAGGTTCGCCGAACTGCTTCGTATCAAGGCGCCCTGAAATCGCAAGCAGAGCGTCTCGAATTACTTCACCTTCGAGCCGCTTCGGTGGACGATGATGCCAAGTGAGGTTCTTTGGGTCAGCGGCGACTGCGTCAGGTTGTATGTGACTCGACATTTGGTAGGTTCGCGACAAGACGATGTAACGGATAAGCTGCTTGATGCTCTGGTCTTGCTCAACAAACTTCGTGGCGAGATGGTCGAGCAGCTCGGGGTGCGTAGGCTTCTGTCCGAGAACACCAAAATCGTCGGTCGTCGGAACAATGCCGCGGCCCATGAGGTAGTGCCAAACACGGTTGGCGATGACGCGTGTCGTCAAAGGGTTTTCGGGATCCGTGATCTGCTTTGCCAATTCCAGTCGGCCACTACCTGTACCAATGGAAAGCGGTTGCCCTCCGGAAATTGCCGTCAGAAAGCGCCGTGGCACAAGGTTTCCTGGCTTCGAGGAATTGCCGCGAATCAGCAGATGGTCGTCTTCCCCCGTGCCATCCGCCATGGTCATCGCCAAGTGCGAACGCTGCATGACCTGCGATTGCAGTTTGGCTCGCTCTGCGGCCCAGATGTGCGCGATTTCTTCAGCCTCCTTCGCCAGATGCTGCCTGGCAGCTTCCGAATATCGCTTCATCAATCGCCGAATGATTTCCTCGCGAGCATTCAACTGCTGGCGGACCGCCTGCGTGGCTCCTTGGATCACAAGCATCACTTCAAGGGTGCTATCCTTTTCAGGAGTGAATTCCAGGTGCAGTCGGTGACCGACGTAGCGAGAGAGGTCCAGATCAACCCATCTGGAGCCCTTCGAAATCTTCTTGATGGTCTCGCCATGTAAAGGGCCGTTGATCATTCGATGAGAGTCGACGCAGGCGAACACGTGTCCGCTGCCTTTCACGCGACATGTAATCTGGCCGTCGGTCAGCCTGAACGTGGGCGTTCGCAAAGTCCTCCCGCTTTGCGGCAACACGAGCCGCCCCAAGTGGCTTAAGGCTTTGCCGCTGTGTGACACAAGCCCATTCCAGAATGAGTCGCTCACCGCAGCGTCGGACATTGCAAATTGAATAGCAGGTCGGTCTTCTAAATCCGCTAAGTAAGCATCGCCCAAGCGCCGTGGCTGCTTGCCGAAGATGTAGTCGTCTTGGCGATATTCTTCGCTAGCAAGGTTGCTGTAGTCGACAACCACGGTTTCGACAGCTTCTCCACTGAGCGGCTCAGCAACGGGAAGGGTGAGACCCGCTGATGCCAGCTTCTTCGCGATCAGAGATTTGTACCTTGCATCCAACTCCTCCAACTTCGCGGCGACCTTGCCATTCTGCTCGTGAGACTCAAAACGCACTTGCCGATAGTCGCTGCTCTGTAAAAAACCCGACAGTGCGTAATAATCCTCTGACGAGATGGCGTCGAACTTGTGGTCGTGGCACCGTGCGCATGACACCGTCACCCCAAGAAAGGTTTTCGACATCACATCGATCATGTTGTCAAAGCGATCCGTCTCATCTTTGCGAATGTCCACGGGTGAGTGGACCCACTCACCGAGAAACCAAAAGCCAGTGCCAAGAATCGATTCATTGAACCCTTTCTCGGGATGCAGCCGCGGCTCCCCGAGCAAGTCCCCGGCGATGTGCTCGTGAACAAGCTGGTCATACGGCACGTCGGCGTTCAGTGCACGAATGATGTAATCACGGTACTGAAAGGCATTTGGCGCATCGTGGTCGAACTCGTGGCCACGCGATTCCGCGTAACGAACGAGATCGAGCCAATGCCGCCCCCAGCGTTCGCCAAAGTGTGGCGAAGCGAGCAATTCATCGACAAGCCTCTCAACCGCCTGCGGCGAACGATCGTTGAGAAACTTCTCCGCTTGCTCAGGAGTCGGCGGCAATCCAATCAGGTCGAAATACAATCGCCGCAAGAGTGCCGATCGCTTTGCATCGACTGCGGGTGTGAGCCCTTCGCTTTCAAGTCGCGAAAGGATGAATTGATCGATCTCTTTGCGCGGCCAGTCTTGTTGTTCAACCTCAGGGCCCGACGGCTTTCGCACTGGCTGCCAGCACCAATGTTCCGACCTTCTCTTCTGCAAATCGAACTCGGGCTTCAGGGCACTTGCCGTTGGAGCGTCTTCCTCGGGCCACGGTGCCCCCATGTTGACCCATTGCTCAAGCGTTTGAATATCGCTCTCGGGCAACTTGCCGCTGGGTGGCATCTCGTAGGTTTCGTAGCGAACCGCTTCGATCAGCAGACTCTCATCGGCATTGCCGGGAACGATCGACGCCCCGGAGTCGCCCCCTGTGAGCAAACTAGCGCGACTATCAACGAGCAGTCCCGCTTGCAACTTTTCAGCATTGACGCTGTGGCAGGAGTAGCAATGCTCCGCGAGGATGGGGCGAACTTTCTTCTCGAAGAATTCGAGTGCGTCGTTCGCGCGAACGGTCACGGCACTAAACGAAAATGCGACCGCAACGATAGCTAGCTTTGACCCCACGAAAGCGCCCACATGGGCGCATCGCCTAGCGAACTCGGGAGGGACTGGCCTCATGGGCTGCACGACTCGCAAGCAGAGGTAGGCGGGGAAGGCGGGATTAATACAGTCTAGCTGTCACAACGTATTACAGCAAAAAACGCCCGAAATTCATGGACGAATCCAGGATCGCACCATTCGACACGCAACAGGGATGTGGCGAATATGCCCGATGAATCACTCCACCAGCGCATCGGCCTCAATTTCAATCAACGCCGCGTCGTCAATCAATCGCGTGACTTCCACGATGGTGGTCGCGGGGCGGATTTCGCCGAAGACTTCGCCGTGGACACCTGCGACTTCTTCCCAGCGGCTCACGTCAGTCACGTACATGCGGGTGCGATAGACCTGTTCGAGTTTTCCTCCCAGCGACTCGACCGCAGCTTTGATGATGTCAAGCGAGCGGCGCGTTTGCTCGGCGAGGGAGTCCGAGTAGGTACCGTCGGCATTGACACCCACGGTACCCGTGACAGCAAGCATGTTCCCAGAACGCACGGCGCGACTGTAGCCCATTTTGGGTTCCCACGCAGAACCGCTGCTTGCGCATTGACGACCGAAACGTTCGGTGACGGTGACGTTGATATCAGACATTTGGTTTCGTTTCCCTGTTATATGTTACAGCCCGAGCCCAACTTCAAGCTTCAATGGCAAAGGCTTGGTTTCGAGGTCTGTGTAGGTTTCCGCTTTCAATGTTGCTTTTTCGACCTTCTTCGCCAGTCGATAGTCAACCGCGATTTTTTTGCTGGCGCCGAAATTCATCGTCATCGTGCCGCCGGTTTTTGATTTGATCGGATTGCCCGCCTCGTCGAGGAAAACCAACTCCTTGATCTTATCGAATCCTCCAGCGTCGCTGGTCTGCAAAGTGACCGACAGGGGTTCGTCGCCCCAGTCGGGTTTACCAGCATCGGTCACCTCCACATTGATCCCGGCCAACTTGAACTTCGCGCCCTTGGCCAGCTTCGCCTCGACCTTTGACTCTGCGGTCTTGCCGCCTGTACTGACGAGCAGTTCACCGGTGACCAGCAACTTCTCCGTTCCCTTGGTCGGTAGCTTTTTGGCGTTTACGTCCAGGATTGCCCTCAAGCCGTCGTCGCTGACGTTGGGACTAAACATATGCTGTTCTTCTGCCGAGAGCGACTCGCCGCCTGCAGAAATCTTCGGCGGCTGCTTCGGATTAACCACAACATTGATGATCTTTCGTTTCTCAGACTGAACCATCACAGCAAGCTTCAACCCCGGCTGCATTCCCATCGCATAGGCTCCGTTGTATTTGCTTTCGGGGTCCTTCATCGCGATCGAGAGGCCTACGGCTTTCGCAGTGACCTCCGCTTGAGCGGCAGGAGAAAGGACGGTCGAGAGAGCGACTAGAGCGAAAGCGATCTTCACGGCAACAATCTTCATGATTGGGCTCCGCTGAGAAGGAGTGGAAGGTTCAAGTAGCCGAATTATGAGGAACGATGCCAACGACCACAAGCATTGCAGCGTTTCACTTTGAGCTTCGCATGCCACGAAGTTCTTACGGTCTGCAGTGCGAACACTGTTGGAATCTGGATTCCTCGGTCGGCGAGCCTCCCGTCGGAATGACACAATCGAAAAATATCCGTGTCATCCGTGCCCCGACCAGTCGGGATGGCCAACTTCCAGATCAGCATTCTCGGTAGACATCGACCACGTTGACTTAGAGGGCTCCGCTCGATTAGCCTGCACGCATGCCCAAAGATCAAAAAAACAGCAAGCCACGGCGTATTACCGTCCCGAAATTCTCGTCCTATAAGCAGAAAGGCGAGAAGCTCTCGATGATTACCGCCTACGACTACACGATGGGTCGCCTCGTCGATGCCGCGGGGGTCGAGGGCGTGCTGGTCGGCGATTCGATGTCGATGGTCGTCCAAGGACACGAAAATACACTGCCGGTCACGCTCGATGAGATGATCTATCACGCCGAGATGGTCGGTCGTGCGGTAGAACGGGCGCTCGTCGTCGTCGACATGCCGTTCCCGAGCTATCACCTTGGCGTCCATAAAGCGATCGAAAACGCCGGACGGATCCTCAAAGAGACGCGCTGCCAAGCCGTGAAGCTCGAGGGGGGAGTGGAGCAGGCGGAAGTGATCTCAGCGCTGGTCAAAGCGGGCATCCCCGTGATGGCCCACTGCGGCCTGCGACCGCAAAACGTTCATCAACTCGGCGGTTATCGAGTCCAACGAGATGAAGCGGCTCTCCTACACGATGCCAGAGCCGCCGCTGAGGCGGGCGCTTTCGCGATGGTGCTGGAGTGCATTCCCTCAAGCGTCGCCAAGAAGATCACCGAACTGGTCGACATCCCCACCATCGGGATCGGAGCCGGCCCCGACTGCGATGGTCAGGTGCTTGTGCTGAATGATGTACTCGGCTTGGCAAATGATTACGTGCCGCGGTTTGTGAAGAGCTACGCGAATCTAGGGGAGACGATTACCGACGCCGTGAAGCAATATCGGGACGAAGTTCGGGGCGGTCAGTTTCCAAGTGACCAACACGAGTACGAATAACGTTTAATTCTTGTCAACAAATTTCACGAATCGCACGAATCTTGGATAAGCGAATCCAACATCTCATTCGTGAAATTCGTGCCATTCGTTGATGAGAAACTACCGGTGCAACTTACAGGCATCGGTTTCGCATTCGGTGCCGCTCAGCCGATAGCGGTTCTTCGCTACCCAGCGATACAGCGGCTTCCAAAGCAACATGCTCCCTGGGAAGTGCAACAGTGGAGCCGCCCACCAGAGTCGCCTTAAGCGGCGGGTGAGGTACCGCAGGGCGTACGCTCCCCAATGTTGGCGACCCTCTCCATCGACGATGCACATTTCGTCGTAGAGTCGGTCTTTCTCAAGCTCAGGCCAGCGCTCGGCCACTTGCGGATCGTGCAGCGAGAGGTACGCCAGATGGCCCTGGCAGTCCCACCAGGGCAGCTTCGAGACGCCTGCCGTGCAGATGCCACATTGCCCATCGTAGAGCACCACGTCCGCCTGGGGGCGTTCTGTGGGCGACGGCAAGTGAGAATCCTTCGACATACAGCTGTATAAAAGCGTGATATGGGCTCAACGTGACGACTTAATGGAAGCGGCGTACAATGTAGCTACGCCTTTCGGTTATTTTAACCGCAACAGCCACCTCTACCCAACTGATCGCCATGGACGAAATTCGCTCCCAAGTCGCTAAGGCACAAGGCCGGCTCAATACGGAACTCTACCTCAAACGGCTGATCATTTGCTCACTTTTCGCATTTTCAGCCGTCGTCGTCGCCGTGGCGGTCCCCAAAGTGGTCGCCGTGGAAGGTCTGCCTGCGAACTTCGTCACATGGTGTTTCGGAAGTGCGGCAGGGTTGGGAATCGTTGCTTCGCTGATTTGGATGCTCGTGAGCCGTAAAGACGAACTCGATGCGGCTATTGAAATCGACACCCGCTACGATCTCCGCGAGCGCGTCGCCAGCACTCTGTCTCTACCCGAACAGTATCAAGACACTCCAGCAGGACAGGCATTACTCAACGATGCGGTGCGTGCTGTGAAGCGTGTCGAGGTCGATGAGAAGTTCGGCATCTCGCTAGGCAAGCGTCCCTGGTTGCCGCTGGTCCCAGCAGCACTGGCAATCGCGGTGGTGATGCTGTTCGACAATCAAGAAGCCCAGAGCACCGTCAACCCAACGGCCACGACCGAGCTAACCAAACAAGAGAAAGAGAATCTGGAAAAAACGCGCAAGCGTCTGGAAGAGCGACGCAAGAAGGCCGCCGAAGCGGGGCTCAAGGATGCGGAAGAACTGTTCCGCCAACTAGAGAAAGAATCAAAGGATCTTGAGGATGCCGGCAAAGATAAAGAAGGCCGTAAGAAGGCCCTCGTCAAGCTCAACGATCTGGCCAAACAACTCGAACAACGGCAAGAAAAAGTCGGCGGCCAGAAGGAACTGCAGAAGCAACTCAACAAGATGAAGGACTTCAACAAAGGCCCTGCCGACAAAATGGCCGACGCCATGAAGAAGGGCGACTTTAAGAAGGCCCAGCAGGAACTCAAGAAGCTGGCTGAAAAGGTCAAGAACGGCAAGCTCAGCGAAGAGGACAAGAAGCAACTTCAAGAGCAGCTCAAGCAGATGCAGCAGAAGCTGTCCAAAGCGGCAGAAGCCAAGAAGCAGGCTCAGGAGCAACTGAAGAAGCAGATCGAGCAAGCCAAGCGCGAAGGCAACACCGCCAAAGCTGGCCAGTTGCAACAGAAGCTCGACCAGATGCAGAAGCAAGCCCAGCAGAATCAGGCGATGCAGCAAATGGCCCAACAGATGCAAAAGGCCCAGCAGGCCATGCAGAAAGGCGATCAGCAAGCCGCGGCTGAAGCGATGAAGCAGATGCAGCAGCAGCTCGAACAAATGCAGCAGCAAATGGAAGAGGGCGACATGCTGCAAGCGATGATGGACGAACTGCAAATGACCAAAGACGCTCTCGGCTGCCAGCAATGCGAGGGTGGCGGCTGCCAAGCGTGCAACGGGGGCAAGGGCGGTAAGAAACCCAGCGACTCGAAAAACGCCAAAGGCGAGGGCCCCGGCGGCGGAACGCGGCCTGACGAAAAAGACGACGTCCGCTTCCGCGACTCACGCGTCCGACAAAACGTCGGCAAAGGTGCCGCGGTCATCGCCGGCGAAGCCAACGGTCCCAACATCCGTGGCGAAGTTGTCGAGCAACTCCGCCAGGAGATGCAATCCCAAGGCAGCGAGCCTGCTGATCCGCTGATTATGGAACAGTTGCCCAAGTCGCGGCGCGATCACGCGGAAGAGTATTTCAATACGCTGCGTGAGGGGCGGTGATTCTTTTTTGAACCGCCAAGGACGCGAAGAGCGCCAAGGTTTCGGCGCGATACGTGTTCGTGTGGTGGCGTTCTTTTTGGCCACGGATTGCACGGATGACACGGATTTGTTTTGATTCCTGTAATTCCGACAGGAGGCTTGCCGACCGAGGAATCTGAGTGGGACTCTGATTGTCTACCGTGGTACCGAGAGGATCTCGCCGAGACTTTGTTCGGCGTGCTGACCAGTTAATTTTGAGCCACGCGGCTTCGATGTTGGATTGCGAACGACATCAGGCTCGCAACGATCAGCATCGCTGTTGTAGGTTCTGGCACCGTCTCGAATCGATAGAAAGTAATCTGCGATGCTGAAGGAAAGCGAGCAACATCTAGGGAGATTTGTGTCACGTTCTCAAAATCGACACGCGGATAACGATCGAACGGCAATACGATTCTTGTCCGGCCGCCCGGTAATGGCTGCGTATCAAAGTTACTGAAAGCTGGATTATCGGTTCCACTGGGTGAGCTAACGATAACCCGTGCAAGTGGCACACGATCTAGATTGGTTTCGTACTCCAACAGAAAGGCATTCGCTCCATTGGCAGTCAGGTCTATGTTCAAAGGCAAGGAAGTTGAACCATAAGAAATATCGAAGTAGCCAATGAAGGTATTCGCGTGAGGTCCGGTTTCAAATACAAGTTGACTTTCTTCCGCCTGAATTTCCAGTGTTTGAATGGGGCTGCCGCTGCTCCCCACGCTAATTGATCTGACACCGCCAATGACGTTCGTAGGGTTCAACCCCAACTGCTCGGCCATGCCAGGATCAACTCCCGTTCTCTCGACAGTGATCGGCCCAACAGAAAAATCGTCGATGACAATTGCTGCGACAGGCTCAGCGTAGAAAATAAGAACTAAGGCCGCAGACAGATAATTTCCAATCTTCGAAGCCATCATAAGTACACTCCGGAAGTAATTGGTGAGGTGACGCTGGTGTCGGTGCCGCCCTGATAATAGCAGCAGAGCCGAAGAGCCTCAAATGTTGAGAGCTTACACCATCTAATCCCCCATATCCCCAACCTTGGCGCTCTTCGCGTCCTTGGCGGTTCAAAAAAGAAAACCCACGGCTCGCGCCGTGGGCTCGTGCGTCTCTGAAGTTGTTCCCTGAGCCAGCGATTAACGCTTGGAGAACTGTGTGCCGCGGCGGGCGCCGTGGAGGCCGGGTTTCTTGCGTTCTTTCATGCGGCTGTCGCGGGTGAGGAAGCCCTTTTCGCGGAGCTTCTCGGCGAGGTCGCTGTCGTGCTTCAGCAGAGCACGGGCGATCCCTTGCATGCAGGCGCCAGCTTGGCCGGTGGTGCCGCCGCCGTGAACGCGGATGACAACATCAACCGAGTCCTTCACCTCGCAGTGCAGCAGCGGAGCGAGCACCGCATTGCGGTCTTGCTCGACCTTGAAGAACTCGTCGAGTTCCTTCTTGTTGATCAACAACTTGCCGCTGCCTTCGCGAATGCGAACACGAGCGACAGAAGTCTTGCGACGACCAGTACCAAGGGCTTCTTCAATTGCGACTGCCATACGGTGATTCCTGCTGATTCGTTTTTGGAACGCCACGGAGGACGTTCTCTACAGTGATTTATTTTGAAGCCAACTCGGTTGGCTCGGGATTCTGGGCTTGATGCTCGTGGGTCGGGCCGGCGTAAATTTTCAGCTTGCTAAGCATCTGCCGTCCCAGCTTGCTCTTGGGCAGCATGCGGCGGACCGCTTCGCGGAGAATCATCTCTGGCTTCTTTTCCAGACGGTCTTCCGCCGTGATCGTGCGTTGCTGTGGGTAGCCGGTGTACCAGGCGTACTTCTTTTGCTCCCATTTCTTGCCGGTAAATTTCACCTTCTCCGCATTCACGACCACGATGTAGTCGCCGGTATCGATGTGCGGCGTATAGGTGGGGCGGTGCTTGCCCATCAGGATGACGGCAATCTCGCTCGCCAGCCGACCGACGATCTTGTCCTCTGCATCCACCAGCAGCCATTTGCGGTCGATCGTGCCGTTTTCAAAATCCCGGGGCCGGGCCATGTACGTTTTCATAGAATTGCTGCTTCTGTCTAATAGCGGGGCCACAGCTTACGCCTGGAAACTGTTGCGAATCGATCAAAATAGCCAAATTCGAGCCCGATGACAAGCGTGGGGAGGCGTTCAGAGAGCGAAATTTCCTCGCCATGATGCCCTCAGAATCGTCATTTCGCCGCTGAGCTTGCTCCGCGATCCGAATGCCAGCGCGGAGCAAGCTCACGCGGCGAACCTCGTGTTATTCGCTTAATTCGTGGTTCGAGACTTCGCTCTTTTGCTGCTGATTGCGGAGCTTTCTCGAGCGAGCCCCCATTGCCAGCAGCCACATTACGAGGAAGAACCCGCTGCAGAAGAGCATCACGCCGCCCCGCCGCCAGTCGAAGCTAGGGGTCTTGTTGTCGAGCCCAAGAAACGATCCCAAGGCCAGCAATCCGCCCCAACCGGCAATGATGCCGAACGTTATCCAGGTAAGGAGGCGACTGTCTCCTGGGGGCGGGGCTCCTGGCGGTGCGGGTTGCGGGGGTTGGGCCATGGCGACGGATATCGTGGTTGCTAAGGCGAGATTCAGTGCACGCGGTGATTTGCGCACATTCTTTTGCGCTTCGTGTCGTGCAGTAGGAACTGCCTTCTGTGATAAACTGCCCGACACACGCGAGATTAACGTTAATCGTACCAACCGCCCAATCTAGCACCGACTGTAAGGCTTCGCCATGATCGTAGGAGTTCCCCGTGAAATTAAGCAGGATGAGTACCGCGTGGCAATGCTTCCCGTGGGTGTCGAGGAACTGACTCGTCGCGGTCACACGGTCCTGGTGGAAGCGGGGGCAGGACTGGGCTCGGGGCTCCCAGATCACGACTATCTCCGCTCCGGTTGCGAGATGGTTGCCACGCCAGAAGAAGTTTTCGAACGGTCTGATCTGGTCGTCAAGGTGAAGGAACCAATGCCTCCCGAATGGCCACTGTTGCGCGACGGACAGGCCTTGTTCACCTACTTCCACTTTGCTGCGGATGAGGAACTGACAAAGTCGGTCCTTTCCAGCGGCGCGACGGCCATCGCCTACGAAACACTCTCGGACGCGAAGGGCCAATTGCCGCTGCTAACGCCGATGAGCGAAGTTGCTGGTCGGATGAGTATTCAAGAAGGAGCAAAGTATCTCGAACGCCCGCAGATGGGCCGGGGGATTTTGCTCGGCGGTGTGCCTGGGGTGGCACCGGCGAATATCCTCGTTCTCGGCGGCGGAATCGTGGGAGCGAACGCGGCCAAGATCGCTGCTGGCTTTAACGCGAACGTGGCGATTCTCGATATCAACGTGGATCGACTGCGTTACCTCTCAGACGTGATGCCGCCGAATGTCGATTGCCTGTTCAGCGACCGTCACACGATCAACGAGCAACTTGAACGTGCTGACCTCGTGGTCGGAGCCGTGCTGATCCCCGGAGCCAAGGCACCGCGTCTGATTACGAATGAACACTTGAAAGGGATGAAACCGGGCAGCGTGATTATCGACGTGGCGATCGATCAAGGGGGCTGTATTGAAACGAGCCGTCCCACTTCGCACAGCGATCCGACCTACATTGTGGATGAAGTGGTACACTACTGCGTGACCAACATGCCCGGGGCCGTGGGGCGTACCAGCACGTTCGCGCTCTGCAACGTGACGCTCCCGTGGGTGATCCAACTTGCAGAAAAAGGGATCGAGGCCGCTGCAAAGGAGTTGCCTCCCATCGCGAAAGCGATCAACATGCACGCAGGAAAGGTGACGAATCGAGCGGTGGCGGAGACGTTTGGGTTGGAATTGGCGGAGATAGGTTCATAGTTCCGCCTTGAGGCGGCCTCGATTAAGCGTTGCGTTCTCCAAGCGAATCGTAACCCGAAGCGTAAGCGAGAGAATATCGTCTTTTTGGCGTGACCCCTCGCTTACGCTTCGGGTATTGATTCGTTGAAAGATTTCTCATCTAGCTTGAAAGTCCCACTATGCTCGTCAATCTGCTGATTGGTATTCTCGTAGTCGGCATACTCGTCTTCGCGGTCGTCTCAGTCGCGGGCAGCAAGTCGGTTTTGGCTCTCAGAGAAGCCACGGTAACCCCAATGCCGGACGATGTTGCCAGCACGTACTTTCTGCCTCCCCGGGCGGGCGGCGTCGCCGATCCGTTGACGGTCGAGAACCTTGGCTTCCAGCCCGTGGGGGCCTACAAGATGACCGGCGGTGCAGGGCCGACCGTGATCGTCGCTTGGCGGAAACCGGAGGAGGACACCTTTCTCTGTATCTATCAGGTGACCGTTCAGGAGACGACTCAAGAAGCGACCGACTACGTCACGCTCAGCCAGGAAGGTGGCATGCTAACCACGGGATCAAATAAAGGGGGCCAACTTCTCCCGAGCAGTAAGCGCGGACACTATCTTCAGACCTTCGAAACTTTCTCGCTAAGCGAACTTTGGAAAAAGCACGAAGCCGGATTGGCGACCTTGAAGAAAAGCACTGGCTTTGTTCCCAGACATCCCGCGGGCAAGTTGCACGAAATCATCGCCGAATCAATTCATCAGCAAGTTGCAGCCGTTGAACAAATCCCACTTTGGAAGCTCAAGTTGCCGTTCTGGTTTTTCATCCGTCAGAACGTACGGCACAACAAGTCGATCAAGAAACTGTACGGCGATTTGGCGTAAGATTTTTTGTAGCGTTTTGCCGTAGAACGAGACACTCCCTCCACCAAGACTATTCCACGCGGAGCGTGGAGTTACAGTAACACCACGCTCCGCGTGGTGAGTCCTGGCAAGAAAGCGCCACTCCTCACCATGTAGGCGAAACAGCACCAGATGCCCACTTCACCTCCAACACTTCAATGGATCGGCAACGCCAATGGCCATTTGCGGATGATCGACCAAACAAAGCTGCCAATCGAGTTGGTCGAAATCGATTGCACAACGGTCGAAGAAGTCTGGCAGGCGATCAAGCGACTTTCCGTACGAGGTGCCCCAGCGATTGGTGTGGCTGCGGCTTACGGCGTGTGCCTGGCAGCCAAATCGGAAAGTCAGACCGAAATTGAAAAGGCCTGCGACTATTTGGCGACCAGTCGGCCCACGGCTGTGAATCTGTTTTGGGCGCTGGATCGCATGCGTGCAGTTGCTCAGCGTGACTGCCGACGCGAATCGCTGCTCGCCGAAGCCCGTGCCATTCATGAAGAAGACGCTCAGATGTGCTTGGCGATTGGTCGCAACGGTGCTGACCTGCTCGCACCGTTGTTCAAAGATGCCAATAATGAACCTGTTGGTATTCTTACCCACTGCAACGCGGGAGCTTTGGCCACGGGCGGAGAAGGAACGGCTCTTTCGGTGATCTTCGAGTTGGCCCGCCGTCGTTCCATCCACGTTTGGGTCGATGAGACACGCCCGCTCCTCCAAGGCAGCCGCCTGACGGCGTGGGAGCTCACACAACGGGGGATTCCCTGCACACTCATCTGCGACAACATGGCGGGCCATGTCATGCAGCAGGGCAGGGTACAAGCCGTGGTTACCGGGGCGGATCGCATTGCCGCCAATGGTGATGCGGCAAACAAAATCGGCACGTATGCCGTGGCGACGCTGGCGAAGGCGCACGACGTTCCCTTCTACATCGCAGCACCAACCAGCACGATCGACTCCAAACTTGCTGACGGGTCGAAGATTCCCATTGAAGAGCGCGACGATTCCGAAGTGACCAACGGTTTTGGGCGAGCAACCGCTCCCGAGGGCGTGAGCGTCTACAACCCAGCTTTTGACGTGACCCCGGCGGAGTTGATCAGTGGGTGGATAACTGAGAAGTGTGGGATGGAGGAATTCGCGGTCCAATAGCCGCTTTTGATTTCGCGCCGCCCTCTTGTAGAATTCACACAGCCTGTGTGACCCCAACAAGGAGGATGTCGCGTGTCTGTTCTGCCAGCCGAAACCCTCTCCATCGGCCAATACCTCATCCAGCGGCTGCAAGACTACAGCATCGCCGACGCTTTTGGCATCCCGGGCGACTACGTGTTGTCGTTCTACACGATGCTCGAAGAGAGTTCAATCAATACGATCGGCTGCACGCGGGAGGACTGTGCTGGGTTTGCGGCAGATGCTTATGCTCGGGTGAATGGGATGGGAGCGCTGTGCGTCACCTATTGCGTCGGCGGCTTGAGCGTTTGCAATTCGATCGCGGGAGCTTACGCGGAGAAGTCGCCCGTGGTAATGATTACTGGCTCGCCCGGACTGCGTGAAAGGGTGCATAATCCATTGCTTCATCACATGGTGCGCGACTTTCGCACGCAGTACGACGTGTTTGAAAAACTCTGCATCGCGGGGACGGAGATCAACGACCCGCAGACCGCTTTTCGCGAGATCGATCGCGTGTTGGCCGCCTGCCAACGCTTCAAACGGCCTGTCTATCTGGAGATCCCTCGGGACATGGTCCATGTTGTGCCAGGCACGGCCGCCCCAGCACCGCAGCCTGAACCAATCAGCAATCCGCAAGTGCTGGCCGAAGCGGTCAAGGAAGCCGCGGCACGGATCGACGCTGCCAAGCAGCCTGTCTTATTGCTGGGCGTTGAAGTCCATCGCTTTGGTCTACAAGACGAAGTGCTACGTCTTGCCGAGAAAGCACAGATTCCGATGGCCGCGACGATGCTCGGGAAAGGGGTCGTCGCGGAGACGCACCCGCTCTACATGGGACTGTACGAAGGAGCTCTCGGACGACAGGAGGTGACGAAGTATGTCGAGGCGAGCGACTGCGTCGTGATGCTCGGTACCTTCATGACTGACATCAACCTGGGCATCTACACGGCGGAACTGAGCATCGGCGATTGCATCTACGCCACCAGCGAACAACTGCGGATCCGCCATCACCACTATCATGACATTCGCTTGCAGGACTTTATTGGCGGCCTCTCAAAAGCGGAGCTCTCGCGCCGTGATGCAACTGAAGCCCCCACCGACTGGGAACCTGAGCCTTACGTTTTGGAGAAAGACGCGGCGATCACCGTCTCTAGGATGATTCGCCGCCTGGATGAACAGTTAGCCCTTGATGAGGCTCGCGACACGGTCGTCGTCGCGGACATCGGCGACGCCCTGTTCGCTTCGACGGAGTTGACCACTCATGGCCGCTCGGAGTTTCTCAGTCCGGCTTACTACACCTCGATGGGATTTGCCGTGCCAGCTTCGCTGGGCGTACAAACCGCTCGGCCCAAAGCGCGGGTCGTTGCCATCGTTGGCGATGGGGCCTTCCAAATGACAGGGATGGAGTTGTCGAGTTTGGTACGTGGCGGGCTGCCGGTTATCGTCATCGTGCTGGACAACGGCGGCTACGGAACAGAACGGCTTTTGCACCCGGGCGAATACGAATTCAACGACGTCCACAGCTGGCAGCATCACAAGCTCCCAGAAGTGCTTGGCGGGGGCCGTGGCTATGACGTTCGCACCGAAGGCGAATTCGACGTGGCGCTCTCAGAAGCTTGGACGGAAACCTCGCAGCCTAGCATCCTGCAGGTACATCTCTCTGAGGAGGATTGCAGCCGTTCGCTGGAGCGTCTGGCGGCCATGATGAGCAAGACAGTCGTGCAAGAAGGGCAGTAGAAGCAGGTTTTCGGTTCTCAGCACGACGCGAGCATCGCGGCTAAATTCTTGCTAGATAAACTTTGTTGGTTTTTCGGGCTCGTAGGATTGCTCCGAAATGTCCACCTCGCCGGTTTGCTTTCAACGCTTCCAAGCCGGAATGTCGAGTTCTGATGATGTGCGGGTTTCCGAGGAGCGGAGCCGGCACGAGCACCACGGATCGGTGCTGACGAACAACTCACTCATGGATTAGCTACCGAAATAGTTGATCTAGGCGGAAAGGATTTCCCATGCGCACAAAAGTGCTTTCTCTCGCGTTATGCAGTTTGCTGACGTCCGTTGCCGCTGCCGACGAAGGTTGGTATGCCAACATCGACATGCTGTTCATTGCCCCAAAGATTAGCGATCAGGGCGTGACGAACATCTTCTATTACGGGGACCTTCCTTCAGTCACCTCGCAAAGGGGCTCGATCGAGTCGCCTCTGGAATTTGCCCAGCGTGTGAATCTCGGTTACGAGGGTGACGGCGGCGGGGGCTTACGGGTTCGTTGGTTCACCTTCGACAATAATCTCGATTATGTCGGTGAAGTGGAAGAAGGCGGACCTCCAATCACCTTGGCGGGCCAGATCAATTTGGACGTTGACGCAATCGACTCTGAATTGACCCAACGAGGTAACTTCGAGAATTGGGATTGGAGAGTCTCAGGCGGTGCCCGTTATGCTCGTGTCAGCTTGCGTGAAGAGGCTATCAACTTCGAGGACCTCTCTGACATTGTTTGGTTCGGAAGCACCGGCGTTGAATTTGAGGGGGCCGGCCCAACATTCTCCGCGGAAGGAAATCGCCCAATCATCTTCGATGGGCTCTCTGTTTTCGCTCGTGCTCGGACGGCACTCTTGTTCGGCCAAACCGACGTTTGGAGTGCTTTTGAAGGAGGCGGACGCTATCGTATCCATAACGAATTCGTTCAGGTTTGGGAGTTCCAACTAGGCTTAGAGTCGGAACGTGAGTACGAATCGTTCGACCTCGTGAGTGGCATTTTCTGGGAAGCCCAGCGTTGGGATAGCGACTCCGGCTTTCTCGGCGACTTGGCCTTCCACGGCTTCGGAGCACGCTTCGGTATCGAATACTAAGAAACTCTTCGGCAGACAAACGAAAAGCACGCTCCGCCAACGTTGGTGGAGCGTGCTTTTTTACTTTGGCTCTGAAAGAACGGAACGAAACTTACCGCGATTGTGCTCTTGAATGAGCCGAGTAATCACCTCATCGGCGAAACCGTCTTCGGCAATGTCCAGCGGGTCCCACGATCCCTCACACCAAAGGTACGCAGCCGTAATCGGATTGTCGCTAACCTTTTTGGCTATCATCGGGTCAGAAAGATAGTCGAGTAGAGCTTCATGGTAGTTGGTGCGTAACTCTCGCAGTTCTGGCTGTTCCCAAGGATTCAGCCTCGGATCGGCACTCCCTTCCCATGGTGTCGCAGCTGCATCGATAGTGGATGCCGCAACGGGCGAATCGGCACTTCCCCCTCCTAAAGCCACTTCACTCAAATGGAGGGGCATTGATTTGGGGACCTGGACTCTCTTCTCCTTCAACTCTCGCAGAAAGTTGGCCTTGGATGCGGCGAAGTGCGTCGCTCTCGCCGGCGGCTCGAAAGGGCGGTAGTGCGAAAATCCTAGAAAATCGCACTGCTGAATGAAGGCTTGGACTTGCGCGCTATGTGAAGGTTCAGCTTTGCCATCGACTTCGCTGAAGTTCAAGGAGACACCAATGCGAACGTTCTTAAGCCGTTGCTCTTGCCGCATCTGCTTCAAGATGGCCAGGTAGGAATCGGGGTAGAGAAACAGGCTACGGCCCATTTCGCCGCTGAGAGCAAAGTGAACCTCTTCTTCGTCGTAGCCTGATCGACTCAGAGCCAAGAGTAGCGACTCGATTATTGCTTGATCGTAGCTGAAACCTTTGTAAAACCTCAACGGATCGAAGTCGTAATGATTCCGCCAATCGTAATTCTCGCCGGCACTATCGAGGTGGGGCAGAAGGCTGAGCCTCAATCCCAATCGCTTGGCCTCACGACAAATAGCAAGCAGCTCGGCTCGAAAGCTGTTGAGAATGTCATCGCTCAAAGAGCGATAACGGCCTTTTCTCACGAATCCGTAGCTAAGGACTCGCCCCTCGGAGTCGATCTCGCATCTCAGCGAAACAACGAGGTTCACTTCCTGAAACCCGAGCTTCGCCACTTTTCGTAGTTGTTCGATACCGCTGCGATGGTGCGGCTTGTTGATCAACAGCACGCTCGGGCAGAGCGGCACACTTTGCCCGTGGCAAGTCGCGGGGCAGACGGCAATCAGCAGTAGGGAGATGCGAAGGATCATCCTGAAAAGATAGCTTATTCATCAGGCCAACACTCCTTGCTCAATTCCCTACTCAAGCAAATCGCTTTTTGTAGTAACAACTGCACCAAACGACGGCCTAACGAATCATGACAGCCAATCCACTCCCTAAAACAGGAAGAATCTTGTGCGTACTCTCTCTCGATGCTTTCTACTCGTCTCAGTGATCTGCATCATCCCCGAATTCGCGATGGCTGCTAGCGTCTCCCTCACACGCTCGGTTCGTGAAGTCACCCCAGAGGAAATTGCCGCAGGTGCGCCGGATGGAGGCTTTGTCCACGACTTCTTTCTCACCTCCGCGACCGACATGCTCAGCTTTAGCAAGGTCATGGTAAACGCACCACTATTCAGTCACGAACTCGCATCGCACACAGAAGCTCCCGTTGCTGAACTGGATGTGATGTCCCCGTCAGTTTCTGCTCACTCATTCATTACAAGTACCGGCAATACGGGCGTGGCCGGTGCTGATTTCGCTTTAGACAGTGGGATGCGTGCGTACTTTGATACGGCCATCCTTGGGGCGAGCGAGGGTTTTCACTTTGCCCGTCTGACGACAAACGAAACAGGGACTTTCAGTGGAAGAGTCTCTGTGCGTGGCTATCACGAGGACCAACCGGACAACGGCTTTGTCTACTTGCCTTTTGAATTCGACCTGACGACTTCTTTCGAGTTCCAGATGACGGAATATTCTTTGGAATATCTCTTGGAGCCCCCTGCACGACCTGAACCTGTGGTCGAGGTCACGCCCGAAATCGAACCGATCATCCCAGACCTACCCTTGAGCGATCTGGATCCCGCTTGTGAAGAAGGCTCCGCAGGCCATGAACCGACTCTCGCTGAGACGGAATCAGAAGAGACAGAACTTGAGAGTCCGGCAATCATCACCACGGTTGGCGGAGGAGCTAGCGAGCAGGACATCCCCCTCGAAGACGACTCCCAAGGCATCTTCGATGTTACCGAAATTAAGGGCAACGATTCGACAGCTGATTCAGGTGATACAGATCTCGATTTCAATACGACCCCAACCGGAAGACAGATACTTACGACGGGAGTCTATCTAGTCGACTATGTCGATGCTGATTTCATTGCAATCACCGACAGCCTCTCTCTTTTCAACACTACGATCATTCGACTCAACGATTCGAGCCAACAGTTGCCTGAACCGAGTTCGCTGCTGACAATCTCCTCGTTTTGCTGTCTGCTTGGTTGCTCTCGCACGAGGCGTAAGCCGCTAATCTCTAGTGACGATTAGACGTTGTAATAGAGACAGAACTCATATGGATGCGGCCTGAGGGCCAGAGCATCCACTTCGTTCTCTTTCTTGTACGAAAGCCAAGTGTTGATCACGTCTTGTGTGAAGACGTCCCCACGGAGTAGGAACTCGTGATCTCGTGAGAGTGCCTCCAATGCTTCGGCGAGCGATGCCGGTGCTTTGGGGACATTTGCTAGCTCCTCAGGCTCGAGGTCGTAAATATCCTTATCGAGCGGATCTCCCGGGTGGATCTTATTCTGGATTCCATCGAGGGCTGCCATCATCAAAGCGCTGAAAGCCAGGTAGGGATTGCTACTAGGATCAGGGCAGCGGAACTCGATCCGCTTTGAACGCGGATTTGGGCTATACATCGGAATACGACAAGCGGCCGAACGGTTCCGTTGCGAATAGGCTAAGTTCACGGGCGCTTCATAACCGGGAACGAGACGCTTGTAGCTATTCGTCGTGGGGTTCGTAAACGCCAGCAGTGCAGGGGCATGCTTGAGGATACCTCCGATGGCATAGAGCGCTTCTTCGCTAAGCCCGGCGTAGCTGTTGCCACCGAACAACGGATGATCGCCATTCCAAAAGGAGATGTGCGTATGCATTCCTGAACCGTTGTCACCGAAAATCGGCTTTGGCATAAAGGTGACGGTCTTCTCGTGCTTGTTAGCGACGTTCTTCACGATGTACTTGTAGAGGCACATGTCGTCAGCCATCGAGACGAGGTCGTTGAACCGCAGGTCGATCTCAGCTTGCCCGCCAGTGGCCACTTCGTGATGCTGGCATTCGACGTCTAACCCGCAGTCGATCATGGTCTGCATCATCTCGTTGCGTAGATCGTGCAACTGATCAGAAGGTGGACAGGGAAAGTAGCCTTCCTTGTGGCGGATTTGATTTCCCTTATCGTTCTCAGCAAGTAACAGCGGGTAATCGCCACCCCGGTTCCACTCACCCTCCGAGCTATCGACCCGGTAATGTCCACTGTGTGCGTTTTGGTCGAACTGGACCGAATCGAAGATAAAAAATTCCGCCTCGGGACCGATCAGGCAACGATCGGCTATCCCTGTACTCTTCAAATAGTTGGCCGCCTTGCGGGCGATATTGCGAGGATCGCGCGTGTACTCCTCGCGAGTAATAGGGTCCTGCACGTTGCAAATCATTGAGAGCGTTGGAAGTTCCGGAAACGGATCAAGCCGTGCCGTCTCGCTCTGGGGAACAAGCAGCATGTCGCTCTCGTTAATGGCCTGCCAGCCACGGATGCTACTTCCGTCAAAGCCGAGACCACCTTCGAAAACTTCCTCGTCGAGCTTCTCCACAGGAATCGTGAAGTGCTGCCAAGTGCCAGGCAAATCGGTAAAGCGAAGATCAACCGCTTTGATCCCTTCTTCACGGCAAAGAGCGAGGACATCTTGTGGAGTGTTCATGGCGTGGCTCGGATAAAGTCGAAGCGGTAACGTAGGGTACTGCCGAGCCTTAGCGAGGCGTACCTTTCTTGGGCGTAAGGTATGCCTCGTTCCTCGGCGATACCCTACAGACAACTAGGAACAGCATAAAAAAGAAAACCCCACTTTGCTACTGGCAGCAAAGTGGGGTTCGAGTTCGTAAGTTATCATTCAAGCCCTAAGAACGCAGGGCGCCCAGGATCTTCGAGGTGACCTTGTAAGGATCAGCGTTCGAAGCAGGACGACGATCTTCCAGGTAGCCCTTCCAGCCATTCTGGACGGTACCAACTGGGATGCGGATCGAAGCACCACGATCGCTCACGCCGAAGCTGAACTTGTCGATCGACTGCGTTTCGTGCAGACCAGTCAGACGCTGATCATTCTCGCTGCCGTAGGAAGCGATGTGCTCCTCATGGCGGCCACGGAACTTCTCGCAGATGCCTTTGATGAAGTCCTCACCACCCTTCTCGCGGATGTCCGTTGTTGAGAAGTTGGTATGCATGCCGCTGCCGTTCCAGTCGCCCTTGACTGGCTTGGGGTGCAGCTCGATGACGCAGCCGTACTTTTCCGCGGTGCGATGCAGCAGGTAACGGCTGAACCAGACGTCGTCACAGGCACTCTTGGCACCTTTGCCGAACAACTGGTACTCCCACTGGCCCTTCATCACTTCGGCATTGATACCAGTGACAGCGAGGCCTGCTTCCAAGCAGATGTCCAAGTGCTCTTCGACAAGATCACGACCGACGCAATTCTTGAAACCGACTGAGCAGTAGTAAGGACCCTGAGGACCTGGGTAACCGTCCTTGGGGAAGCCGAGAGGCGCACCATCTTTCATGATGGTGTACTCTTGCTCGAAGCCAAGCCACAGATCAGGATCGTCCTCAAACGAGCCACGAATGTTCGAAGGGTGAACCGAACCATCAGCGGCCAACACTTCGCAAAGCACCAGCGATGCGTTCTTACGGGCTGGGTCTTTGATCATCTTGACGGGCTTCAGCAAGCAGTCCGACGAGCTACCTTCAGCTTGCTCGGTGCTGCTACCGTCGAAAGACCAGCCAGGGCAGTCTTCGGCGCTCTTAGGCTCGCTTTCGACGACCTTCGTCTTGCTACGCATGTTCGCTTCAGGGGTGTAACCATCCAGCCAAATGTACTCAAGCTTGTAACTCATCTGTCATCTAACTCCTACAAAAAAAATCGAATCTGTGTGAAGGAAAAATCTCTAGGGCATCCGGTTGCTAGCCTAGCCCTTCTTAACAAGGGTCGTTGGCTATCTCAAAAACGTTGCTCAATTGGCAACTCATTCCTTAGTTCGAAGAGACGCTCGGTTTAAGACCGAGCATCGCCGAACAACATCTAACAGTTATTTGAGGAACGAAAGGTGCCCTTTCCGAGTCAACCGCCTGATACTGCTCTCACACAATCACGAGCAGGAGAAACCTCTTCAGCGATCACTCAAAGCCGCCATGTTTTGCCTGGAAGGACGCATCGCGGACACAGCCTGGAATGGCTCAAAGCCTTTCCGCTTCGCGCAAGCCCACATTTTAGACCTACTGGCAGCGGCTTACTAGGTGCCGTCGTGGTGGAAAAGGCGATTTTCCCCGAGTCAGCCTCAGCCCGCGCTAACCTGTTCTATGCTTTAAGCTTGTGGCGTATGATGGTGGCTCACCCGATGGCTTACGCCTATCGGCTCCCTCAATCTTCTCACCTTGTCGGTCAGATTCTTGCGATGAGCCAAACGCCAAGTACCCCCGATCCGCGGCGTTTGAAGTTCATCCCCACTGAGAGCTCGTTCCAGCTCCAAGATCAACTGGGCATCGGAACCGTCGGAGCCGTCTTTCGTGCCATAAGCCCTGACTTCGACAAGCCCGTTGCAGTCAAGATCCTCCATCCCAACATTGCGCACGACGCGAACATCGTTGATCGCTTTCAGCGTGAAATCCAGATCATGCAGAAGCTGGACCATCCGCACATCGTCAGCCACTACGGCGGAGGGATGCTCGACGGACAATACTTTTATGCGATGCAGCTTCTGGAGCACGGGTCGCTGAAAGATCGCCTCACGCAACACGGCCCGTTGCCCTGGGCTCAAGCAGCCGCTTACGGCTCACAGGTCGCTTCGGCGCTGCAACACGCTCACAACCACGGCATCATCCATCGCGATTTGAAGCCGAGCAACCTGTTTTTCGACGACGACGGGAGCCTCGTCCTGGGCGATTTTGGCATCGCTCGCGATACGCACGCCACGGACATCACCGCCGACGGAATTACCGTGGGCACCTACGCCTACATGTCGCCTGAGCAGATCACCGCCGACGGCAAAATCACGGCACAGGCCGATCTCTATTCGCTAGGCTGCGTGATGTACGAGATGCTAACCGGCAAGCCACCCTTCATGGGCGCCAACTTCGCCCAAGTCTGGGACCAACATCTGCATAAACAGCCTAAGTCGTTCGAGGAGCTAGGCATCGAATGCCCCAAATGGCTGGAGAACCTCACTTTCCAACTCCTTGCCAAAGCGCCCGAAGAACGTCCGTTCAATGCGCGTAGCGTGCAGGGCCTCATTCGCGACCGCCTGGAAGACGAATTCGGCGAAGAAGCCCGCGAGCTAACGACCAATCTGCCTCCGTTAGAAGCCGACGCTCAAGGCAATCGGGCGATGAGAGTGCTACTCGTACTCGGTGCGTTGGCAGCGATGATTGCGTGGGCGGTAATCAGTGGGGAATAAAATTCCCCTAGCGCATTCTCGCCAGCAAAGACAAGAACGCCGGCACGAGAACCGTTCGCACCACAAACGCATCAAGCAGAATCCCCAGGGCGAGCGCAACGCCCAACTCCGTCATGCCTCGGAGGCTGCCCGTGGCCATTGAAGCGAAGGTGCCTGCCATGATCAGGCCGCAACTGGTGATGATGCTGCCGGTTTGGATGAGCGCCCGCCGCAAGCCGGCCAGCGGACCGATACGGCGCTGTTCCTCGAAGACGCGAGTCACCAAATAAATGTTGTAGTCCTGCCCGACTGCGGTCAGGATCACGAACAAGAAGACGGGAACCTTCCAGTTGACGCCCGACCAAACATCGGTTTCAGAAAGAGCCTCGCTCAAGAGGTAGCCATCGTAGGCGCGAAAGATCAAGCTGACTATTCCTAGCGTAACGAGGTAGCTCAAGATGACCGTAAAGATCAAGTAGCAGCAGACCAACGGGCGTCGTAAGAGGATCACCAGCACTAGGAAAACGGCCGTCGCCACGAGGACTTCAATCCGTTTGCGATCAGCGAGCGTGACGCGTTCCAAATCGCGGATACCCGCGGTCGGGCCGCTGAGTTCGAAGGTGGCGTTACGCCAGGGAGATTCCTCCGAGTTCTTAAGCGAATCGAGTTCGGCAAGAACACGTTCGGTGGTTGCCACCGCTTCCGCGGAAAACGGTTCGTGATCCAAAACGAGCGTTAGCCGGGTGACCTGTCCCGCCAGAGGCTCAGCCGTGGAGACGAATGCCGCTTTCGTTTGAGGGTTGCCCTTGGCGGCCAGCGAAGCAAGCCCTTCTAAAGAGCCGATGCGGACCGTGCCTGGGGGATCGCCGGTTGGCTGATCGAGGCTGCGAACTTTTGCAACGCCCGAGACTTCAGTAAGCGGCTTCACCAGTCGGGCAATACGGATACGGCCTTCGGGCGTGTCGAGTTGGCCGTCAGGCAAATGTGCCAGCAGCGTTAGAGGGCCTAGCTCTCCGGGAGGGAAATGCTTCTGCAACAGTCGGGTGCCTTGTCGACTGATTCGGTTGCGTGGCAATTCGCCGTAGAGATCGTAGGAAACCGGGGTTGCCCAACCTTGCCAAGCCAAAGGAGCTGCAAAAAGGAGAGAACCAAGCAGGACTGCCCCGGGGCGACGGGTTACGTATTGGGCGAGCAAACCCCACCAGGTACTGCTGGTACCCTGGCCGGGGTGCTTCAGCACCCCGGCCAACGGTGTCGCAAGTAGCGCTGGAGTCAGCGTCAAGCAAATAACAAGCGTCACAATCAGGCTCACAGCGATCGCGGGGCCACTGTAGGCAAACTTGCCAAACTCCGCGAAGCCCATCATCGCAAGCCCAACCACTGTAGTCAGCGCGCTGGCCGCCAAGGCCAGCCCGACCTTCGCAAGCGACTGTGCGACGGCAACGCTTTGCTTTTCCGCTGCAAGTAACTCGCGGTACCGCGCGATCAGAAACAAGCAATAATCGGTCCCCGCGCCAAAGAGTAACACGATGACGAATATTTTTGTTGTCGTGAAAACACGGATCGTCGGCCAGAGGTCGGGATTCGTTTGGCTGAGGCCGGCCAGGATTGCCAATAAATCGAGTGACACCGAAGCACTCAACGTAATCACAACTAGCGGAATTACGACCAGTCGGGGAGAGCGGTAGATCAACACCAACGCTCCGAGCACCATCAGAAGGGTTGTGAGGTGAGTATTGCGCAAGCTTTCAGACGCTGCAGATAGCATATCTCCAGCTACCGCTGCCGAGCCTGTCACGCCTACTTTCAAACCCAATGGCGCGGCAGCTTTGTTTGCTTTGAGTATCTGCCTGACAACTTCCAGCACGCGAACATTGTCCGTAGCCATAAAGTCGTTGCTCAGCCTGACGACGACCCGCTGCGCCGTGCCTGGGCCATTTTCAAGCATCGGCCCAATAACAGGAGTCTTTTCAGTCCAAACGCTTTCGGCTCCGTTCTCATCGGCGAAAGGCAGTGATTCCGTTTGAGCTAACTGTTTGGCGAGGGAGAGAGAGTACTGACGGTCCTCAATCGTCAGCGGCTGTTCTTCCCTTGCGAAAACGAGTACCACCGAACTGTGGGCCTTATCATCGGGGAACGCCCGCTTGTTGAGCGCTTCAGCACGGACGGTCGTCGTCTCGGCAGGGAGCTGTTCCAAGTCGCCATCGGTGGCAACCTCGTGCCAGCTCGGGGCAATGGCTTTCAGGCCACCAGCGATCAGCAGCCATGCGAGAATAACCACATAGCGACGATCGTTCAGGAATTGGCCGAGGCGAAGGAGCACGTACTTGATCGTAATCGCTGGCGAATAGTATGGCGAGGGTCAAGAGAGTGAGAGGTAGACTTAACTAATGGGTAGCTGGAAGCCGCCCCCAGTTTGAGAAATGCTGGGGGCTCGCTACGCTCGTCCCCAGCTACCCTTTTTGATTGGAGCGCGTAAAAAAAGACGCCGAATCGCAGAGGCGATCCAGCGTCTTGGGGCAGCTTCAGTGAATATCGATTAGCTTACAGCTTGTCGATATCGAAATCGTCCATGTCGAGTTCGATGTCGTCGAGATCAATCGAGGCACTGTTTTCTGTCGGCTCGATCGGTTTCGGCGGTGCTGGCTCAGCCTGCGGAGGCTCAGCAACGGCGGTCGCTTGAGGACTCTCCGGTTCCAACTCGGCACTAGGCTGAGCAGGAGCTGGCTCGACGGCTTTTGACTTCTTCTTCGATTTCTTCTTCGACTTGCCTTTTGCTTCGGGAGCGGCCAGTTGCTTTTGGTTCTTGGCCGTGTTCTTGTGCAGTTGCAAGATTCGACGATCCGTCTTGCAAGGCACGCCGTTGACAACCGTACCAAGCAGTCGGACGCCCATGCCGTCGAGCAACTCAGCCGACTTGTTCACTTTGAGCAGCTCACTGTGATCTCGGAGTACCGACAGAATCGCTCCATCCACATACTGACCAAGCGAGAGGCTATCGGAAACGCTCAAGATCGGAGCACTATCCAAAATGATGAAGTCGAACTGCTCTCGCAGCTTCTCGAAAATCGGTTGAGGTTGGTCAGTCGCCAAAGCGTGAACCGCGGCTGTATCGCAAACACCGGCGGTGATCACGTAGAGGCTTTCGGTACTCGTCGGGCGAATAACGTCGGTTAGCTCGGCTTCGGCACGCAACACCTCGCTAAAGCCATCGTCCAAAGGCAAGCCGAACAGGCTGTGCATCGAAGGCGAACGAAGGTCGGCGTCGATCAGTAGTGTGCGACGTCCTGCGCGGGCCAGGCTTGTCGCCAGGCTTGCGGCAACCGTGGTGCAGCCGTCCAGTGTTGAGGCACTCGTAACGAGCACCACTTGGCGTTTCTTGGAAGTCGAGTCGTGCATCAGTGTTGCCCGAACATTGTCGATCGCTTCCGAAACTTGAACTGCTGAGAGCGTTCCCCCAGCGAGAGCTTTCCGAGCTGTCACAGGTGGCAGAACACCCAGCACGCGAATCCCCAGGCCGTCGTCCATATCGGTCGGACCGTTCAGACGACGCTTACGGAAGTCCATCAGTGCCACGCCGTAGCAGGTCAACGCCAATGCGGAGAGTCCACCAACACCAGCGATCGCTAGTCGTTCAAAGACCGTGATATTCGTGGTTGAGGTCGCTCCGGCACCCAGCTTCTCAATTTGATTGGCCCCTCCCTGAAGCATCATTGTGTGTGCTTGAATTTTCGAGGCGAGCGTGACCTCAATCTCACGGAGGCGTTCGATCTCTGTCCTCTTGATCGCCAGTTCAGGGTCGCGATCAGTCAGCTGCTGCAACAGTTTTTCCTTCTCAGCGAGCTTCTCTTCATATTGCTGCTTCTGAGCAATATTCGCCTTCATCCTCATGACGTATTGAATCATGAGCTGCTGAATGGCATCTTTGGGACGCTCAGCAATTAGCTTGCGAAGTTCCTTTTCCTTCTGAGAGCGGTAAGACTCAAGATTCTGTACAGCCTGAGCTCTCATGTTCTGGATTCTGACCAACTCAGGGGCTTGGCTGTTGCGGCCAATGCCACCTCGCGAGCGCAACTGCGCTTCGAGAGCGAAAATCTCGTTCTGATAGTTCTCGATCGCTGGGTCGTTGGCGAGTTCTTCGGCAACAAGGGCATCAATCCGTGCAGGGGAATTGAGATCGCGGATGCCAATCTCTTTCTGGATTTGGATCTCGATGCCTTCCTTTTCCAACGCGGAAATTGCTTTCTGCAGATTCATGATCTCCGTGGTCAGCAGTCGGGCTTTGACCTCCGAACCGGCCGCGTCAGCACCACCGGTCAATTCGGTGAGCTTGTCGAACTCTTTGGCCTCTGTCTCCAGATCTTTTTTTACGCCTTGATGAAGTTCTCGCAGGTTTTCAAGTTCGGTTTCACGCTTCTTACGTTCTTCGTCGAGGATCTTCTCTTCGAAGGCATCGCAAACCGCGTTCACGATCTTCACCATCTCATCCTTGTCCTCAGGCCCATCGTAGCGAATTTCCAAAACCTCACTATTGTTGGCCAGAGTCACACGGAGTTCATCGGTCAGCCAATTGAGGGCATTATTACCCTTGGTTACAACGGCTTTCGTCTCACGAATTCCTGGCGTACCCAGGGCTCTGTCCAAGACCAATGGTGTCTTCACCAGGGCGGCTTGGGTCTGTGCGAGAATGGCGAAGTTTTTACCGTCACGACCTTTCGTCGGACCTGCAAGGGGGTTGTCGATCGGCTTCGAGTTAATCTGGAAGTAAGCAACCGTCTTGTGCGAGTTGGGGAACAGCCAAGCGAGCGTTCCCCCCACAAGTCCTGCCATGAGCAGTCCCAGGAGTGAGGCCATCAGCCAGCGACGGCGGAGGCAGTTGATAAGCCACTTTTGGCTCAGCCCGCCCTTAAGCAGATCCTCTTCACCATAACCGCCCGCAGGGCCGACGGCTGGAGTCATCGCCGGGCCCGTGGGTGGGGCCGCTACCAGGGCGCGTGAGGGTTGCACTTCGACGTCTGTATCGTCGAGCGTGGAAGAGCCGGAATAGTTGTCTTGGTTCGCCATCAAATGCCTCTCTTGAGAAACGGTTGATCTCTGAGTGTTCGCTTGCAGAAAAAACGTCGAAAAGTTTGGGGACTAGCGTGGAAAGCAACTGCCGCGCCAATCGCCCGTTTTGCGTCCTTTTCCACAAAACGGCCGATCCGAGCTGCGAGTTTTGATGCGCTTCGTCAACCTCGGTGTTGTCGAAACACCACATCCGACCTTTCCGATTGCAGTGGCCCTACTGCAGAACAGCGGAGTGTGTTTCTCGTGATGCCGGAGTTCATTTCCGGATGATCGCGGCACCAACAGCAACGTCAGGGGTAGCGTCTTGCAAGAATGTTATCCGGCAGCCGTGCCGAATCCCGAATAATCCTCTTCTATGGGGACGGTAAGCTTGGTCAGCACTGAAAAGAGTACTGCCAGCAATCCCATCCCGATGAACATCATGGCAAAGCCAGCGCCATCATGAATCAGCACGTTGATCGTGTCGTTCTTCATGCCAAAGTTCTTATACAAGTAGGCTGTCAGAACAATTCGCACGATATTCGAAATCAGAGCAATCGGCACAGCTGCAACCAACACAGCAAGTCGGTCCCACCAGGGGCGATCCATCAAAATCGCCAAGGCGACGCACATCGCGACAAAAACCGAAAGCATCCGCAGACCGCTACACGCATCCACGACGCCCAGTTCGAGTTCGTCGATAAGTATGCGATTACCATCCCGCACGGCACCGATGCCGAAGGTCTGCAGCACAGCTGTGCTAGCAATCGTGGCTACTTTTTGCAGGCCAAGCAGAACTTTCCTTTCCATGACGGAGGGGAAAGGAAACATGAACACAAGAAACGCCACCGCTGCCCCAGCCCAGGTGAACATTTTGAACCCGCCTACGAGCATCACCGCTCCTAGCAGGACACCCACGTAGGACAGTCTGATCACCGGGTTAATATCGAACTTTGCGGCAAAGCAGCGGATGGCCAGAAAGAACACCATCGCTGCGACGCCAATCCAGCGCTCTTGGGCGCTGACCTCAGTGAGCGGCTTTCGCAAACGCCAGAACAGAAAGGCCCCAATCACGGGGATCAGCCAGCCATGGGAGTAAAGTGCGTCAAACCAGTAGCTACCGGTCAGCAAGAGCATGTCCCAATAGGCAATCGAGATGAGCGCTACCAAGCCCCCAAAGACGATCCAAGCCTTCGTCTCAGCTTCCGGGCTTAGAGGGACATGATCGCTAAATTGATCGTCGACGAACGCGTTACTCATGGAAAGCGGGGAGTCAGGTAAGAGGAGTTATCAGGGTATGACGACCCATCGACTTCGTTGCTACTCGTATTTCGCAGCAGAATGGGCCATGGCAAAGGGATGTGGCAATGGTCGCTGCGGAAACCAGCAAGTTCGTCATATTTAATACGACGGTCGAAGGCCGGGGGTTCGGCAGATTCTCACGAATGCAACGGGAGATCCTTGCTAGCACTGCGATGCGTAAACTCATTGCCTAGTCTGCTCTGAGAATACGCGTGTCGTGCGAGTCTGTCAAACCTCTGGCCGTGCTGCAAGTGTTGCTATTGCAGTACTTAGGGCTGCGAGGGGCGTCTCTCGATCGTTCCTACGAATACGCACCCCCTGGCGCACGCAGGCAGTGCTTGCAATCGCAGATGGCGGAACCGCTGCCCCGGCTTTTTTCGTGAATTCCCCCGCTGTCACCAAAGTCGCTGTTAAAGATTGCCGATTACTCCTTTTGTAACTGTCGCGCAAGCCGTGACTCGTGCCCTGCTATCTCGGCGGAAAGGTCTGTCGGCAGGCAACGCGTCTCAGCCGTGCGTAACAAGGGCGTTTCTCCAGCGAGATAGATCACAATGAAGTCCTGTCGAACGATTCACGCAGTGTGGCCACTACTACTAGCTCTCATGGTGAGCTCCACTGGTTGCACAGCCTTCATGCAGCCGCGGGAACCGTTTCCAGCGACGCCGCCTGAGCCACCTGCGTCGAGCAGCGTGCCGCGGGAATTGGAGAAAGTCACGCTCCCACGCTATGTGATAGAGCCACCTGACGTGCTGCTTATCGAAGGTGTCCGTCTGGTGCCTAAGTCGCCCCACAAGCTGGAAATCTTCGATGTCGTCCTGATTCGCGCAACGGGTAACTTCCCCGAGCTGCCGATCGATAATACCTACAACATCGACGCTGACGGCAGCGTCAACCTTGGCCCCACCTACGGTCGCATCAAGATCGCAGGCGATACGGTTGAGGAAGCCGAAGCGACGCTGCAAGACGAACTCTCACAGATTCTGGCGAACGTCGAAATCTCCGTTTCGCTGGTTGCCTCAGCCGGTGCCCAGCAAGTCACGGGGCAACACCTTGTCGGCCCAGATGGCCGTGTGAATCTCGGCACCTACGGATCTGTTTACGTGGCCGGTGCGACGCTTGAGCAAGCTCGTGCGGCGATTGAAGCTCAGCTCTCTAAGGAGTTGGACGATCCTGAAGTCTTCCTCGACATCTTGGCTTACAACAGCAAGGTTTACTACATCATCACCGCCGACGGTGGCCAAGGCGACAATGTCGTCCGACTGCCGATCACCGGTAACGAAACCGTGCTCGACGCGGTCTCGAACATCCAGGGGATTTCGCAGTTCTCATCCTCGAAGCTCTGGATCGCCCGACCGGCACCAAACGGCGTCGGCTGCGAGCAGATTCTGCCCGTCGATTGGAACGCGATTACCACCGGGGCGATTACCGCCACCAACTATCAAATGATGCCGGGCGACCGCCTATATATCGCCCCGAACAAGCTCACCAAGTTCAGCAGTGTGCTCCGCACCGTGCTCAGTCCGTTCGAGCAAATCCTGGGTATCACCTCGCTGGGTACGTCAACCGCCAACCGTATCGACCGCTTTGGCCTGGGCAATACGTTCTAAGGCTAGAGACAACGAAGAGCAACCAGTCCGCACTCAGCTAAGCTTCACAAGCCTCGGTTGAGTGTGGGCAGACAGAACCAAGAAACCGAGGCCGTTTTCAAACTATCAGCCGCAACGCGTTAGCGTCCGGTTCTCAAGGCAACCGTGGGCTAACGCCCGGCGGCTGACCTAATAGAAAAACTACTTCCTAAACAACGCTTTCCCAAGAGCCGCAACAGACGACTGGGCACACGCCGCTAAGGACCGAACACGATGAAACGCAATTGCTTCGCCAAACTGATGCTTGGATTTCTGATGGGTGTCACCCTGTTCAGTATGCTTGCTGGCAGCTCACTATTGCGTGCTGCACACCCGTGTACGCCGGCCCCTTGTGCCGCCGACGGAACCTGCCGCCCCAAGACCGAAAGCTGGGGATACTGGCAGACGCACTGGCGACCCTTCCCCGGCGACGATGCGGCAGCCGCGGCAGGGCAGCAACTCGTACCTGAGCCAGCGGGAGAAGACGAAGGACTCGGAGGCTTTGTACGACCTCAACCTTCCAAAGAAGACCAAGCCGGCCCTGAAGAGCAAGAGCGTGACCCCGAAGTTCCAGCCGAGGACGGCGGGCTGGGTGATCCTGCAGCACCGGGAGACGGTTCTGAGCCACTGCCGGCTCTCGATCCTCTCGGCTTACAAATCCCTAATGCTCCGGACTTTCAAGCTGCCCTACCGCCAGAGCCTCCGGCCTTCCTAAAGCAGCTCGTCAACCCGGCTGCCAATGTCGCTCCGAGCGGCGACTCGGTAATCGACGACAACGTTCGCCCTGCTGGCTACCGACCGCCAGCGAACAGGTCGCAGGATGCCCCGCCGTCGCTGCCGCCGAGCCTCGAACGGGTCGCGCAACTGACCGGCATGCTCGAACCTTTGCCTCCAGTGAAAGATGCCTTAAAACGTGACTCTGCCGTCATGCAGACTTCCGCCCAAGCGATTCCCGCGGAATCAACGACTGGTATTCGTGTTATCAACCCAACCTCGGCTTACGCTGCCCAGCCCGGTGAAGGAGGCTTGCAGCAAGCGATCTATTTCGAGGCTTCCGAGAAGTAGCATTAAGGGCATGCTTTCTTGACAGTCACGCGGCACAAGTCTACCGTTGAAAGACTGAGTTTTTGCCTTTCAACACCTCCTGTGCCTGTCTCGTCATGCCCCAGAAGAACCTACTTGTTCCTCTTGCCGTTGCTCTTACCTGCCTAGTTGCACTGACCGGTGCGTCTTGGTACTACTCGGACGTGTTTAACAGTTCCAGTATGACGGCGTCGAAGTTCGCCGAGCGTTTCGAGAAAGTGCCCAAGACTCTTGGAAGTTGGGTAAGCCAGGATCGGGAAGTCTCATCGGAAGTGGCTGACACGGCCGGCGCGGTGGGGCACGTGTCGAGAACCTACGTCGATCAGAACACGGGCCGGCAGGTGGATCTGTGGCTGATTGTCGGCCACTCGCGAAACATCGTTCGTCACACCCCCGACATTTGCTATCCCAGCGCGGGCTTCACCCCGCTGGGCACAAAGATCAAACACCAGATCGCCCCGAAAG
The DNA here is from genome assembly GCA_040218535.1 of Lacipirellulaceae bacterium. Lineage (NCBI taxonomy): Bacteria > Pseudomonadati > Planctomycetota > Planctomycetia > Pirellulales > Lacipirellulaceae > Lacipirellulaceae bacterium. Next base: position 1,439,990 of record JAVJRG010000012.1, on the reverse strand, counting down.
AGGGCGAGCCGGGGATGTTTTACACCGCAGAGTATGTGAAAGAAGACGCCCTCTCGCGACACAAGATTCGCGTCTTCTGGTCGTGGAACGGCAATAAGGAAGGCCAGTATGGCTGGGATGCTCCTTCCAGCGGCAGCAAATTCTCGAGCATGCTTGGCATCAGAGGCGCAAGAGCTTACTACGGCAACAACACGGCCCTCTACAAGATGTACTTCACCACTGCCGTGACCGAAAGCGAAGACGAAATCAACGACAGCCCCGCCATCGAATTCGCGAAGCTGATGATTCCCGAGGTCAATCGAGCGCTCTTTCCCGAACGCTACGGCAACTCAGCCGCCCCTGCCGCAGAAGGTGAAGAAGCAGAAGAAGCCTCCTCGGATGAGTTGCTGAGTCTGAATTGATTTGACCCGCTACTAGTTTTCAGCCGGAACGCGTTAGCGTCCGGTTCCCAGGGTAACCGGGGGCTAATCCCGTCGCGTCGGGACGGCTGATATTCAGCAGCAACCGAGCGCAAAACAAAAGGGACGCCACAGCAATGTGGCGTCCCTTTTTTATTCTCGTTTATCACGACGATTTCTAGAAATCGCCAGCGGACACAGGTGGCTGCTGCGACTCGTAGTGCTCTGGCCGCGTACCATCGTTCGTGTGCAAGTCAGACTTCGCTGCGTGAGAAGTCATGATTTGAGCATAGATAAACGGTGAAATGCTGTCGGAGACAAATCGTGTTGCCCCGTCCATGAGTGCCATATTGACACCGCCAGGGTGACGGCTTGAAGGGAAGCCGTCAGTTCGCACCATCGAATTGATCGTCGTGGCGGTCTCGCCCTCCGTGTTTCCGTTAATGCGAATAGGGGCGTTGAGGTTCGTGGCGACAGTCTCAGGCTGCTCCCAGGTGATACCAAAGTGGTACTTCTGATTGCCGGTGCCACCGCTCACATCGTACTCGTCTGCGGGAAGGTATGCCCAGTTGATGGTTCGTAGATTTTCCGAGAGCATCACCGTCTGCGAGAGCCCATCCTTAATAAGAGCGGCCTTCATCGTGATCTCCGGAGTTCCAGCATGGTTATCTGGACGACCCAACAAACGACTGGCATCCCAGCCACGGATGCGACTAAAGAAAATTCCGTTCGCTGCGTTCTCTCGATCGTCGGGTTGGAAAGGAGACGCGGTCCCAACGGGCACACTCCCTAAATTCTCAGCGGTACGCTGGGCCCAGCCGGCATTTGCTGCGTAGGCTAATAAGGGCTGACCTTGCGTGACTGGCGGATCGCTTGGGCAGGTGAGTACTTCAAGCTGAGCGATCTCGCCATCCTCCGAAGACAGCTGATCGGTCAGAGCGCCCATGTTAGGGTTAACTTGACCTTGCGACCATCTTTCCCACAACGCATTCTGCTCAACGTAAGGGAACGTATACACAACCCAGCTCGCGCGGATGAGGCGAGTGGTATCAGCGATGCCTAGCTCGTTGACATAGCCGGGGTAATCGCCGAGAGACGACTCCCGCGTGTTGAGACCGAGCGCCAGTTGACGCATATTGTTCTTGCAGGTGTTGTTCCGTGCTGACTCGCGTGCCGCTTGTACAGCTGGCAGCAGGAGGCCGACCAGCGTGCCGATGATGGCAATCACCACCAGCAACTCAACCAGCGTAAAACCTCGCTGGCGGCCTGGAGTTTGGGGAGGGTAAGCGTTTCTCATAGGGAGTCTCCTCTGTTCGTTTTCGGTGCTAAGTGTTCCGTCGGTTTCTCGCAAGTCGCTCAAGGCATTGAGTCATCAAGGGCGAGACCTGTGCTTAGCGATGACAAGGGGATCGAAAGTACCTTCGTGTCCACGAACTGCGTTGCCTCTGAAAACGCCGTTCATTACACGCGCATCACGAACCCGTTTTGCATGACGACATCGAATGAATAAAAGAAAAAGGCCCATCGGGCATGCAAACCGTGCTCATCTTGAATTGTCGCAGGAAAGGGCCGTTTTGTCCAGAAAGAGCCCGATTCGACTCTCCTGTGCATTCAGCAGGCCCCGTGGGAAGCTGCTCCGATGTTGGGTGGCCATTTCATAGCAGTTCAATAGTCGTCGGCGTCTGGCTGAGGCAGGTTCTCTTCATCAAGATCGGAGTCACGCCGATTGCTCGTCATCAACTGCGCGAAAACGAAGGGCTCGATTTGCTCCGAGAGGTACCTCACGCTGCCACCAACGAACGCCACGTTGATTCCCGCAGCGTGATAACTTGAAGGAGCACAACTGTTGGCCGGCTTTTCGTTTGGATTGTTCGTCAACGACTTGAGGATGCGATTGATGTAGCGGTACTGTGAGCCCGTCTCGATCGTGCTGTTATCGTCTTCGTAACCAGCCGCGATAGTCACAGGTTTCTCCCAGCAGAAACCGTAGTGCCACTTTTTGTCGGGGGCCGTGATGCCGGTCCAGACCATTGCGTTAATCCCTTCGGAGTACAACAACGTATTGGTTGTGCCGTCCCCTTCGGCTTGGATGTAGGCGAACGTCATTTTAGTGATTGGCTGAGGCGAGGGGACGCACGAATTATCCACTCGAACTTCATCACGAATGTCTGCTCGAGAGCTAACGTCCGTTCGCGTTTTGTCAAAGAAGACTCCGTTTGCGATGTTCTCCGTTTTTCCACATTCTAAGGAATTAGGGAAAATCTCTTCCCGTTGGATCCAACCTGCATTTGCCAGGTAAGACATCCCGGGCGCCCCTTCAGTTTTCGGAGGGTTGCTTGGGCAGACGAACACTTCGACCGAGGCACTCGCACTAGCTCCCACTTGGATTCGTTCCCACAGGTCGCGCCGTTCCAGATAAGGTAGCAGCATTGCGGACCAACTGGCGCCACCGCCGATGGGATTCACGTAGCCGGGGTACTTCTTATTGTCGATCTCGTACTGGGCGGTTGCCTTGTGCAACTGCGTTAAGTTCATACGACACGTATTGGAACGTGAAGACTCCCGAGCTGCCTGAACCGCCGGCAGTAGCAATCCGACCAATGTGCCTATGATGGCAATCACCACCAACAATTCCACGAGAGTAAAACCTTTGCCCCTTGGCCCCACGACATTCATGAATGCTCTCCTTTACCGAAATCAAACAGAAGGAATCTGGTAAGTCATGAGCATGCTGAAGAGAGATTGCATCAGATGGCCGACGTAGGCCGACTCGCCCACTGCAATTCATGCTGAAGCACTTGCCCGGAACCTCCCCACCGAAATTCCAGGGTGCATTCCATAAACTAGGAAGTTCGACGGAGAAGTGCAAGCGTTTTCTGCGAGTTGGCAGGGCTGTTTAGGCCGGTTGAACTCTCCCTATGGGGGCTGCTATGCTTTCTGGCTCGTCGGTTGCCCTCAAAGTTAGCCATACTGGGGCCAGACATCAGCACCGTGCCGAAATAAGTGTTCGGCAGCGAAGCAGATTAGCCAATTCACGATACTGTGGCCTAGCCACCGCGCGATGCACCCGATTCGCATCGCGGATTCAAAGCAGCGCCAGCTTGATCAACTACGAAAGAACCGATCTAGCACGCCCCTCATTTCTGGAGTAACGAAACTATGTCGATGTTCATCGGAGAGGCCCTCACGGGCGACGGCAACGAAATCGCTCATATCGATCTTATGATCGGTAGCAAAGACGGCCCTGTCGGTACCGCTTTTGCCAACGCCTTGGCCACCCAGAGCGACGGCCACACCAACCTACTCGCTGTGCTGACCCCGAACTTGGCCGTTAAGCCAGCCACGGTCATGATCACCAAGGTCACGATCAAGGGCATGCGTCAGGCCGTTCAAATGTTCGGTCCTGCTCAAGCAGCCGTCGCGAAGGCCGTTGCCGATAGCGTGGCTGATGGCGTGATCGACAAAGGGCAGGCTGAAGATCTCGTCATCGTCTGCGGCGTGTTCATTCACCCTGAAGCTGCCGACGACAAGAAGATCTACGACTACAACTACGAAGCCACCAAGATGGCGATCGTCAACGCGATGGGCGCGAAGCCATCAGCCGACGAAATGATCGCCGGCAAGGAAGAAGCCGCCCACCCGTTCCGCGGCTTCTAGTCACGGCGCAACACCGACAAGAGACCCAGGCCACGCGTCGGTTAGCGGCGCGTGGTTTTTTCTTGTTGATGGTCTGCTGCGAGGTTCCGGCGATTCGTAGAACCGCGGCTAGAAACTCTTCGTTGCTGTGTATTCCCCTCTCGACTCTCACCATTCTACTTTCTCGCATGTCCAAGCCTAAAATCCTTGTTTGCTTTGATACCGATCCACAGCCCAGCGTCTTCGACGGCGTGGTGGCTGTCGATGCGGGGGTCGATCATTTGTTTCGCCACAGCGGGATCACGACCGACGATGTTCGTGACCTCATCTACGGGGCGATCTTTACGCGAGGCCCTGAAGACCTGAAGTCGACCGCCGTTTTCGTCGGCGGATCGGATGTGATCGCGGGCGAAGCCGTTATGGCTGAGGTGCAGAAGACTTTCTTCGGGCCGATGCGCGTTTCGGCGATGCTCGACAGCAATGGGGCGAACACCACGGCCGCGGCAACCGTACTGGCCGCTCGCCGCCACCTTTCGCTCCGCGGCGCCCAGGCGACTGTGCTGGCGGCCACGGGCTCGGTCGGCAAACGCGTCGTTCGTCTGCTGGCCGAGGAGGGAGCAGTTGTGAGAGTTTCCTCCCGTAAGATGGAAACCGCCCAACAAGTATGCCATGAAGTCAAGGAGTTTGTTCCCGACGCAGAGCTGACCCCCGTCGTCACCTCCCAACCGGAGGAGATGCCCGATGCCATCGAGGGCGCACAGATTCTAGTCGCCTCCGGTCCACCAGCAGTTGAGCTCGTTCCAGCGGATATGCGAGCCGGTTGCTCCTCGCTGGAGGTCGTTCTCGACCTCAACGCAGTCCCGCCACTGGGGCTTGGTGGCGTCGAGGTTCACGACAAAGCGGTCGAACGCGACGGCCACATCTGCTACGGCGCGCTTGGTGTTGGCGGCACGAAAATGAAAATCCACAAAGCGGCCGTTGCGCGCCTGTTCGACAGCAACGACGCGGTACTCGACGCGGTGGAGGTTTACGAGCTGGGGAAAGAGATGGAAGGCTGAGCCAACTTCGTCAAACAAAGGCAGCCGCAGGCTAACAGCCTGCGGCTGCCTACGCGATTCCTACCGTCGCTGTCGGCCGTCGAGAATCTCCGCCAACCGCGAGTTGCTGATCTCGCCTTCAAACAGGGTCCAAACTTGGGCCTGCTTGCGAAGCTTCTCCATCTCGGCGTTGACGAGCCCCGCGCGCTGTTTCTTTTCGAGCGTCTTCCGAATCTCCGCCTGGGCCTCGGTAAAGGGCGTTCGGCCCGCTTGCTTGCGTTCGAGAACGCGAACGATGTGAATCCCTCGCTCACTGACGATCGGATCACTCATTTGTCCCACGGCCAAGTCACGCAACGCATCGTTGATCGCTTCGCATTTCAGGTCGCCGACCACCGTCCAAGGATGCTCACCGCCATCCTTAGCCGTAAAGCCATGCGATCGTTCGCGGGCAACTCTGCTGAACACCGGGCCGCGGAGACCCGGATTCGCGGCCACGGAGTTCCAAATCTCGTTGCCCATGTCGGCCAGCTCCCGCCAAGCTTTTTCCCGGTCGCCTCCAAACTTCTTCAAGCGGACCATTACTTCTTCCCAACGGGCTTGGGTCTCATACTCGTAGTCTTTCAAATGCTCCTGGTAATAAGAGAGCATTTGCTCGTGAGTCACTTCTTTCGGTTTTGGAGTTTTTTGACGGAGCCATTCGCCAGCGATCGAACGCTCAAAGAACATCCCCTCAATGTCTTTCAGCGAGCCATCGTACTCGGCGAGTTTCGCCTCCAACGCGGCCCGACTATCGACCTTTAGCATTTTCATCAGGCGGGGGATTTCGTGCTCCTCGAAAGCCTTACTCAGGCTTTCCCGCACCTTGGGAATGTTCTCAGCCGGCACCGTGCTAACAAAATCGGCGTAGAGCAGTTTCGTGTCGATCAGGCCGTAGAGTTGTCTTTCAAGTAACGAAGCGCGAACCGTTTCGGTTTCTTCTGCAGGGATGCGATCGCGATTATCGGCGATCATTTGATTCACTTGCCAAAGCAGGTCACTCGCCAAGACGACTTGACCATCAACTTTGGCCAGAATCTGAGCCGCCTGAATGGGTTCTGCTTGCGTCGGCGTAACACCGATGTTCGGGACACCCATCGCTGGCGTCTTCGCCGCTGGAGCAACGAACTCAGGAGCAGCACGCCCGCTGTTCTGCTGACTTGGGTTATAAATGCCACGCACGTTGGAAGCGGTTGGCTCCCTGGGCAACGGCGGCGGAGCGAATGTCGACTGAGCATGCGCAACGACGACTGCAACAAACACCAGCAACCAAGCGGCGACAAGTCGGAAAGTCTTTTGAAGAGGGTTCAGCGGAGCGTCCTCAAAGATGTCTGACACAAGTTACGTAAGGTGCCGGTTCACGAAGTGCAAACCGCAGCGCGGCGAGAGTTTACGCACTGACTGCCGCAGGCTGCAAGAGCGATTCGATCTCCCCTAGCACCGCCTGAGAATCCTCAACGTCGCACGCCAACGGCAAATAGGCACTGCGAGCGTCGGCGATTCGCAACCGTCCGGCGCTGCTAGCAACGAGTCGTTCAATTATCCGCCGCTGGGCATAGGTCAGCACGGCATACTCATCTTCGAGATGGATCGCGTGAATACCTTGCTCGTAGGCAGCGATTCGCAGCCTTGTGACGCGTAGTAACTCCTCTACGGGCTCTGGCGGCGTCCCAAAGCGGTCTGCTAGCTCGCCAGAGAAATCATCGAGTTCCTCCTCATTCGCCACGCGGGCCAGACGCCGGTAGAGATCGATCTTCGTGCGCATGTCGGGAACATAACTTCCCGGCAAATACGCCATCACGGGTAGATCGACTGAAACATCAACCGACTCGCGTGGTGGCAACTGCTTGAGTTGCCGGACGGCTTTCTCGAGCAACGAGCAATACAGTTCATACCCAACCGTCGCGATATGCCCACTTTGCTGGGTGCCCAGTAAGTTACCAGCACCGCGCAGTTCCAAGTCTCGCATCGCCAGAGCAAAGCCAGCGCCCATCTGGCTGAATTCCTCGATCGCCCGCAAACGCCGGGCTGCCTCGGGCGAGAGGTTTCGCTTCTCGTCAATCAAGAGATAGCAATAAGCCCGATGCTTCCAGCGCCCAACACGCCCGCGGAGTTGATGCAGGTCCGCCAAACCATAACGATCCGCATCGTCAATGAAGATGGTATTCGCGTTGGGAATGTCCAAGCCGCTTTCAATGATCGTCGTGGCCAGGAGAATGTCGTACTCCTTGCGGACAAAACCGAGCATCACTTCTTCTAGCTCCGTAGCCGTCATCTGTCCGTGACCGATGCCAATGTTCGCCTCGGGGACAATGCTGCTCAACCGTTGCGCGACTTTCTGAATGTCGTGAATTCGGTTATGCACGAAGTAAACCTGCCCATCGCGGTTCAATTCGCGCATGATGGCGTGCCGCAAGAGCGTTTCGTCAAAACGCGAAACCCTCGTCTCGACCGCGAGACGATCTTTCGGAGCGGTCTCCAGGTTCGAGATGCTCCGTACACCCAGCAGCGACATGTGCAGGGTGCGCGGGATCGGTGTGGCGGTCATCGTCAGCACGTCGACCGCGGCACGCAACGCTTTTAGCTTTTCCTTGACTGCCACCCCGAAGCGTTGCTCCTCATCGATGATCACCAGCCCCAAGTTTTGAAAGTTCACGTCGGGCGAAGCGAGGCGGTGCGTACCAATCACCAAATCGATGGTTCCCTCTGCGGCACCCTGGACTATTTCGCGTTGCTCTTTTGCCGTGCAAAAACGTGAGAGGCAGGCAATCTGAAACGGGAACTCCGCCATCCGCTGCGTGAAGGTCCGCCGGTGCTGCTCGGCTAACACCGTGGTCGGCACCAGCACGGCGACTTGGTAGCCAGCGTCGATCGCTTTGAAGGCGGCACGGATGGCCATCTCCGTCTTTCCAAAACCTACGTCGCCGCACAGGAGCCGATCCATCGGCTTGGGCTCTTGCATATCCGACTTGATTGCGGCAATGGCGGAAAGCTGGTCAGGCGTTTCCTGATAAGGAAAGGCGTTCTCGAACTCATTGAGCCACTGGGTATCCTCAGGGAAAGCAATCCCCGGCCGCGCCGCCCGCGTCGCTTGCACCTGGATCATATCGGCGGCCATGTCGACCACAGCTTTTTCCGCCGCCAGCTTTTGGCGAGCCCAGGCTTTGCCGCCGATTTTGGCCAGCTTTGGTTTTGCCTTCCGCCCGCCGATGTACTTCTGCACGAGTTCGATCTTGCTGACCGGCACAAAGATGCGCGTGCCGCCGTCGTACTCGAGTTCAAGATGCTCTTCGGCTTGGTCCGCCTTTTCAATTAAGCGGAGCCCCCGATATCGGCCAATCCCGTGAGACAGATGCACGACCAGATCACCGTCGCGCAGCTCAAGGAAGCTATCGATCGCCCGCCCTGTTTTCCGCGTAGCCCCCCGAACCAGTTCCTGCCGCTGGAATAACTCAGCCGCACTGATGAGGACTGTCTGGCGACCGACCAGCCGGAAGCCGCTCTTGAGGTGCCCGAGGGCGAAGCGAAGGTTGCCGCTGACGAGCAGCGAACTCTCCGCGAAGACCTCCGCCAGGCGTTCCGCTTCGGAGTCCGCATCGCAGACCAGAAAAACCTGCTGGCCTGCCGCTGCCGCTTCGAGTTCCTGCTTCACCCGTGAAACGTCTCCGGAGAATTGCTCGACCGACTCGAACTGAAGATGAGCCGTCGTTTCATAAGAACCGCTCGGCACACCCGCTGCCGTGACCGAGGGAAACTTGTAAAGTTCTTTGAGCGTCGTACTCGTGGCGAACAGATCTTCGGCATTCTCTTGACGGCGATGGTAGTAGCGTCCCTCTTCCTCCAACTCACTCGGCTCCACGAGCATCACCCAGCTTGATTTCGATAAGTAGCTGGCGAAGTGCGTGCGGTTTTGTGCGCTGGGAGCGAGCATCGTGATCGGCGCGACTTGCAGGCTCTCTAGGCTCCGTTGGGTCGCGACGTCGAATGTGCGAATCGATTCAATCTCGTCACCGAACAACTCGATGCGAAAAGGGTCGAGCGCATCGGGCGGGAAGACGTCAACGATCCCGCCACGAATAGAGAATTCACCAGGAAGCTCCACCGCCGTGGTGTTCGTACAGCCATGTTCGACGAGCCAGCGAGCGAGTTCGGCCTCGTCGAGTTGCTCACCAACGGTGAGATTGCGTGTCGCCGCGGCGAGCGTCTCCTGACTGGGTACCGGCTGCAGCAGGCTTTGAATTGAAGTGACGACGACTTCGAGATTCTCCGCGGACTTCAGCACGCGTAGTCTTGCGCCGAAGATATCATCGTGTAGAACGCGCTCGCCAGCGTCGGTTTCCCAAGCAGGAAGCGGGGCGACGCTGGCTGACGTGAACAGTTCGAGGTCGCTGACGAAAACGTCGATATCTGCCGCGTGAGGCAGAACGACAAGCAGCGTGCCCGTGCACGCTCGCTGAAGAGCCGCGGCAACGAGAGCGCGCGAAGACCCCCAGACTCCGCCAAGCGTGCCCCCGTGCCCTTGGTTTAGGCTGGAAAGCACCTCGGAAAAGTCGTCAAGCGTTTCAAGATAGCCGGCTAGATCGCGAATCGCCGCAGCGGCATACGCGTCGACCGGGGAGGCATTGGTCTTCGCCACGACAGCATTTTAACGCAAACATAGCAAGAGTGAACAGCCGCATCGGGGCGTCGTAGGAAACCTACAGACGAAGGTAGCCGCAGGCTAACAGCCTGCCGGAGCGCATGAGTAGACTATCCTTGCGAGCAAGTTCCCGGCAGCCAGGTTTGGCTGCGGCTGCCTATGCTTTATCGCTCGATCTCAACGTAAAGCACCTGCTCGCGCGGAATCCACTTCTCAAACGTGCTGTCATCACGCGAGGTTTCGATCACCAGCCATTGTTCGTTCATTCGAACAAACTCGCCTTTGACGGAATTCGCGACCCCGTTCACTTCGCCCCAGCGGACACCTGAGTTCTCTAAGCCGATGGCATCGCCACGAAAGAGAACGCGGCATAAGGCTCCGACTTCAGGTGACATCAGCTCACGGGAAACTCGTGCCGTGCGCTCTGAATAGTCAGACCAGTAGGAGAAGAGACTCCAAGCAACGATTGCAAGGATCACCAGCAGCAACAGCGTGCGTATGCGAAGCCGGTACCAGGGGCGAGACGTTGGGGACATGCTTTCCATGATACCATGCGGCTAAACCGCAAGGGGAGCAACTAGGCAGCAAGCGGGTCGGCGTCAGCGATTGGCCCCTGTGACAAGGGACTCGGTTTCTCGACCTCGCCTTGCTGCATGCCTTGGTGCAACTCCCACAAGCGAGCTTGTTTCATGTAGCTGTAAAAGGCGGCCGTCCAGGCAATTTGCATGCCGATACAACCATCGAGAAACCCGCGAAACCAGACGTAATCTCGCAGAAACCGCAACGGGGGCCGGAGGAGCATTCGCTGCCAACTGGGTCGTTTTCCTTGCTCATACCACTGCTCCGCTTGGACGCGAGTGTAGCGGTCGAACTTTTTCAGGTAATCGCCCCACGACCAGAGTGTGTAGTGATCCATCCGCTCGCTAAGCTTGCCGACCTTGCCCGTCGAGACGACCACTTCGCCATGATCGCTGGGCCCTTCGTAGCGACCTAAGTCACGACGGAAGAGCCGTAGGACTTTATCCCGTGCCCAGTCGGTGTGATGAACGCGATGGCCCATCAGATGGTTTGCTCGGTAGATCCAGTAGCCGTCCTCGGTCGGTTCACTTGCCAACAGCGATTTGATCTCGGCTGCCAACGGTTCGGTGACACGCTCGTCCGCGTCGAGGATCATCACCCATTCATGTTTCGCCTGGGGAATCGCCCAGTTCTTGAAATCGCCCGAGGTGCGGTAATCGCGTTCCACAACGCGGCACGCGTCGTGCTGTTGGGTAAACTCCAGAGTGCCGTCGGTCGATCCTGAATCAGCGATCAACACTTCATCAGCGACCCGTGTGGCCGACTCGACGCAGTGGACAATGTTCGCTCGTTCGTCCTTGCAGGGAATGATAACGGTCAGTGGATAAGGCATGGCAGCGTACTTATGTATTGATGAGGAATTTGGGCAGCGGATGCTAGTGGATCGGAACAGCCCCGACAAGCACGCTGGGCAGCCCTCACAACCGTGCTAGCACGCACGGGCCGAACGGCAAATCCACTACAGGCTGCCGATTAGTCCTGAAAACTAGAGCGGCGGTTCCGGGGGCGTCGATTCTTCCAATGAAGTCCCTCCCCCGCCCCCTAACCTGAAGCCTTGAGGTGCCGACGATGTTTCGATCCCTCTTTCTCGCAATAGGAGCCACGGCCCTGCTGCTGGGGGTCGAGGCGCTGGCTCTTGATCGGGCGACGGTGCGAATCCCAGATCGTAAGAGCCCCGACCGCTATGTGATCAAGACCGTGGAACCAACCGAATGGGTCCCCTGGAGCCTCATGGGGGCCGGAACGGTGGTAATCCTCTACTCGTTCATGATTCCCCGCCGCATGCACGGCTGAGCGAACATTCCCGAGGCCCCGCCGGTCCGTTAATCGTAACGCTTGCGGTTTCGCCGCGGCTAAGCCGACAAGCGGCGTGAAAATGCTTGTTTTGGGCGGCGAATCCGCTTACTATGGATAGGTTTACGGTCGAACTGCGGTCATAATACAAGCAGTCATCGTAGAACGATGTCTTTGAACGACGAGAGTCTCCCTGGGCAGTCAGGATTCAGATTCCCCCGCTGCCCCAACCCAGTGCAAATGCAAACCGAGGTGCCATCGTGGCAACTGTTGAGAAAACCAAAACGAAAAGCGACGTAACTCTAGGCGCAGACATTGTCATCCAATCGCTGGTGAATCACGGCGTGGAAGCTATCTACGCCTATCCAGGGGGATGCAGCATGCCGCTGCACCAATCGCTTACCCGTTTCAGCGACAAGATCCGCACGATCCTGCCCCGTCACGAGCAGGGTGGCGGGTTCGCTGCACAAGGTATCTCACGCAGCACCGGCAAAGTGGGCGTCTGTATGGCCACGAGCGGCCCGGGCGCGACGAATCTGATTACCGCCATTGCCGATGCCAAGCTCGACAGCATCCCCATGGTGGCCATTACCGCTCAGGTTCCAACGAAAGTTATTGGTACTGACGCGTTTCAAGAAACCCCAGTTGTCGAAGCCTGCCGTGGCATCACCAAGCATCACTACCTAGTGACCGACGTCAACGACTTGGCCCGTGTCTTCAAGGAAGCGTTTTTAGTTGCCGCGACAGGTCGCCCGGGCCCCGTACTGGTTGACATCCCCAAGGACGTTCAGCTTGACTCGTGCGTCCCAGACTACGATGCTACACTGGACCTGCCGGGCTACTCATTCGATTTGCCATTGGCTCGCCCCGAGCAAATCAACCAGATTGCCGCTGCGATCAAACTGGCGAAGCGTCCGATCATCTACGCCGGTGGTGGGATCATTATTGCCGAAGCGAGTGAAGAGCTTCGCGAACTCGTTGACAAGACGGGAATTCCCATCACGACAACCGTCATGGGGCTGGGTATCTACCCTAGCGAAAACGAGCTTTCGCTCGACATGCTTGGCATGCACGGTTCTGTTTACGCGAACAAGGCGGTTGATGAGGCCGATTTACTGATCGCCTTGGGGGTCCGCTTCGACGACCGCGTGACCGGCAAGGTGGAGGAGTTCTGCAAGCACGGCAAAATTATCCACGTAGACATTGACGCTTCTGAGCTCAATAAGAACAAGGAAGCCCACATTCCCGTTTGCAGCGACGTAAAGCATGCTCTGACCGAGCTCAACAAGATCGTCGAGCCACCCGAGGACATCTCGGACTGGGTCGCCCACTGCAAGCAACTCAAGGCGGACCATCCGTTTAAGTTCGACCGTACCTATCCCGGCATTACCCAACAATTGGCGATTGAAGAGCTATGGAAGCTCACCAAGGACAAAGACCCTGTCGTTGCCGTGGGTGTCGGCCAGCATCAGATGTGGGCGGCCCAATTCTATAAGTTCAACAAACCCCGCAGGTGGCTCTCCAGCAGCGGCCTAGGCACGATGGGCTTTGGACTACCTGCCGCTATGGGTGCTCAGACCGCGTTTCCTGATCGGCTGGTCATCGACATCGATGGCGACGGAAGCTTCTTGATGAACATTCAAGAGCTGGCGACCTGTGCCTGCGAGAAGCTCCCCGTGAAGGTCTTGCTGCTTAACAACCAGCACCTCGGCATGGTTGTGCAGTGGGAAGATCGCTTCATGCAAGGCAACCGCGCCCACACTTACCTAGGCCCGATCGACAATCCCGAGTGGAGCGGCGAAGGGGACGGCATCGGTCCGCCGGAACGCTACCCCGACTTCGTCAGCATCGCCCGTGGCTTTGGCTGTGGTGCGGCCTACGTTCGCAAGAAAGAGGATCTCGTCCCCGCCCTGGAAGAGATGCTCGCCTACGATGGGCCTTATGTTCTCGACGTCGAAACGCCTTACCAAGAGCACGTACTGCCGATGATTCCTGGCGGAAAGACGGTCAAGGACATCATCACCGAGTAGACGACTACTCGAACCCAAACAAAAAACGCCCGCCGAACTGCATCTGTTCGGCGGGCGTTTTGTTTTTTGAAATCGAAGAGCTAGCCTATTCCGACTTCTCTTCGCCAGCATCTTCTTCTTTGGCCTTCTTCTTTTTCTTCTTGAGTACAAGCTTCTTCACACGCACTTTAGGCAGGCCAAGGGGGGAATCGCCTTCTTCCCAGCGGCCATTGTCCTTGAGCTGAACAATCCGCTCGGCCCGGGTGAGAACGCTCCGCGAGCTAACACCACCGCGGCGTACTTTGAGGCTTTTGTCGATCGTCATGACTTGTCTCGCGATCTTCGAATTCTAGGGATTCGCTGAGGGTTAGCCTTACAGCGATGTTTGGTGTGTTGTTGAGAATCACAGAGTATACGAAACCCTTCTACTAAGGAAAAGGCCCCGATTTTAAGGATCTTGGCTTGCGGGATTTTGGCCGCTACCCAGTGGTTTCGCTCTTCACATTGCGAATCGCGTTGAGAAACGCCCCCATCGACTGAAAGCGATTCTTAGGGTCATTCTGCATGCACTTGTGGATCGCTTCGGCGAGGGTTGGATCGATTTCAGGGCAGTGTTTTGCTAGGGGAGTCGGGTCGCTTTGGCCGTGACTCATGGCAGCAAGGCCGTCGGATCCGCGTTGCCAGGGGAGTTCAAAAGCAAACATCTCATACATCGAGACGCCAAATGCGAAGATATCGAGTGTCTTGTCCGTCGGCTTACGGCGGACGATTTCGGGGGCCATGTAGTTGGGCGTCCCGGTGCGGATCCCCGGCTGCATGAATTCCCGCTTGGCGGGGACGGTCAGGCCAAAGTCGATGAGCTTTAGTGAAGTTGCATCTTTTGCGCAGACAAAGTTCCGCGGGCAGATATCACGATGGATGAAGCCGGACTCATGCACAAAGCCTAACGCTTCAGCCGCCTCTCGCATGAGTTTCAAACGATTGCCGTTCAGCAGTGGGCTTTCACCCACGATCAAGGAGTTCAGACCCGGGCCATCAAGAAATTCCATGATCACAAAGTGCTCACCCTTGCTCGTCATCCCGTAGCCGTGGGTGGTAACGATCAGCGGGTGCTTCATCAGCATCGAGATCTCGCCCTCAGAGGGTTTGTCGAGACCGCGGAAACGCATTTCAAGCTGCTCGGTCTTCTCCTTGTCCAGAATCTTCAGGCCCACGATCTGCTCTGTCTGGCGATCCCGTGCCATGTGGAAATCGCTCATGGTGCCTGAAACCGCGTCACGCATGATCTCGTAGCGCTTAGCGATGTCGACCTTGCCGCCTTCAAGTAACGATTTGAAAAAACCACTAAGGCCCATGATTTACAACTTGCTGCAAGGAAGGAAAAGGCAGTGCGAGAATGAAAGCAAGGAACACAACCAGCAATGAACTCTCCACTCTAAGCCCCTGAGTAGAGACAATCAACCTAAGCAGTATTCGTGCTTATTGTTCACTGCGCGTTATTGAACGAAACGCTCTACTGCCACTCGCAATAGTCGATCACACGAGCGATTTCACTCTTCAACTCCGCCCGGCGAACGATGCGATCGATGTAGCCATGCTCAAGGAGAAACTCACTCGTTTGAAAACCTTCGGGCAGTTCGATGCGGATCGTTGCTTTGATCGTCCGCGGGCCGGCGAATCCGATGAGCGCTTTGGGCTCCGCGAAAATGATGTTTCCCAGCGAGGCGAAACTGGCTGCCACACCGCCCATGGTGGGGTTGGTGAGTACGGAGATAAACAGGCCGCCCGCTTCACTGTAACGTGCTAACGCCGCGGACACTTTGGCCATTTGCATCAAGGAAAGAATCCCCTCATGCATGCGGGCACCGCCACCGGATCCGCTGACGATAATCAATGGCAGCTTTTGATCGGTGGCTCGCTCGATCAATCGTGTCAGACGTTCGCCGACAACCGAACCCATGCTCCCCATGATGAAGGCAGAGTCAGTCACGCCAAACGCGACGCGGCGAGCGCGAATCATGCCCGAACCAGTGAGTACCGCATCGCGTAAGCCGGTCCGCTTTTGCTCAGCCACGAGCCGATCACGGTATTTCTTCTTGTCCTCGAATTCGAGTGGGTCTGTCGGCGTGAGGTGGCCGTCCCATTCCTCGAACGTGCCGCTGTCGAGAACCGCCTCAATCCGTCCAGGGGCACTGAGGTACATGTGGAAGTCGCATTCGGGGCACGTACTAAGACGCTGTTCGACCTCCTTACGAAACACCGTCGCCCCGCACCCCTGGCAACGCAGCCATAAACCACTGGGCACACCACGCTTCTCACGTGCTGGCTTCTCTTGTTCGCTGGTTGCTTCGGTTTCGCCTGTTGCCATGGAACGCAAATTATTGAGCGTGTGGTTACTTGAACGGGTTGCCTGGGTGGGCCTGGGGTTCGTCAAACAAATATTTTCGGGTTTGGTGCATTGCGAAGTGCCGCACCTGAAACGAATTAAGACGCACCAAACCTGAAAATTTTTGCTTGACGCAGAATTATTGTATCAGGCCGAGGCACGCTCAACCATGCCGCCGACCATGCCGCCAAAGAGGAGAGTACGCGTCTGAAATTCGTTCAAGTCGCGGTCTTGATCGCCGGTGCGTACTCGATTTTCTTCCACAACTGCGATGCTTCCCCCTCGACATGCCAGAGATCGCCGAGTTTCTCGTGGCTCAGTTCACTTTGCAGGACGGCTGACAGAGGATTCGGGAGGACCAGAGCGATGACCCCTTGCTTATGTTTCTTGACGAGCTTGGCAATCGCCTTAGCGAGTCGCTCCCGGGCGGAGCCGAGCGTTTCGCCCTCGGGCGGACAAACGGCCTCGGGGGTCTCCTGCCATTTCTTGTAGACCTTTGGCTGGTTGGAGCGGACCTCCTCAACCAGCATCCCCTGCCAAAGTCCGTGATCGAGGTTCGCTAGGCTCGTCAGCTTCTTGGGCTTCAGATTCAACTTGGAACCGACCGCTTCGGCCGTCTGTCGGACACTCTGGCACGGCCCTGTGTAGAGCGTTGTGATCGGCGGTCGCTCTTCCGCAAGTGCGATCGCAGCAGCCTCAACCTGCACGCGACCATCGGCGCTCAAGGGAATGTCGAGCGTCCCCTGAATTCGACCTTGCCCGTCGTATTCAGTGTCTCCGGCACGGATGAGGTAGATCGTCAGCATAGAAATTGGCCGTCGGCTTTTGGCGATCGGCTGTTAGCTTTGGTTTTCGTCGGTTGCCAGCAGAGTGAGTTCGTTGATTCTCGCTGCATACTCTTCTTGGGTGTATTTGAAGATTCCTGATCCGACGACTAGAAGTTGGGCTCCGGCTAAGCCGCAAGCGGCGGCGGTTTGTTTGTTGACTCCGCCGTCGACTTCGAGCAAGGTCTCCTTCGCGACTTGATCTTTGAGGGACTTGAGTTTGTCCAACGCCACCGGGTTGAAGGCTTGTCCACCACGGCCCGGGGTAACGCTCATGGCGAGGACTAGGTCACACAATGGCAAAGCGTCGGCGATGCTCTCAAGTGGTGTCGGTGGGTTGATGGCGAGTCCCGCTCCGATGTCACGGTTGCGAATCTGTTCAAGGACGGGCTTGGGGTCTTCAACGGCTTCCGCATGGATCGTCAGGATGTCCGCGCCCGCATCGACGAAGTCGTCAACGTACTTCGCCGGCTCAACCATCATCAAATGCACATCAAGTGGCAAATCCGTCGAGGCTTTCGCGGCGCGGACAATAGTCATGCCGTAAGTGAAGTTATCAACGAAACACCCGTCCATGACATCCAAGTGCAAGCCTCTCGCACCGGCCGCTTCGACCGCGCGAATCTCTCCCGCCAAATTGGCAAAGTCGCACAGCAATAGCGACGGCATAACGGCCGGCGGTCCGGAACGGAGTTGAGCAAGGCAAGCGCGTGGCATTGAGCCGATTCGTATTAAGGTTTGCAGAGTGGGCAACGGGCGTCAGATTCTACTCATCGTCACAGGCGACGCTAGGGCAGACACCCCGACGAATTGCCGCAAATCTCGATCCTGCCGTGGCTTACAGAAAATGCGTCTCGAATTTGCGAAGTCACCGATCTGAGTGATCAGCGGCTTTTGGAAGCTCTGAGGAAGAAGACACTCCAAATAGCTTATTGAAGCGCTCCGTCGTCACGTACTGCCTTTTCCTCCTCACGCTAGATTCGGGTTCTGGCTCTAGAGTCTCAAGGCTAAGCAGATTCCGACGCACCAGAGATGCCAGAATAGCGTGGCACTTCGTTCCACGAAGCTTGCTGACCTGATCTCCGGTCACGGGCTGCCGGTACGCGACGATTGAGAGAACCTCCAGCGCGGCCGGGGTAAGTTTCGCTTCTCGCACGTCTCCAGAGAATCGATTTCGGAGTTTGTCGAATTCGCTACGCAACTGCATGCGATAGCCAGCTCGACTGCTAACAACTTCGTAGGCGGAATCCGCTTGGCGGTAGTCGTCGTTCAGTTCCGAGATGAGATTCTCGATCTCATCGGACGACACATCGCGAATCGGCCCAGCCAGAGATTCGGCAGAAAGCGGTTTGCCGTGTTCGTCACCCACGAACAGCATGCTTTCAATCAGCATCTTGGGAGACAATCGAGTAGGATCCGCTGACGGTTCTTCCGTCTCCGCCGCCGTCCGACCCTCACCCGCTGGACTCATCAGCTTGGCAAACGCCGTCGAGAGGCGCGCCAACGAAAGCTTAGGGGCGGGTGGTGATTGAGCTTCCTCCATCTGCGGAGCCTAGCGAGATTGACTCTGTTCAAACAAGAGCGTTCGCCCTAGAACGTATGCTATTAGATGCTAGCACTTTGGCGACCGAGCAATTCTACCTGTCGCTTCCTGACATCTTCTCGTGCCGCTGGCAGCAACTCCGCAAATTCTTCGGGCAACTCGTTAAGGCCAACCCGTCGCATCACTTGGTTCAATCGATAGCAGAGCCGCTCATCATCCTGATAATCCTCCAAGAATCTTGTTTCGATGAACTTGGGGATTAAGGTTTCCAGGTTGCCAGCATCCTGCCCGCTCATCTCACTCACCTGCTTTGCTACCAGTGCAGGAGAAACCTTCGCGAGACTCTCGTAGTAGGTGTCTAATGCCCCTGGATGATCTTCAATGAGCGTGGCGTCGAGCAGCAGCTCCACAAGAATATGCCCCACAAAGCTGGGTCGCATGCCATCGGTGTCGCGCGTCGCCCGGCGGATTCGGCCTGCGAAATCGACGGAGAGTTGGGCGAAAGCGGCCGTTTCGTGAAACCACCCATCATCCGCGTGGTGGCGAACGATGCCCTGAGCGAGAGCAGCGACGTTGCTATCACTCGCTTCAAGAAACGGCTCTGCGTGGCGTGAACGACATCGAACTCGCGGCTTGAAGATCGCCAGCCAATCTGGTGTCGCTACGCCAGCACACTGGTAAGGATCATCAAGGCAATGCAAAGCGTGGGCGAAGTAGTTCATTAATTAGAGGTTGGCTGAATTGAACGTCTGGAAACTGCTCTGGCCTGGTTTGGTGAGAACCGCTTAGATATCACCGGCCGCGGTGCCAGCACCGCGGCGAAACTTCGCTCACCATCGCTGCCTAGCTTTGAACAACACCATGAACTTTCTGCTGCTGGCACAAGCTGCCGACTCAACCGCTCCTGCTGTCGACCCGGAAACCACTTTATCCTCTGCCGACCAAATTCGCCGAAGCATGTTGGAGCATGTCCACAAGCTTCAGTTTACCGCGATGACCAAGGAGGAGTGGATCTCGGCGGCCGAATATTACGGCCTGCGAGCCGCATTCGTCTTGGTGCTGATGATTCTGGCTTGGACAGTTTCAGGCTGGGCCTCTTCGATGGTTGGCCGTGGGATGCGGCGGGTGAAGTTCGACGAAACGCTCACCAAGTTTCTCTCGAAGCTTGTCCGCTGGGGCATCCTGTTGATGGCGGCTCTTTCTTGCCTTAGTTACTTTGGCGTCCAAACAACCAGCTTCGCCGCCGTGATCGGTGCTGCCGGCTTGGCCGTTGGCCTCGCTTTTCAAGGTACCCTCTCGAACTTCGCAGCGGGGGCCATGTTGTTGATCTTCCGTCCTTACAAGGTTGGTGATGTCGTCAATATCGCGGGCAGCCTCGGGAAAGTCTACGAGATTGAACTCTTCACTACTTCAATCGACACCTTCGACAATCGCCGCTTTATCATCCCCAACAGCGGAATCTTCGGTGCGGTCATCGAGAACATCACCTACCATCCCAAACGTCGTGCGGACGTTGCCGTGGGAACTGACTACTCGGCCGACCTTGATGAGACCCGGGAAATTCTCGAAGCAGCGGTCAGGAGCGTACCGGAAGTACTGTCCGACCCAGAACCCGATGTGGTGCTGCAAGAACTGGGCGGATCGAGCATCAATTGGACCGTCCGTGGTTGGGCCACCAACGACGACTTCCTCGCGGCTAAACAAGGCATCATCCGCTCGGTAAAGAAGTCGCTTGACGGCGCAGGGATCGGAATCCCATTCCCACAGATGGATGTCCACTTAGAAACGCAGGCCCAGTAAGAAATAGTTTCCGTTCAGGCAAGACGTGCTCACGCTGAGCCCCCAATTGAATGGTTTCCTCCGCAGCGGTACACTTATGGGACCGTAGGGGCAGCTTTCTAGAGGCGGGTGAGCCTAGCTTCTGCGGGTGACTTCTCCGATTGCGACTTTCTCTCAGATCGCGCAATTGACAGCCGGTGCAGTGGAAGGAAATCCATCGATATGAGTAACTCTGCGACGACCCAACCTCCGACCCCACAGACCGTCGATTCCGGTTCCGCCACATTGACCGTGGACGGGAATGAACTGGAGTTACCCATTGTCGAAGGAACGGAGCAGGAACGCGGCATCGACATCGGCAAGCTGCGGAGCGCGACAGGTGTCGTCACTCTCGACCAAGGCTACGTAAACACCGGCTCAACCACCAGCGCGATCACCTTTCTCAATGGCGAAGAAGGCATCCTTCGCTATCGGGGCTACCCAATCGAACAACTGGCTGCCAACTGCGACTTCGTCGAAGTTGCTTACTTGCTTATTTACGGCGAGCTACCGACAAAGGAGCAATTAGAGGACTACCGCAACATCATTCGCAAGCACACGATGCTTCATGAGGATCTGCGACTGTTCTACGATGGCTTTCCTCGTGACGCCCACCCGATGGCGATCCTCAGCTCCGTCGTCGGCGCAATGAGCACCTTCTACCAGGACTCGCTCGATCCGCACGACGATTGGCACGTTGAAGTCTCGATGGTCCGCTTGTTAGCCAAGCTTCCGACGATTGCTGCTTGGGCTTATAAGAAGTCGAGCGGTCAGCCGTTCACCTATCCCAAGAACAAGCTCAATTACTCCGAGAACTTCCTTCGCATGATGTTCTCGCTCCCCAGCGAGGAGTACGAAGTCGACCCTGTTTTTGCCGACGCTCTCAACTTGCTGCTGATCGTGCATGCGGATCACGAGCAGAACTGCAGCACCTCAACGGTGCGTATGGTCGGTTCGTCAAACGCGAACATTTTCTCCTCGATCTCTGCAGGGATCAGCGCGCTCTGGGGACCGCTGCACGGCGGGGCTAATGAGGCCTGCGTCAACATGCTCACACGCATCCGCGACGATGGTTGCAACGTCCAGAAATATGTCGACATGGCTAAGGACAAAGAAGACGGGTTCCGCCTGATGGGTTTTGGACACCGCGTCTACAAAAACTTTGACCCGCGTGCGACGATTATCAAAGAAGCCTGCCATCGAGTGCTCGAAAAGCAGAAGATCGACGATCCGATTTTCGACATCGCTCGCCAGCTTGAAGAGGCCGCTCTGAAAGACGAATATTTCATTGAACGGAACCTCTATCCGAATGTCGACTTCTACTCTGGCGTAATCTACCGAGCCATCGGCATCCCCGAGAAGATGTTCACCGCCTTATTCGCGATTGGTCGTCTCCCAGGATGGATCGCCCACTGGCGCGAACTGCACGCAGATCCTCACAAGCGAATCTGTCGCCCGCGACAAATCTACACCGGGCACAACGTGCGCGATTTCGTTGCGATTGACAAACGATCGTAGCCGCGAACGCCTCCTAGTTTGCTTGAAACCTATGTTGCTCGAAACCAAGTCGCTCACGAAGCGCTACGGCAAGCTCACCGCACTCTCTGACTGTAGCTTTACAGTTGAACGTGGCGAAATTCTCGGTCTACTAGGCCCCAACGGCGCTGGGAAAACGACGCTGCTTCGCCTGCTGCTGGGCTTCCTCAAACCGTCGGCAGGTTCGGCGGAGATCGAGGGGCACGATTGCTATCGGCAGTCCGTCGAAGTCCACAAGCTACTCTCCTATCTGCCCGGCGAGGCCCGCCTGTTTCGTGGGCTCTCGGGACATCAAACGCTCAAGTTCTTCGCAAATCTACGTGTTGGCACTTCACTCACCAAGTCATTAGAGATCGCCGAGCGATTGAAGCTCGATCTCACCCGCCAGGTACGTAAGATGTCCACCGGCATGCGACAGAAGCTCGCACTTGCGGCAACACTTGCTGCGGACGTGCAGTTGGTAATTCTTGACGAACCGACCGCGAATCTCGATCCCAATGCCCGACGCGACGTGCTGGAGTTGGTGCGAGAGACACGCGAA
Source organism: Lacipirellulaceae bacterium (assembly GCA_040218535.1). Classification (NCBI taxonomy): domain Bacteria; kingdom Pseudomonadati; phylum Planctomycetota; class Planctomycetia; order Pirellulales; family Lacipirellulaceae; species Lacipirellulaceae bacterium. Next base: position 1,417,712 of record JAVJRG010000012.1, on the reverse strand, counting down.
GCGGGGAAGACGGTCATCTTCTCGTCGCATGTGCTTTCTGAGGTCGAAGAGGTCTGTGATCGAGCCGTCCTGCTACGCGATGGTAAACTTGTCGACACAGTACGCATCGCCGACATTCGCCGACAGCATCGCATCGAAGCGCTCGTCGAAGGCGAGCTAACCGCCCCCTCGCGAGAATTGGGGAAGAATCTCACAATCGACTACGATGGTAATGACAAGGCAACCATAGTTGCCGACGTCGAACTTGCCAAACTGCTTGGCTGGCTAGCCGCACAACCCATTGATGAGCTTTCCATCGAACCCATCGGCTTGAAGACGGTCTACGAACGACTTCACCCAGCCAACTCAAGTTGATTCTTGAAAAACCACTTTCATGCTTGCTCGTCGTCTCCTGCTGATCCTCTTTTTAGCCGCCATCGCTGGTGCCATCGGCTACGGATTGATGCCGGCCCCCGTTGAAGCGGACTTGGCGGAGGTCACCATTGGAGAAATCCGCGTCACCGTGGATCAAGATGGCAAAACGCGGATCCGCGAACGCTATGTCGTTTCTGCACCTCTGGCTGGACGGCTGACGAGAATCGACCACGATCCTGGGGACGCCGCCGTCGCGGGTGAAACGCTTCTCGCTTCGATCGAGCCTCGCGATCCTGAACTTCTGGACGACCGCGCCATCGCCCAGGCTGAAGCGCGTGTGAAAGCCGCCGAAGCAAATCTGCAGAAGATGACCCCTCTGCTCGAAGAGGCTCTCGCAGCGCAGGCACTTAGCGAGAGTGAATTGCGGCGCAAACGTGAGACAAGACGCAAGAACACGAGTGCGGTGTCGGAAAGTGAAATCGAGCGGCTAGAAATGACCGACCGAACCAACGTCGAGCGTGTCCGCTCTGCTCGCTACGCCCAAGAAATCGCCAAGTTCGAGCTCGACCAAGCCGAGGCGGCCTTGATGCGTTCGCTGCCTCCCGAGAGCCCCACTTCCGGAAACAACGTCGGTGATTCCCAGGAGAAGACTGCCAGCAATGGCCGTAACTTCAATATCCGCTCGCCCATCAACGGCCTCGTGTTGCGTGTCTTTCAAGAAAGCAGCGGGTTCGTCAACGCGGGCACCAACCTGTTGGAACTTGGCGACGCCCTTGATCTGGAGGTCGAAATCGATGTCCTCTCGCGTGATGCTGTGAAGATCGCCCCTGGGGCGACCGTTTCGTTGGAGCATTGGGGCGGTGAGCAACCACTGCGTGGACGTGTGCGACTGGTGGAACCCTCAGCCTTCACCAAAATCTCCACACTAGGTGTTGAAGAGCAACGCGTGAATGTGATCGTCGACTTACTCGACCCACCCTCAGAGCGTGCCGAGCTAAAAGACGGCTACCGCGTTGAAGCACGCATCGTGATCGCCCAAGCATCTCCGGTTTTGAAAGTCCCCACGAGTGCTCTCTTCCGCATTGGCGACCAATGGGCCGCGTTCGCGGTGGTGAATGGCGTGGTGAAGGAGCGCATTTTGAAGATCGGACTACAGAACGGTCTCGAAGCCGAAGTCATCGAGGGGCTCGAGGAGGGAGACCGAGTGGTGACGCACCCGAGCGACGCAATCTTGGCTGGTGTCGAGGTGCGGGAGCGGGGTTAGGAATTTAATTCTGATCGATGGGGCCTTCAAATCCCATCGCCGCCGCGTAGTCGGCACGTGCGACATGGTATTCAAACAAGGCCGAGATCCGTTCTACAGCGGCGTCGGCGGCTTGTTTCTCTCGAGCGTTGATGAGGAATAGGTTGCTTTGGCCATTGTCCAATAGCTCCTGCTCGGCCTCAAGCATTTGTTGGGCTAGTTCATAACTCTCCGTCGCCCGTTCGACGCGTTCAATCGAGGCGATGAGAGCGGCCCGGGCGAGTCGGACACTGGCGACGATTTTATCCGAAGCGAAACGCGTTTTGGCCGAAACACTCGCGAGCTTGCCGCGTAGGCTGCGGATCTTACCACGTGCTTTGCTCCGCTGCAGAGGCACCTCTAGAGTGATGAGCGCTTCGACCTCGAACTCCGACTTATCACGCTTACTACTGGTCGGCTCGCCAACATCTTGGCCAACAAGAACCCCTGCGTCGATATCAGGTTGCAGTTCATTGTTAGCCTGACGCAATGCCACGTTCAACTGGCGACGTACTAGTTGCAATTCGTAGAGTTCCGGACGTTGCGCGAGTGCGAGATCGACATCTTCGGGCAGCAGTTCGGCACGAGCTACCGATTCACGCTCTGCTTCGCTCATCTGCGTATCTTGTTCGTTGGCAAGCAGCTCTGGCGCGGGTAATCCCGTCGGTACGGGCAACTCCGCAGGCAACGTCGCCGGATCGGTCAACAGTGGCACCCCATCAGGCGTACGTAGAAAGAGAGAGAGCTTGACGGCTGCCTGCTCAAGCTTTCGTCGTGCATCGATTAACTTGGCTTCGCGCGAAACTATAATCCGCTGGTTATCGACGAGATCAATCGGAGCCTTTTGCTCGAGTTCCACCTGCGTCTCAAGGCCATCGGTTCGAATCTGAGCCAACTCGAGTAGTCCTTCTGCCACACGATAATTCGCTCCTGCAGCGACCCAGTTCCAGTACGCAACGCTCCCATCGCGTACCGAGGCGATCACTTCTGCCAGGATCACTGGCTCAATGCGACGCCGTTCCAACTGAGCTTGCCATAGCTCGGCACGGTTTGAGTCAATCCAACGATCACGAATGACTGGGGCCATGAAGCCAGTTTTGAATTCGCCACCCTTATTCGTTTCTCGCTCCTCGTACCAAGGTTCGAAAATCCCACGCCCAATTTTGTACTTCGCGAAGGTGCTGCCGCCCCAAAAGGTATCCCGTTTGACACCAAGCTCCGATCGGTAATTCTCGTAGAAATCCAACGGCTGCGATTCGCTGAAGCCTTCCAGCTTATGATCGAAGGCGCCTTGAGCAGACAGAATCTCACCAGAGGCTATAGCTCGGGCCGCCACAGCCTGCTGAATCAGCGGAAAGTGATTTCGGACCGAGACGACGACCTCTTGAAGATCCAGCGATGCAACCGTGTCGGCGCCATCGGGCTGCGGAATCTCCTCAGCCACGACTGCCGGGGGTAGTCGCAGGAGTTCTTCGGTCTCGTCGTCTGGCTGATTCGAATTGCTTTGATCAGTGGTTCTTTCTTCCGAAGTGGCTGCTTCTTGCTGGGTGGCTGGGGACGAGCTCTGAGAGCCCCCAGACTGCGAACCTTCTGACTGCGTCGCCTCAGGCTCTAGTTCGTTGAGGGCAGCCTCTGATTGGCGACCAGCCACCCCGCTGACGTTGGATTGAGCGTAGGCAGCTTGCTGAATTTCCGTCGGCGCTTCTTGCGCTGCGACCTTCAGCCCTGGCGGCGGAGACCAAGCCAGCTCAGCGCGCGGCGCTTGCTCCTTGCCACTTCGGCAGCCAACGGCGCAGAACGATATCGCTGCGATCAAAACGAGAAAACGAGAACTCACGAAAAGCTTCCACTGCTAGCACTCCCCGCCTGAGAGTGCGACAAGACAAACCAATGGTTATTCAATACATCGGAATGCAAAGTCGCGGTCCGTGGTGAATCGAGAATTTATCCTCGAAGTTCACCGGAGACTTGGGGGAATGGCGAAGCTGGCTAAGTTGCGGCTCGAATCTCAGATCTTAATCTTCGGAGGCTTCGGCTCCTTGGCTTTCGCTTTCGATTTGAGCGATGGCGGGAAGCCGTTCATGCGTCGCCAGACTTCGTAGCCGAGAGCGACTTGATCAAGCAGCACCCAACCATTGGCTCGCACTCCCTGACGCAGATAGGGATGCTCAGGCCAAGGCTCGTCATCGGGATCGGGGACCACGACGATTCGGAATCGACCATCCCCGTCGTCTGTGGGATCGACGATTGCCACTTTGCCCCCAAAGGTGCCGATCGCAACGCTAGGCCAGCCAGAAAACTGAGCCGCTGGCCACCCCTCAAACTGCAAACGCACGTGCCTTCCGGGGGAGATCAGAGGTTGATCAAGGCCGCTGACCCAAATCTGCACGGCCAGATCATCGGTTTGTGGAACAATCGTAAAGAGGGTGTCCCCTTGCTTGACGATTGTTGATTCGTCATAGGCAATCAGACGCATGATGAAGCCGTCACGCGGAGCCCGAACCTCTTGGGTTTCTTGACGTGCCTCTTGGGTTTCGAGCTTCGCTAAATCGTTCTTTGTCTTGCTGATCTCTTCCCGCGTTTTCGCGAGATCGACTTCGGCCTTCGAGGTGTCGCTGTTCGCCTTGGCGAGCTTCGAGTTCACTTCGTCAATTTTGCTCTGCCATTCTTCACGTTTTGAATCTCGCGCCTTCTTCTTCTCTTCAACCCCGTTGATCGCTGACTGGACATACTGTTGTGCCATTTCCTGTTTCGCAAGCGCCTGCCGAAGCTTCAATTCCACTTCTTGAAACTTCAAACCTGTTTCCAGACCCTTCTCGTTCAGTTTCTTCTTTCGTTCAAAGTCTAACTTCGCTTGCCAGACGACGTCTTTCGCAGCTTGCAAAGCTGCTCGCTCCGCTACAAGTTTGTTATCGGCCATTAGCACACCAAAGTCAGCCGCCTCGAGTGCAGCTGCTTGAGCTAATCGAATCGAATTAAGCTGATCCTCCATCGCAGTGACGACTACCCGAAGCGATGCGAGTTGGTCGTTCGTTCGATCAAACCGTTGCTTAGCCACCCTAAGGATTTCTTGCGTATTGAAAACCTGCCCACGAATCCGATCCAAGTACTTTCGGTCCTGATCGGTAATTCGGTAGACGAGCTGACCCTTCTTGACCTGGGCGTTCTCGTAAATGCCTTCGCCAATTTCAGCGACGATTCCTTTGATCGGGGACTTCACCGCTTGCGGTCGATCGACCGGATCGAAAGCAGCTACCGAACCTTCACCACTGACGGTCTGTTGCCACGGCGCAAAAATCATGGCAATAAAACAAACCGCCAAAAAAACCATCAGCCACTTAGCAACGCGACGTGCCTTACGCGACGAACGTGCCAGCCGCAGCGAGGGGAAATCAATCTCGCTATACGCGGCATCGGTGAGTGGCAGCAATGGCTGTTGCTCGTTAACGGTCGTGCTCATACTTTTACCTCTGACTCCATTTCCACCATCCGATCAAATCGCAGGGCAACTTGCGAACGTGACGTGGAAACTAGAAGGGTCCATGCTTCTCTTTCTTCAGACAAAAACTGATAAACGGTTTCAAATGCATCGTCGCTCAGTCCATCTAGCGTTCCATCCAGGAGAAGGACGCGCGGATGGCCGCAGATCCCGCGTGCGATCATCAACAGCGTTTGCTGGGAACGGTTTAAGGGGATGCCGGTCGCATTCATCGGTGTATCTAGTCCCTGCGGTAGGCGCAAGATATCGTCCAAAAGCCCAACTGACTGAAGTGCCCAGCGGACATCGCTCATACAAACATGAGGGCGTCCCAGATGAATGTTCTCGACGACGGTTCCCTCGAACAGTTCGATGCCACGCACCAACGAGACGGCCGCCCGTAGAGTTTCGGGGCTGAGGTCACGCGGGTCGGCATGCTCTATCTCAACGTGACCTTTTTCAGGAGTACGCAAGCCATACAAGATATCAAACAGAATGCAGCAACCTGCCTCTTGTGGCATGTGCACGGCAACCTGCTCCAACGGATCGACACTCAGGGTGATTCCCTTTCGCAGCAATGGCCCGCCTGAAGAATGGGCTACATCAGTAAGTCGTAGACGTGCCCCTTTCCCAGGATTGATCGAAAGGAGCCCATCTTGATGATCGATCTTTAAGTCGAACAGGTGCCCCAGTTTGTCGACTCCCGCGATGACGTCGTAAAAACCTTCGATATGCTTACCAAGTTTTGCCAGTGAGCTGAGAATCGTCGCGACAATCAATTCTGCCGCAACCAATTGCCCCAAGGTCAGTTGTCTTTGAATCACCAGCCAGCCGCCAAAGCCCAGCAAAATGGTTCCTGCCAACGCCTGCAAACTCAAGATGAAGAGAATTTGGCGGAACAACAGCGCGAAGTGGCGGCGACGGGCACGGAGGTACTCTGCGGTGATCAGGTTCGCTCGATCGAGGGCAAACTCCCCGCCACCGGCAGTCTTGAAACTCACCTCGCAGCGGATAACATCTTCTAACCAAGCCGCCAATCGGTACTTCTTCTTGGACTCATCAATCCCCGTACTAATCGCTCCTCGCCCGAGCAGCCAGATACCAGCGGTGACGATCGCCAACAGAAGCACGTCAAATCCCAGCAACCACGGATGGTAAAACGCCAGGACAGCCATACCAACAATGGTCGTCAAAACAATTGCCAAGCCGTCGAACAAGAGTTGAGCCACCACTTTCTGCAGTGTCACCACATCAAAGAAGCGATTCGCTAACTCGGGTCCGTACTCACCATGCAGCGAGGTTTGAGTCACACGCGGAAAACGATACGCCAAATCCGCTGCGATACGCACGAATAATCGTCGCTGGATGATCTCCACAACGAAGGTCTGCAGAGCACGCATCATTGCCGCGAACGCGAGGAATCCGAACAGCAAAATCGACAACACCAACAACGGTTGGATGAGCCGACCAAAGGCTACCATGTTTACTAATGCTTCGACGGCAATCGGTGTCGCCAGTCCTAAGACACCCGCGAAAAACGCGAAGACAGCCACGACCCAAATGTCTGACCATTCGGGACGCAAGATCGAAAAGAATCGCCTGACGGGATTGTCTGCGAACTTTGAAGCGTTGGTGTGGCTGAATTCCAAATCGCTGACGATCAGCCAGAGCAACTCTTTATCTGCGGGCAACTTTTTGAAAAGTATCTCCCGCTCGACACGCTGACACGTATCATCATCAGCACTGGCAATTTCCGCGCAGTCACCATCGAAGTCAAGCAGAATGTTGGGCTCGCCGGGTGCCAGTGGCGTTCCAACAATCAGCGCGCCATCTTGCGCTAGGGTGAGCGCCTGTTCCAACGTAAGCTTCTTCTGCTTCCCTTGGAGCCCCAGCCCTCGGACACCCTGCGTCAGCCACTCCGCCCACATTTCAGCAGGATCGCCGGGCTCCGCAGCGCGGGCCTCCGTCAACAACTGCTCCGCTCGCAGATGTTCAATTCCTATGCCCAACTCTCGCGTAATGCGCACGAGTATCGCTGCAAAGTCAAACTGTAATCGCGGGGGCTGAGATTGCGGTGCTTCGTCGGACATAGACCATCGTCACGCCGGAAAATGGCGTGTTATTATCGGTGAAATATCTGTGCAATCGCCGATCGTACATCGTTTCGAAATCTACAAATAGAGAAACTAGGCAAGCAAGTCCCCATCACCGCCAAAGACGGTGGTGTAGAGTCTCGACTCTTCGTCATAACGAAAAACCTCACCCGTCTCGAAACGATAGACCCAACCCGTCAGCTTCAGGCTGCCAGTCGCCACGGCAGCAGCCACCGATGGATGCGTACGCAGGTTGTCTAGTTGTGCCAGCACATTCGACTGGATCGTATGAGCCAAGAGATCGTCACCGGTGGCGTCGGGGTACTTCTGCTTGACAGTACTGAGCGTCGAAGCGGCATTTCCCAGCCAAGCCTTCACCGTCGGCAGCGCATCAAGATTCCCAAGATCCAGCAGTCCGCCCATCGCACCGCATTGGGAATGACCACAGACAATGATTTCTTTGACCCCGAGGGCCGAAACAGCATATTCGACAGTAGCCGCTTCGCCCGTCGCACTTGATGGCGAATAGGGAGGAATCATATTTCCCGCATTACGAATGACGAACAACTCGCCCGGCTTGGTTTGCGTGACCAGATTCGGATCGATTCGCGAATCGCTGCAGGTAATGAACAGGGTTTCCGGCTGTTGGCCTTTGGCAAGCGTATCGAAGGTATCTTTCAACGATTCGAAGACGTTCTCTTGGAAATCCTTGACTCCTCGCAACAGTTTGTCCATCGAATCAAACCTTTGTTTGTGGTTGCAGCACTAGGCGTGCCAGAGCCCAAATTATTCTAGCTTCGATTACCAAGGTCAATAATGCGTTCACGGTATCAAATCGAATTACCACTCGTTTCGCCAACCCGAGCCGACCCAACCGACGCCTTCACCCGTATCAAGTCGTAGCCGCAGGCTGAGTTGAGCCGCGTGATGGTGGATGTGGCGAATAATGTAAAGGTGAAACTCGTCGCGAGACTTCACCACGGTGATCCACTCAAACCCCGGTCGCTCGGCTAAAGTTTCTTCCGTCTCTGCTGCGACAACTCTCGCTGCCTTCTCGCGGCAGTGCTGCAAATAGGCTTTGATGAACGGCTTCTCATAAGTATTCTTCTGCAAGCCGCCGCCGATCTCCTCATAGTCTTTGAAGATCGCAACATGCTCTTGATGAAATGGTTGCGTGCGTTGCGAGGGAACATCCTCACCCAGATACAAGTCCGTGAAGAAGAGCGTGTGAAAGACAGCTTGGCAGAACTTCAAATTAGCTACCGGCTCATGCCACTTGTCTTGCGGACATTGTTCCACACAACGATCGAGCATGCAGAGAGCAGCTTCATACTGGTTGGCGATCAGTCGCTTATAAGCCTCAAGCATGCTCCCCTCACTTATGCTGAATCAGATCCCACAGGTTTCCGTACAGGTCTTTGAATACGGCCACCGTGCCGTAATCGTGTTCGACAGGATCCCGAACGAAAACAATTCCCCGCTCAACCATGAGCTGGTAATCTCTCCAAAAGTCATCGGTTGAGAGAAACAGGAACACCCGACCACCGGCCTGGTTCCCGATGAAGGATTTCTGATTTCTGTCAGCCGCCCGGGCAAGAACCAAGGATGCCTGCCCCTCGCCGGGTGGCCGTACCGTCACCCACCTTTTCGATTGCTCAGGAACAGGGGTATCTTCCGTCACGATGAAATCAAGTTTCCCGGTAAAGAACTCGATTGCTTCGTCGTAGTCGCGAACCAGCAGCGAAACATGGGTCAGATGTTGCTTCATTCGAATGAGCTAAATGAGTGAGTAAAAACTAGCTGGCTTGAAGCACTACAGGAGAACAGGCATCGAAGCTACAATGCTAGCTTCGTGGAAATGCTCTCCGGGTGCAAGGAATTGAATCTATGCCTGATAGCTCAGCTCAAGTCGCACAACCTCAGGTTGGCCTGATCATGGGCAGCCAAAGTGATTGGGAAACCATGCAGGCCGGGGCTGATATCCTTGAGGAGTTTGGTGTCGCCCACGAGCGGGAGATCGTTTCCGCGCATCGCACGCCTCAGTGGATGGTCGAGTACGCCACCGCAGCCGAGAAAAGAAATCTCCAGGTGATCATCGCCGGAGCTGGCGGGGCGGCCCACTTGCCGGGAATGGTCGCCTCGATGACTACGCTGCCTGTGCTGGGCGTGCCGGTGCAGAGCAAGGCACTCAATGGGCTCGACTCGCTGCTCTCGATTGCCCAAATGCCAGGGGGCGTTCCGGTGGGGACGCTTGCCATCGGTATCGCCGGGGCTAAGAACGCCGGGCTGTTGGCGGTGCGAATCCTGGCGATCTCGGATCCGAAGCTCCGCGAGAAGCTGCAAAGCTACCAGGACAAGCAAACTCAAACAGTACGTGAGACAAAGCTGCCCGAATAAGTGGACTCGCCCCATGAGTGAAGACAAGAAGTCAATCCTCCCCGGCGCCACGATTGGCGTCTTCGGCAGCGGCCAGCTGGGGCGCATGCTCGCGCACACCGCCACACGCATGGGCTATCGCGTCCGCGTGTTTGCACCTGAAAGCCGGCTCCTCAAAGAACCTTCTCCCGCAGGCGGTGTTGCCCAGTGGCAAACGGTCGCCGAGTACGACGATCTTGAAGCTGTCGCGGAATTCGCTCGAAGCGTGGATGTCGTAACGCTCGAGTTCGAGAACATTCCTTCCGCCACCGTCAAAACGGCAGAAACTCACGCGTTTGTCAGGCCCAGTGCTCACGTTCTGCATACCACGCAAGAGCGACTCCGCGAGAAGACCTTCCTGCGTGAATCGGGAATTCCCTGCACGCCGTTCGCTCCCATCACCAACGAAGAAGAGCTTACCGCTGCAGCCGAGCAGATCGGTCTCCCAGCAATCATTAAGACGAGCGCTTGGGGATACGACGGCAAGGGACAATCGCGGGTCAGTACGTCCGAAGAACTTGCCGCAGCCTGGGAAGCCATGGGTCGCCAGTCGGCGATTCTCGAAGGCTTGGTCGATTTTGAATGTGAGTTCTCGATGCTCGTGGCGCGCAATCCCAACGGCGAAGTCCAAACTTGCGGCCCGCTGCAAAACGACCACGCTAATCATATCCTCGACGTCACCACGCTTCCCGCAGCCTCAGCCAGTGAGCCACTCGCGGCCTTAGCCACAGAAGCCGCTGAAATCGCTCGAAGTGTCGCTGAACAGCTCGACGCAATCGGCCTCATCTGCGTCGAGTTCTTCCTGACGACCGACGGCAGAATCCTCGTCAATGAAATAGCGCCCCGCCCGCACAACTCGGGCCACTTGACCATCGAAGCGTGCCTCAGCTCTCAGTTCGAGCAACAAGTCCGCGCGGTCTGCAACGTACCGCTGGGCTCGTTTGATCGAATCGGCCCCTGCTCGGCCATGGCCAACCTCCTGGGTGACCTGTGGTTCCAAGACGGCTCCCGTCGCGAGCCCAACTGGACGGCGGTGCTCGCCCATCCGCAACTGAGGCTCCACCTTTACGGCAAGGCAGAGCCTCGCCCAGGACGGAAGATGGGGCATATCACCGCACTAGCGGATTCGCCGACGGAGGCCGAACAACTGGTGCGTGAGGCGCGCAAAGCGTTGGCGAGTTAGCCGCCGAGCTTGCTCGACGCTCGGTTTCCAATGGCTCGGCTTTCAGTCTTCGATTCTCGCTTATCCTGAGTGAAAATCCGCTTGAAGGCGATCTTTAAGGGTCCAACTGCCATTCCACATGAAAGCCGCTTCATGTTCTCTCGCTCCTTCATATCACTGCTTGCTTTCTCTCTGGCAACCATTGCCTCAAGGCCCACGAGCGCCGACATCTACTTCACGGAAGAAAAAACCGAAGAGGGCCACAAGTGGACTTATCGCTTGACGGTGACTCCCGCGGCTGCGTCGACACCCTTATTGAAGTATCGCTTGTTGCAACCGGAAGTTGAGAAGAAGTCAGGCAATTGCGTGCCCTTTATTCTGAAGGCACTTAACGAGTCGCAACAAGCTTGGCGAGATCACAAACCGCTCTTATTCCGTCGCCCCGATGGACGTGACGCGAGCGATTTGTTCGAAGGTCTCGCCAACCGCGATCTGGGCAAGCCAGCCCTACGAGAGATTGTCGAAACGCTTCCCTTCGACCGGATGCTGGCTCAACTGCAAGAAGCCTCTTTGCGAAGCGAGTGTGATTGGCAGTTCGAGCTCCATGACATGACGGGCGTGGAGATCATCAACTTCACGCTCGAAGATCATCAAGAATCTCGACAACTCACACGGTTCATCACGCTGCTCGCCTGTCACCAAATCGCAACTCGGGACTATGACACAGCATTAGAAACGATCAAGCTTCACACTGAGTTCGCCCTCTCGATGAGCAAGCCTGAACTGCTCGTCTGTCGGCTCATCGGCATCGCCGAACTCAACATGATGAACGAACAAATCGTGCGATTAATGGCTTCTCCCTTGTCACCCAATCTGTACTGGCCATTAACAGAACTTCCCCAGCCGCCAGTGCCCATGCGTGATGCCATTCGCTTTGATCTGTCACTCGGCCTGCGTTCCTTTCCGGTTCTGCAAGCACCTGAGGCACAGCAGTACGACGCGGCTCGTTGGCGGCTTGAGTTTCAAAAGTTCCGCGAGGACCTCGGCAAGTTCCAGGAGCTTTTGGGGAACAACGACGAACCGTTACGGGTTGCATTACAAAAGCTAATTGACACCGATCAAATGGCCGACGTTTACCCTGCTGCTAAACGTCGACTGGAAACGAAGAACGTGCCCGCATGGGACCTAAGCGTCATGCCTCCTGAACAGGCAATCCTCGTTGATGCTTCTCAGGAGTACCACCGTGTACTCGACGATGTCACCACTTGGAGTACGCTTCCTTTTCCCGAACTGGTCAAACATGCTGACTGGAATAAGGGCAAAACAGACAACCGGCCAAGCAATCTCGACAGTTACGGTGCCCTCCTAGCACAAGTTGCCCTTCCTGCCCTCAAAGCGGTCCGCAAAGCGGAAGCAAGGTTGGTTCGAGATATCGCAGCAATGCGGCTCATCGAAGCCCTCAGAATGCACGCTGCTGAAACAGGCCAGTTCCCGGAAATACTTGAGAAAGTGAAATGCGTCCCCGTGCCGGAAAACCCCTCAACAGGCGAGCCCTTTGTCTATCGCCTCGAAGGCAAGGACGCGATTCTCGATCTGCCCTTCAGCGATGGTCATACTGTGGCGAAGACTTATCGATTGCAGCTCATGGGAGGCGGCAAGTAGGACGTTCCTGCTACTTCTTCTTGTCCTTCTTGCGTTTCTCATTCTTCATGGGCTTGCAAAGCTTGCCCTTCTTGTCGTGCGTTGCGAAGCACTTATCGCACGCGTATTTCCCGGGAAGAATCCACTTCTTCGGTTTGTCTTCAAGGCAGCCCATGGAGTGACGACTTCAGTTGATTGCTGACTACGGTTGCTCGTATTGGCGAAATTCAGATCGGCAATTTTTAGTCTGATTGATGCCGAGCTACTTGGCCAGGGGACGTGGTAGATTGGGGCGCGGTTGTCCGAAGGCGTTGGCGCACGCTTCAAAAGAGTTGCTACAATGAGCGGTTTCTGAACTTGACCGAATGATATGGAAAGCCTCTCTAGCCAGTTATGCCTGACCCCAAAACATTCATTTCTATAAACGATGCCCAAGGCCCCTTATACGTCGGCATCGACGTGGGAGGCACGAATATCAAGCTCGGCATCGTCGACAACCACGGCGGAACGCTCGTTTTTCGTTCGATTGCCACCGAGGCAAAAAACGGACCTGAGGACGCGGCGATACGCATCGGGAGAGCTCTGCAAGAACTAATCGTGGAAGCCGGCGCGGTTCGCTCAGACCTCGCGCGTGCGGGACTCGCAACGCCCGGCCCAATGGACGTACCAGCAGGGATGCTGCTCAATCCAGGCAATCTTCCTGAGTGGCATAACAGCCCCATCCGCGGACTGGTCAGCACCGCGTGCGACTTGCCGGTGACCTTTGCCAACGACGCCAACGCCGCCGCTTACGGAGAGTATTGGAGGGGAGCGGGTGAGAAGTACCGCAGCATGGTGATGTTTACCCTTGGCACGGGGGTCGGGGGTGGGATCATCGTTGAAGAAAATCTCATTGCAGGCAACCATAGTTGCGGAGCCGAGCTAGGCTATTTGATCATCGACCCGAGCGAAGACGCCCCCAAAGCTTCGATCGGTTTGCCCGGGGTTTTGGAAGCGTATTGTGGTTCATACGCGATCGAACGCCGCGTCCACGAGGCACTTGCTGCCGGTGACGCCAGTAGCGTTCGCAAGCGTATGGATGAAGGTGAGGAATTCACGCCATTGCTACTCGCTCAAGAAGCCGAGGCAGGAGACGATCTTGCAGACCATATTGTAATGGAGACAGCACGCTATCTGGGAATCGGAATAGCGACCGTCGTGCATACGATCGACCCCGAGAACGTGGTAGTTGGAGGGGGCGTGACCTTTGGCGGAGCAGGGCACCCGCTAGGCGAGCGTTTCCTGCAAGCCGTTCGCGACGAGGCAACGCGTCGGATGATTCAAAGCCTACCCGGGAAGATCGCGATCGAGTTCGCCACGCTTGGAGGGGACGCGGGCTATATTGGTTCAGCAGGGCTAGCACGACGCGAGCACCTGGCTTAGGCGGTGCTTCCAACCGGCAAGTTCGGGACGAGCCTTACCATCTCCTAGAATCAGCATTGCCGACAATTCTCGGCCTTGGTGAGGATTCGCACTTGAAACATAGGGCTTTTCCAGCGGCAAAGCTTCTCAAAGGCAGTAGCTGGAGGAAATCAGAAAGCTAGGCGATTTGTGAATTTCTCTTTACAATGGAAGACAATGTTTGCAGTTGGGGGAACGAATTTTTTCCGTGGTTGGGCTACGAATGCAACAAGATCCGCACGACACTGAGAAACCTGAACGACGAGAGATCGCGATCGTTGGCGATCTGACCGAACATGAGTCGGAACTCACCGAACGATTATTGGATATCGAGCCGGGCGGTGAGTGCACGATTTACTTCGATTCGCCGGGTGGCTCGCCCTACTGCGCAACCTCGTTGATGACGCTCATTCGCTTGCGTGGCTTGCGCGCAACCGGCATTGTCACGGGAGAATGTTCCTCAGCGGCCCTGTGGCCCTTTGCGGCCTGCCAGAGACGCCTCGTCACACCCTACAGTGTGCTGCTCTTCCATCCCATGCGCTGGCAAAGCGAAGAAAACGTCGGCTTAGCCGAAGCAGCGGAATGGGCACGCCACTTTGGTTCGCTTGAAAAAGACATGGACTCACTGCTGGCTGACTTGTTTGGCGTTTCCCTGGAAATGATGGACAAGTGGATCAATCCGGGCCGCTACGTAAGCGGCCAAGAGATGGCCGACGCGGGCCTGGCGGAAATCATTCCCGTAGGTCAATTGACCAACCTGTCGCCACTGCCGGAAGTCAGCAAAAACGGCCACTCGGTTCAAGCAAGTTCAGCCAAAAGAGCTGCGGCAACGTCCGCCAATTAGTAGAATGCACGGCTAAGCTGTAAGCGGCGGCTGCTCTGCTTCAAGTCTTCGGAATTCCTTTCGCGCAAGCTCCAAGGCGAATTCACGAGAGCATGTCCGATCAAGGACCAAGATTCCACGAGCTCGTAATCGGCGAATGACGCCCTTTTCCATGAAGTGGTCGCAGAGTTTCCAGGTGGTAGTGACGCCGTCTGCCTGTGGGAGACCTTGCCACGAAAGAAAGTCTGTCGGGTGAACCATTTCTGAATAGAAGAGACCACCCTCCGAATCGTCTTCAGATAAACTCGCAAGAGAGATTCCTGAGTCTTCGGATTGAAGCTCCTTATCTTGCAAAGCAAGGCCGTCAGTCGTTGAGCCATTCGCGTTGAAAGATAATTCTCGACATCGCAAATCCGAGGTGACGGTCACTTCCGGATAAGTTTCTAACAGAGGAGTTTGCACCGAGATCATCACGTCGAGTATCACCAAGCCACTCTCACTAGACTGAGCTTCCCACTCAATCTGAAAGCCAACGGGGCGATCGACTGTTGCCGCGTAGGTAGCTACGAGCTGGCTACCTCGTACATAGGCTTCCATCGGTGCATCATTACGTCTATCGTCCACCGTTCTACCTGGAACACCGCTATCGACTGTGACGCCAAGGATCTTGCCGGATGCACTACTACCATCAATCTCTAAGTTCGTGAAACCCAGATCAAAACGGCTCAGATCAAGACCTGCGGCAAACCCTTGCAACCGAAGTGTGGTTTGATTTCCGTCAATTTTCCAAATTGATTCTTCCATGATTTCCTTGGCACGAAGTCAGCATGAAAAGCTTTAAGAAGCCAGGTGAATACAGCGCAATAAAAAACCCCGCCGAACACGCGAGGTGAAGCGACGGGGCCGGAACAGAGAAGAGGCCGAATGTCTGCTGTGGGGGGATAAAGAAGATCAGGCAATCGCCTGCTGCAAATCGCAGCGGGTCTCGTCTGAGCAAAACACTCTATCCTCTTTTTCTGCTCACTACGTATCCTACCCGGTTTTGCCCTCGTGTCCAGCTTTTTCAGCGGCCATAGCAAGAAACTTTTCGAGATTTCCTCTACAATTCTGGCAGCATTCGTCGTTATTACCTAACCCATAATGTTTTACGTCATTGCGGCTTTCTGTATGCTGCCGATGGCTCAAACACCCCATTTCTCGCAATATGCCAACTCCGGCTGAATTATTAGCGATCTGCGATCTGGCGGCTCAAGCTGGGGCCGAGCAGCTACTTGCATGGAGGAATCGTTTCCGGGCTCGCGAAAAAGCGAGTCGCGACTTCGTGACCGACGCTGATCTAGCCTCGGAGAAGGCTATTCGCCAGGTTATTTCTCACCACTACTCTGATCACGCGATCCTGGGCGAAGAGTCGGCCGCCAAGTCGGCCCCGGCTGCCGAGTTGCTGGCGGAACCATTCTGCTGGGTTATTGATCCTCTTGATGGCACAACCAATTACCTGCATCAATTCCCTTTGTTCGCGGTATCGGTTGGCCTGGTCGCTGACGGAGAGCTACAGGCAGGCGTGATCATTGATCCTCTACTCAACGAAAAGTTCGCCGCCAGCCGAGGAGAAGGAGCCACCCTCAATGGCGAGCCGATTCGGGTAAGTGAGGCGAAGAACGTTGAGAAATCGCTCGTGGCGGTTAGCTTTCCGCCACAATTATCGCGCGATTCGCCTGATCTCAAGTCTTTTCTCGATGTCGCAACACGATGCCGAGCCGTCCGACGAACTGGCTCGGCAGCGCTCAATCTATCTTACGTGGCTTGTGGAAGGTTAGACGCTCACTGGGCACACCAGATCCATCCTTGGGACGCGGCTGCGGGAGCTCTGCTTGTTAAGGAGGCTGGCGGCACGGTCACAGCTAGTCGGGGGGGAGAATTCGACCTGGCTGAGGCCAGCTATTTCACAGCCGCGACTAGCGAACTTCATCGCTCGCTCCTAAGTCTGACTACGAGTGGATATTAGCCGAGGTTTTCGGGGTAAATCCGGTCCGTTTATGACGGTTAACTCACTTATCCAGGACATTGTTTGCCGAGATCCGAGCAAGAACCCAAGATGCATTTAGAGCGTAAAAAGCGTTGTTTACAATAGGGTCTAGGCTGATTCGCAATCCTCTGAGCTGATCCATTCAGCAAGAGGAATCTTCCTACTCATTTGGGCAGAGGCGGAGCCTTTTCCTCGACGCCTACTCGTTCCCGTCCTGTTGTCTGGTTAATTCTCTATTCACTTAGGCTAGCCCTGTGTTGCGCTTTCTAAGCCATAAACCGAAAGCCTTTACTAAGGTCGCTGCTCAAGGGTTCTTAGCCCTTGTCTACTGCTGGCTGATTGGATGGGTGACGACGGGATCACTGGCCGTATCACAAGAAGCCGACGGCCAAGAGAAGTCTTCCCGGTCTCGTGCCGACTCTGGCTCGGAGGAGCCAGAAGCGCCTCCTGTGAACAGTACCCCTGAGAAATCCGACACGCGAGAATCTGCTCCTACGAAGTCGCCGAGGGACAGGGGTCTTCCCAGGCAAATTCTCATGTCCCCCGCCGACGAACCGGCAGTCTTTTATCTGCCCGATTCCGACGGCAACTTGCGAAGAGTGATCGGCTATCGATATGAGGATTTTCTGAAAGATCAAGGCCTGCAGCATTCAGAAGAAAGCGCTGGAGCGATCATTGAATCGCTGAGGGTCAGCGGCAAGGTCGTTGGCGACCATGCCGAACTCTTGGCGAAGCTGACGATTGTGAAGTCGAGCCGATCACGAACTGGCGTACCGATTGACCTAGGAGGTGCGGTGCTGGAGGAGGTTCGTTTTCCTAATGAAGCGAACGAAAGCTCCGTTACCTTCAATGCGGAGCGAAACGCCTACGAACTTTGGCTGAGCAAGCAATTGCATGGACGCTTCAACGTTGAGATAAAATTCACAACGCCGGTCGAAAATCTAGCGAACCTTCGCAGGTTCGCTCTCAATCTGCCACAAGCGGCGAAGTCCGAACTCGAAATCGAGGTTCCGGGGACCGACTTGGATATTATGGCTCCTAGTGTCCGAATGGTTACGAAGAAGCGACGACGCGAGAACGGGTCTCGCCTTGAGGTTTCAGGCGTCGCGGGAGTCATAGACATTAGCTGGCTGCCGGTCTCTGCTGGAGGCAACAAACCAAGTCAGATCGAAGCGGAACTCAACATCCGAGCCAAACTGACGCCTGAAGAGATTAGCTACTACTGCCTCATAAGTGCGACAACGAATAGCCGACCCATTGAAAGCTACCGCATTGAACTGCCAGTTGGCTTTGAGCTTGCAGAGGAGGTTTCCGACGAATCTTATCGTGTCCGCAAAGTGAGTGCCGCGAAAACGGAACCTAGCCGGGAGAATCCGAAGCAAGGCGAAACGCTCGTCGAGATTCGCTTTCCAGCACCGGTGTCTGAGCCTCCACTCGTCGTCTTTAGCGCAATAAAAGCAGTCCGATCAGATCGATCTTCTCACAGGATGGTGTTGGCTGTACCTCGGATCTTAGGAATCCATCGACAATCTGGCTTCCTTAGTGTTGCCACCAGTGATCGATTGCAAAGCTACTATGACCTCGCAGGCTCCGTTGAACAGATCGCCGCTAGCCAATTGCCCGAAGAACTCTCCGTGGCAGAAGTCGCAGCGGCGTTTCGGTACGCTGGGACTTCAGGGGAAGTTGTGGCCCATACTCAGCCGCGGATCGAGCGGATAAGAGTCCGTCCTCAATACAAGCTTTCGATTGAGAATGAGGACGCAACTTTGGCTGTCGATTTGGGATATGAGATCTCCGCAGCAAGGCTCTTTTCGCTTCGCATCGACCTGAAGGATTGGGAACTTACCGAAGAACCTGTGGAGTCAGGGGGACTTGTCGAAAGTAGTCGGCTGCATGTTAACAACGACGGAATACTGATTCTTCCGTTTGCAAGCCCGGCTGAAGAAACAGCCAGGGTTCGCTTCACCTTGCGTCGACCAGTTTCCCGCGGGCTGAATCGGTTCTCGCTCCCCCAACCCCTGGGAACCTTTGCGCTCCCAGGCAAGCTTTCCATGACAGCTGCAAGTGCACTGAAAGTAACACCGCAGCTTGATGAGACGAAGGGAATTGCCATCGCCAACAAGAGCGAAGCTTTGGACAGCAATACGGCCACCCGACGAAACGGCATTGAGGATTCTTCCGAGACAGCGATGCAGTTTGCTGTCTTTTCACCGCAAGCTGAGCTGGCAATCAGCGTCACGGATCGTCCTGGTGAAGTCCAAGTGTCCTCAGAGTTGGACGTGAGTGTTCGAAGTGAGGAAGTGCTCGTGAAGCAATCCCTCGGCTATCTCGCTCGCTTCAAGTCACTACAACAGGTTGGGGTTATTGCTCCAAGAGCTCTGTGGGAGAATGGAGCCCTTGGGTTCCGTTGGGATGGTCAAGAACTAGCAACCGATGCGGTTAAGGAATTCGTCGCTGCCCCTTCTTCCGAGATAGATTCACCGCTTACCGATGCCAGGAAGATTAAGTTAGAGATCGCACTACCAAGGCTGCTCAAGGGAGAAGGATTGCTCGAGATTCAGTACTCGATTCCGCGCGACGTTCGACCTACGAATTCTAGTGCTTCGATCGACCTACCTCTCATTGAGCCTCTCGCACCCTTAGAAAGCACTATTGCTCGAATTTCCAACGTAGGTGATTTGTACGTCGCCATCGATACTGGAAACAATGGATCGGCATGGACGTCCGTGGAAGCGAAAGCCGCAAGCCTGGATCCCCTCAAAGTAGAGTACGCAGGAGTGCCGAGCTCATTGCCGATCGAAATCGGCAAGAAACTCTTCCGGGATAAGGGCAAACTTCGACTAGATCGGGTTTGGGCGCAGACTTGGCTTGCAGGCAGAACGAAGCAAGATCGTCTCGCTTATCGAATCACGACCAACCGACAAAAGGTCACTCTGTCGCTACCTGAAACCTGGATCAATCAACAACTCGAAGTTGCTCTTGATGGCCAAGTGCAGGATTCGATTGAGTTGGACGGATCTAATTTGGTCGTCGATCTGCCTGAGTCCGACCAGGCTTTGCCGCATACGATTGAATTGCGAATCATGCGTCAGGCTGCTTCTAGCGGATGGCGAAGCTTGGAACTAAGGATTCCGAAGATTCTCAACACGTCCGCAAATGCTCCTTTTTATTGGCACATCGTCGCTCCTGGTTCATTGGTTCTCTCAGGGAGTTCGAAAAACATAAGCGGGGAATATCAACTTGGTTGGAGGAATTTGCGATGGGGGAGGCAACCTTTGCAGAGCCAAAGCGACCTCGAACAGTGGGCTGGCGCGTTGCGTGCACCAATTGAGCCCGGTGTGGGAACGAGCCAGTATGTATTCAGTTCACTAGCCGCACCCTCTTTCGTGGAGGGATACTTTATCTCCGCACTGATACCTCAGTGCCTGACTGTCGCTGTCATCTTCGCTCTCGGGGTTCTCTCGATCTACACCGCCCTCTGGCGGCGTGCTCTGTTCTGGTTGGTTTTGAGTAGCCTTCTAATTCTTGTTGTCCTCACCCAACCCGACTTGGCATTCGCAGCATCGCAGCTCGTGATCGTCGCCGCTGGACTTGTTGCCGCAACAGCTTTGCTCCGACGTTGGCTAACCGTTGAGCCAGCCCTGCAGAGTTCTGCTTACAACGACGGATCGATCGATATCCAAACCGTATCTACAGGAATCTGGAACGAGCCTGAGAACCTGGATCCCGCGGCGACGATTGCCCAGAAACTAACGCCGGAAGTTCCAGCTTCGGGCGTTTCGAACATCGGCGGTGGGTCATGATGTCGTTAACCTTCGGCAAGAATCGGCACCCTATCACGAAAGAGCGACTTGGGGTGCCACGAGTTCTAGGTTTCGTGACACTGCTCTCCTGCTCTTGGATTGCCCCTGCGATCGCCCAAGTGGCCACTGAAGGTAAAGGGCAGGGCGTTGAGTTTCGGACCATCTACGTCCCCGAGAATCGCCCCGAATCTTGGCCGACGGGTGGAAAGAAGTATTTGCCGATTGACCGAGAAACTTTCGATCACCTTGTTCAAGACGCACAGCGTGCAACTAGTGGAAAACAACGCGTTGAAGTTGTCAGCGCGAGCCATCGGGCAAGAGGAGGAGTCAATGTCGACAAACAAACTGAGCTTGGCGAATTAGAGGGCACTTCCGAGCTAAGAATCCGGCTCCACGGGAAGCAACCTCAACTTCTCTTGCTTCCCTGCTCTGCCATCGCGATCCTCGATGCGCAGTGGGAAGGAGATTCCGAACGCCGGGCCATCGTCGCCAGTTGGCATATCCCGAGCAAGACCCGAGCGGACGGGCAGCCTCAACTTGGCTTGCTGGTTCCTCGCAGTGGAACCTTGCTCTTGAAGTGGAGATTGGCTGCTGACCCAACCGAGGATGGGAGTTCGTCATGGAAATTTCGTCTCTCCGATGCAGCTGTCCAGGAGCTTTTCTTAGCCTTGCCTACCGGTTACCAACTCTCCTCTCAATCGCTCTCCAAGATCAAGTTGGAGAAGAAGACCGTTGATGAGAGCGTCTGGTATTGCAATCTGCGCCCCAGCACAACACATCTCTTTCGGGCTACGGATGAAAAGGAACAACTAGGTTTGGATCAAGGGAACCTGCGTGTCTCCCAGCACGACGATTATCATTTGAGTCCAATTGGCTTGGATTACCAAGCAACCTTCCAGATAGCGCGCGTCGACGAAGCCAGTACGCTTTCTTTGCTGAGCACCGATTCATTCAGGCATCTCGAGATTCAAGTCGATGGCCAGCCGGCTTCCTGGCGTCGGGATGCAAAGATAAAGCAGCGACTAATGATTGAGCTACCGAATAACTCGACCACCCATGAAATCGTGGTCAAAGCGTCTAGCCAACTAGTCAATGGGCGTGCTTGGCGGTTACCGAAGCTGATCGTTCCCTTTGAGAGTTGGACAAAAGGGAGCTGTGTAGTCCGGCTCGATCGCAGATTCGAACTTCAATCTCTCTCGCCAGAGGACGCTCGTCTGATAAGCGTTGAAACATTCGATGTGGTTGAATCAGGTAATTCGAACAGTCGGGATGCTCGCGTTGAAGCGTACGAGTTCCAATACTTTAGCGAACAAGCCTCTCTTGAGGTAAGCGTTGCTCCTCGCAGTCGCCAGTTTCTCATCGAACAAGTCAGTCTTGTCGAAATAGACGAGAATCGTTCGAACTCAGAAGTACGAGTCGCTCTATCAGCGTCACAAGCCAACGCTTTTCGGCTTAACGCGGAGCTACTTCCAAGTTGGGACATCGAATCTGTCCAGACTGAGGTGGCAGGGGACCTAGCTCATTGGCATGTCGATAAGTCGACCGGTTCGCCCAAGCTACGCATACAGCTGCATCGCGCTCCAAGCAACGAGGAACCCGTGCTTCTTAAGATTCTTGGACGTGGGACAGTGAAGTCCTCGGCACTTCCTCTGCCTTTGGAGAGACTGAATTGGCTCTCCTTTCCCGATCATCGGCTTACAGAGAATATTTTAGCAATTCAATCGGGCAGGTTCTCTGGCACGACTCTTCAGTTTAAGCGCTCCCCATCTCCTACGAGTGGACCAGCGGATTTAGACGCTGACTTCACTTGGGCAGAGCCCAATCCGAATCGCCTGATCACCGATCTACTAGCACTGGAGGGCGAGCGTTTCATCGAGCTTCGCCAGTCGGCTCCCTCGTACGAATCAAACGCAATGATCAAGGGAACGATAAGTAATAATAAGGTCAACTATCGGGTCGATTTTCGGGTGACTCCGCAGGAAAGACCTTTAAACGAATTGATTGTTGTTAGTTCTCAGGAACTTCCCAGGCGAGCCTCATGGATTTTAGGATCCGAGAGTGCGAATCTAGTTGTCGAAGAACTGTTAGCGGGAACAGAATCACCGCTTCCAGAAGGAAGAGGGCGTCGCTCGCGTCCCGTGGCTTGTCGAATTCAATTTGCAAATCCAATGGAAAGCGAGTTCACGCTCAGCCTGGATTACCATCGCGAAATCGTCGATGAGCGGCAGGTGATCGATAGCTTCCACTCACCTTCTGCCAATCAGTGGCAATCTTGGGCACTCATCCTCGATGCGTCTCCCAACAGCAGCCGAAATGGTGGGAATTACCAAGTCGATCCCAGCGGCAGCGTACCGGTCACCCCTCCGTCATTGGATTCGACAGACGCCACCCTGCTCGGTTGCTACCGCCTTCCCCAGGAGAGTCCGTTGCTCGTGAGAAAGCTGCCAGTTATCTACCAAGCGGCGAGCAATGAGGGAGTGGTAGGGTCGAGCAAGCGATCTCCGAACCGTAGTATTGTTTGTTCTGAGGTCAACGTGGTCACAGAACACGCGCCGTCAGGTGCCTTGCGGGGTACGGTTAGTTATCGGCTAGAGCAACGTCTTGGCAAGGATCCGGTCGGCGAGGTGGCCTTCACCTTCCCTGAAGAGGCTCAGTTGCTCTCAGCAGAAGTTGACGGAAAGGTGATCAGCCTCGAGAGCGATCGTTTTCAGCAAGCATCCGGCCGAGCCTTTCATTTTGCCACACCTCCGAAACAGAACTTCATGGTCGAGTTGCGGTACGAAGCCGAGTCGAAACCGCTATCGCACGACGAACAACTCGAAGCGTGTCTTCCGCGTGTTTCATTTCCGACCCTCCACGGCTGGTGGACCATGCGAACACCTCCTGGCTACGAAGTTGTTGAATCTCATCGATCGGGGGGCCTCGGGCTCGACGAATCTCGCCCAGATGTTTTCCAGCGGCTCCTTGGTCCATTGCTCTTAGAACCGGAAACAACCAAGACAAGCAAATCCAACGAAGTGTCTGGAGTCTTCCATACTTCGCAAGTGACAACTGTCGAATTCGGGACCCGTCCAGCACCTGTAACCGTCCAGCTCCCAGAGCAGAGAAGTAGCTTTTGGGGCGCTGCGTGGTTTGCCTCCGCACTTTTTTCTTGCTGGTTGCTCGTCAACAGGCCACGACTCTTGCTTATGATTGCCGTCGGGCTGGGTGCTGCCTGTCTGCTTCTGCCTCCGATGTCGATCAGCGTGCTGCAGGCACTTTTTCTCGGCTGCCTCTCAGGAGTCATTGTTCAAGCAGCTTTTCAAGGAACACTATTTCGCCACGACTCTCCCCCAGAAATCCAAAAGAAAGCCCTGCGAGTCGCGGTGATCTTTATTGCAACATTTGCTAGCCTCGCTAATCAAGGAAGAAAGGTCAGCGCAACGGAAGTGCCTCCGGCGGTGCTCATCCCCTATGAAGTGCGAGAACTTGAGCCTGAAGGAGAGGTCTACGTCCCCCAGTCGCTACTGCAGCGTCTTCAACGTGCTGCCCAACTAAGCGAGCACAATGGCACGGACTGGGCGTTGCTCGGCGCTAGATACTCGATTGTTCTTGACCGCAGTGAAGCGGACGGACGCATCTCTGCGGGCGAGTCGGTACTGGCGTTTCGCATCCGAACACATCTTACAAGCACTACAGTCAAATTGCCGCTGAAGAAGCAGGATGCAAACTGGAACCTCGTGAACAGTTCCTTCAACGGCGGAGCATTGCGGGCCGTTTGGACGAAGGACCAAGAGAACCTACAACTCCAAGTACAAGAGGCTGGCATCCATGAGCTAAGACTGGTGATGACGCCCGAAGTCGAGCTTCACAATGAACTGGCAGAAGTCACTTTATCCGTCCCCAGATTTCCTGGAGCTCAACTTGAAGTCATTAAACCAGAGGCACTTAAGAATTTGTCGTTGCCAGGTGCCACGAGGCTCGATTCTCGCCGTGAGGGCCAGTTTATAAGAGCGACATTGGGGGCAAGCGATCAGCTCGCCCTCGCTTGGAGTTCCCAAGCAATGCCGGATTCTGCCAAGTTGCGTGTCGAGCAATTCGAATGGTTAGACATTGCCCCTGAACGAGTCACAGGCGAGGCGAAGCTGCGACTCATCGGAGAGGATCTTCCTGAGACGGTGACTCTGGTCCACTCCCCTATTATGCAAATCGATTCCGTCTGGGACCAACAGGGAGCTAGCCTGGAAGTTCTACCGAAAGCAAGTGGAGAGGAGTCGCTACTACAGTTACCTGCAGGCTCCACGTTACCACTCGATCTTAAGATCTCGTTTGAATTGGACCGCCCTGCACTTGGACGGATCTCATTTCCGTATCTTCACATCAAAGGGCTCCAACGCATTCGGAGACTGTTCGCGGTATCGGTAGCGGAACAGCTAAGCTTCAGAGAGGGTCGGCGCCAAAAGTTGAGACCGATTTCACCGGAAGAATTCAGTGCATTGTGGAGCGAAAACGCACCGAAGCCCGATTTAGCCTACGCAATGCAAAGCAAGTACCCAGATTGGTCCGTCTCGGTACGACCCAGTGGCCAACTTGTGATGTTGGACGCCAGGATGGCTCTCCACTGCGCTGCCGGGCACGCTGACCTGGAATATCGCTCCACCTTTATCGATTCCCTGCAATCACTTCATCACGTACTCAACGTACCTAGTGAACTCGTCGTTGATCTCGTTGAGATCTCCATCGACGAGAACAACAACATTCCTCTCCGTTGGACACGCCCTTCGGCCAATCGTCTCGATCTTTTCCTCAAACAACCGCTTTCAGAACCTTGCACGATCCGCTTATTGGGCACTCTGACCTATCCCAAGTCGCGTGAATTCAGTTGCCCTAAGATCGAGATTCGCGATGCCGAGCAACCCGCTCCCATTGTCAAACTTTCGCGAGGCTCGGAGATCCATGCTGAGCTTCTCGATTCCGGTGGCGAAGTGATTCAATCGACCACGGTTTCAAAACGCCGAATGACCTCAAACTCAAGGGTGAATCTGGGCGAGTACTCACTAAACCCAGCTGAACTCGCAGAGGCAAAGTTGCGGATTTCTACCAACGATTCTCAGTTTGTCGCCCGGACAGCTACAGTCTCGCGAGATGAATCGTTGGCTGAATACGCTGTTGATCTACGAGTGATCTCGGGCAGGGTAGATCGGCTCACGATCCTAGCTGATCAACATTGGACTCCGCGCAGTGAAGAGGGAGGCTTCTTTGAGGTCGTTCCGATCGGCCAGAACGCTCAAGGCTTACGTCAATTCGAAATACTTTTGAATGACGTCCTCAAAGCTGGCGATCACCAAATGCTCATCGTCCGCGGAGACCTGGCTAATGCCAATGCCTATCGCATTCGGGCCCCTAAGATCGACCTCGCTGAGGCACAAATCGAGCAACGATTTCTAGTGATTCCGACAATTGTCAACGAGAAATCGATCTCCTGGCAATTAAGTGGTTTGCGGCGAAAACCGTTAGGTCCACGATTGAGTGAGGCCACAAAGGGATTGACTGATTGGCAATCCTTCATCGTCACGAACGAGAACTATCTTGCTGAGCAGCGTATCTTCCCAAATGAACTTCGTCGAGCTCGTATCCGTTATGCCGAAACCGATGGAGTCTTAGATGCCACCGGGGATTGGATCGGCACGACACGTTTTCTCCTGCAACCTGGGCGTGCTACTAATTGCATGGTGAAAGCTCCACGGGACGCGGAACTCATCAGTATTCAAGTTGCCGGGCAATCTCTTGCGATGCCAAATACCTCTGTCGAATCCAAGTTCGTAACATTTGGCCCGCCGTACTTGCCCGTTGAGATTGTCGTCACCTATCGCCAAATGGTTGTGCTCGATGCTCCAGCACCTCGTCTGCAGCCACCTCAAATCACAATGGCCAATCGCAATTTGCCGCTTAGAAAAATGCACTGGCAAATTCGACAGGCCGGGCGAACCTATGAGATTGCCCCAAACGCCCAGCAGCTTAAGTCAACGGAATTCCACGAGCAAAGAATTGCCGCCCGCATCGCGGCTGTCTCTCAAGCGACTCCTCTCGCCTTACAGCTTCATCCCTGGGAGAGTCGCAATTGGTTAAGGCCTTGGAAAGAAAGCATCTCGAAGCTGCTAGAAGATTCTGTCTTGGGCCTTCGTGAGGAGACCTCCGAAAACGTTCAGAACTGGACGAATTCGGAGAGCGTCAGAGATACCGTCGAACGACTCAAGACTTGGGAAGAGTTGCAAACGCTCTTCAGCGCAGAGGATGACGTCGAGCGGAATGTCACGGCAAGTGGTGTTGTAGAAACCGAATCGCCAACGACTGGCCTCGTTTCTAAAGCGTCCGCGACCAGATCAGTTCACTTGGTTTCCGAAGGCGCAAGCGGACTTCTACTGATTCAACGGAGCGACTGGCCAGGCACTCCTCGTTGGATCGCCTTGGGCTTCCTTCTGGTCGTCTTTTACTACGGCAGGAAACACGTTGACCAGCTTTGGTTCAGCATCCAGTCGGTCGAGCCCCAGAAGTGGCAACGCGGTTCGCAGATAATCGTTTTGCTGCTGGGGCTCTGCTGGTGGTATTTTCTCGAGCCCCACTTTGTCGGAGCTCTCATGGCTTGCCTAGCGGCAGCGACACTGCTCCGAAATTCGGTCGCCCTACTTAAACGCAGTCGTCAGAGGCAACAACATGCGATGGAAAGCACCGCCCACCAGCCCGCGTCGCCATGACCCCCTCCGAAAGTAGCCAAGGGAAACTACTCCCTTCAAGACAATGCACGGGCGGCACTTTCCACCTGCTTCAACGCTTCACGTAACAGAAATCGATCTTTCGCCGACAGAGTTTGGCGTACCGTTTCGCAATTCTCGTAAGCCGCCTCAGTCGCCAAACAGGCTATCGGGAATCGTTTTTTCAGCGATTCTGCCGATCTCTTCTTGAGTTCTTCGCTGACCCACCGAATGCCAAGCAGAAACTTCCTTGAGTTCTGGCATCACCTCAACAAGCTGTTCGACAAGCATATCGGCCATGCGTTTCGCTTTCGGCTCTTTCACATTGTCGCTCAAGGCCTTGGCGGTTTTCATCACGCGTAGCAGACTTGCCCGCTGATTCACCGTTGGCGAGAGCGGAGCGTTGTTGTCGACCAGCAAATCTGCCAAGGGAACATCAAGCACTTGTTGCCACCACAACAGATCAGAAAGGCGAAGGTCACTGCTCGGGTCCTCTTGGGCACGGACCTCTTGCATCGTGATGCCCATTTTCCGAGCCACCGAACGAACTGAAACGCCCTGTTGCTGTCTCACTTCCGCCAAGCGATGCGTTACCGCCGGCGGAGCGACCACTTTCAGGATGGCATCCTCGCTCGCCAAAGAACTTTGACTTGGCAGCGGGGTGTTTCCATTGGAGGTGTGGTCGTAACCGAAATTCGTCATTTCCATGATAAGATGCGCCTCCTCTGCTTGTCTTAGTAAGCATCTACATGCCAACATGCCCCGCTCCCTTCAGCTTGTTCGAGGACCGACGAAATTCCGACAGTCCTCACACTAGATTCCGGTTGTGCTGTTGCTGGCAAAAGAAAAGATGAGCGCGACCTTCGACGAAGCTTTCGTGAGAAGTCGACATTTTGTTCCGACCACTGACCAACTCAACTTGCCGTGTTGAATCATGCCATGGCAGTGGCTAAGGCGTCGCTCCCCGCTGTGGGTCTCCCCTGTGTGGGTCTGTTGAGGCTATCTGGCCCAGAAACATCAACAGAATTCTTGACGCCAACAACATGGTAGGCTTACGAACGCCAGACGGCAACTAGATTTCGATTTTATCGATAACTAAGTGAAAAGTAGCGGTTTTCCTTCCCACCGGGTGCTTCAGCTACTCGATCGATACTTGCACATCTCTCTCTGATATTTCCAAAAGAAATGCCCGTAACTAGCTTAATTCAGAGGAGTTTACCGTCAGCGTAGCATCGGCTCTCGAACAGGAACTTTGTGAAGCCTGAAGTGTCCAGTTCTTTGACAAAGCAATCACACTTTTTCGAGAGTCGTGATCGGTGATTTCTCTCCTTCATTCACTGCAAACGCTTTCGTCCCGTGCGGAATACGTGCTGTTGTCAACCGACGTGGCGAGAGGTAGTCACCAAGCTCCAACCAACGGAAGGCCGTAAGGGGCTGATGGGCGCGTTCCATCGCCGCATGAAGAGCAGTAACCGACGCAAATCGCCTCGAGCCGCGAGCTTCCGAAGCAGACTGCGGCGTGGCGACAGCCTTTTCACGTTGGTCCTCTCGGAGCATCGCAACCAGTTCGCTGACCTCAAGAGGCGAAACGCCATCATGCACAATCACGCGATCTGAATTCACGATCCGGCGTACCCGATCCAGCGCGGGCCCTAAGCCTCGTTGTACGGGCTGATGCAGCACACTTATTTGGGGATAAGCAACTGAGAGCTCACAAGCCGTCTCAAAGGTCTCGTCGGTTGAACCATCATCGACGATGACGATCCGAAGGTCGCACTGAAGGGTCTCCGCGATCTCCAGCATCTTGAAGATGAGCGATCGGATACGCCGTTCACCATTGTGAATCGGCAGAACGACGGTTGCAGGATGGTCCACGATCGCAGCTCCTTGTTTGTGATAGGCTCGCCTGGAGGATTCTTACGAAGTCGCGACGCTTCACGAACGGCTTCTCCGTAGTATCATGGATCGTCAACGGTGAGGCCGACTGACGACACTAGGCAAAATCTTCCGCAATAAGCCGACCGTATGCTTCGCTCCGATTAGTCCAATTGCACGAATTTTGCTCGGCGGAATCACCTTTACCCAATCGACCCTGCAACAAGTTCAACGCGATGTCTGACCTGCCCGCCTTCACAGATGCAAATACACTCTTACCAGTCATTGCGCAAGACCACGCAACCAACACGGTTCTTATGCTGGCCTACATGAACCGCGAGGCATGGGAGAAAACTTTGGCTGAGGGAGAAGCTGTCTACTACAGTCGCAGCCGTCAGCGGCTTTGGAAGAAAGGCGAGCAGAGCGGAAACATTCAACATGTTCGGGAAGTCTTCATCGACTGCGACGCCGACACGATCTTGCTAAAAGTTGAACAGGTAGGAGGTGCCGCCTGCCATGAGGGATATGTCAGTTGTTTTTTTCGCCGTCGCGAGAGTGACGATTGGAAAGTTGAAGGCGAGCGCAAGTTCGATCCGTCGGACGTCTACGATATTTAGCCCAATCAGGAATCTATCATGAGTCACGAAGCACGCATCAGCGCGTTAAACCTAACGCTTCCTCCCGCCCCTAAAGCAATTGGACTCTACAAACCAGTCGTTGAATGCCAGGGTCTGCTCTATACCTCGGGGCATGGCCCACTTCAGCCTGATGGCACGCTAACCTGTGGGAGAGCCGGCGACGACATTGATCTTGAGTCAGCTAAGGCAGCCGCGCGGCAGACGGGGCTTGCGATGCTTGCATCGCTTCGCGAATACTGCGGTAGCCTCGACCGAATTGCTAGGCTCGTAAAAACCGTCGGTCTCGTGCAGACCGCTGCTGACTTCAAAGATCAACCGGCCGTCATCAATGGCTTCAGCGAATTGATGCGCGACGTTTTTGGCGAAGAGCAGGGCGTGGCAGCACGCAGTGCTTTCGGTGCAGCTTCGCTGCCCGGTGGCTGGGTTGTTGAGATCGAGGCCGTTTTCGAACTTGCCTAACAGCGACTCCGCTTTCATTCGCCCCGCATGGCAGCAAGCTGCTGCCGGAACGCATCGATACCGGCCATTACATCGGCATCTACGTTTTCGACCTCACCCTCCGTCGAGACGGTTTCCTCTGGAGTCGCCTCTTCGTTCGCTGGCTCAGACTCCCCAGAGTCTGTCGCGGGTGAATCCGAAGGAATCGCTGGCTTTGACGAGCCAGCGTCTGCTGCTGATGGTTGCTCAGCAGACTGCGGCTCCAGCGGCTGTGGGAGATTCTGCGAAAGTTGGTCCCGAAAAGCTTCGATCCCTGCCAAGACCTCTGCTTCGGGCTCGGTGGCTTCAGGCTCTACTTTGGCCTCCTGGGAGGATTCAATGTTCGCCTGGTCCTGGCGTCCCACGAATTCCTCAAGAGTCGGCTGCTGCTCTTCGATGGTGCCCGTTCGCCTCGACAGAGTGTCATTTAATTCGCCCGCCTGATTCTTCTGGGCTTGCTCCCGAAGCTGTTCTTGCCAAGCAGCGATATCAGGGGCAGGCGTCTCCGCTTCGCTCTTCTCATGGTCATCCGTCAACTCAGGCTCACCGTTGGCCTCAGCGGTAGGTGGGGCTGGCTGTGGTTCTAAAGAAGCCTGCGGCTTGGCAACCTCAGCAGTTACCTCTTCTTGTTCCTGTTCTATTGAGGCTTGAGGTATTGGCTCAACTGGCGAAGCTTGTATCGGGATTTCGGAAACTGCCGGGGTTGGTTCAACTACTGCTGTAGGCTCGGGAAGCTCAGCCTGTGCAGGGTCATCCGAGGCTGACTCTTCAACTTGATCGTTAAGGAGTTTGTGAATCTCTTCCTCTGAAGCGACCGCAGGCCTCTCCTCATCGATTTGGGGTGCTGGCTGTTTGCTCGCCAGCGGATTACCCAAGTACAGAGCGAGCCCGTACCCGAGGGCAAGGTTCAGCACTGAAATGATAAAAAAGAAGGTGAGCACGACGAAGCATCAAACGCAAGAAACAAACGGCACGATGGCAGCCAGGTGGCTGGAGCAGTTTTCTGCACTTCTAAAGGTAGTTTGCTCACTGTCCACGTGTCGATTTTCGCGCCAATAAACAGGCGCTTTGTAATCATAAGTCTCGCGTAGACCCTAGGGATTCCACGAGGGCGAATCGGCATCTACCGGTCGTGCTGGTTATACGGGCGCTAGCTTTCTTGTTCCAAGAGAAGCTGGGCTACCGCGGTGCCTGTTCCCGAAGCTTCGACACGAAGCTCGGCGAAGCGTTCTCCAAGCGGATCACTTGGCTTTTCCCATCGGGCGTCTTCGGCCGAATGATGCAGACGACTTCCGAATCGGCGCCAAGCCGCTGGATCTCCTCGAAAGCGGCCTGCTCTTCTTGCGACAGAGGCGTCGCGCTGGCAGCCGGGCCTTGGACAACCTCAGGCGTAACGGGCGCTTCCCTTGGCGGCCAATCGGGAGTCATCGAGTTTGGAGACGTAGAGCTTGAAGTCGACGTCGGCTGCTGCCCGCGAATGGTCAGCGGGGGCGTTGGAGCCGCGGCAACAGCAACTTGGTTTTGAGTCGGCGGTACGACCGGCGTCGATTCCTCTTGGCTCAATTGAGCCATGTTTCCAACTCGGGGATTGCGATAAACGTTGGAGAGTTTCAACTCGTCGAGTTTCGCATAGATCGAACCCAATGCCGCGTAGAGCCCTTCATTCCCTTCATGATCTGCTGCAAAGCAAACGCCCACGAGTTGTCCAGCACTGTTGAACATGCCCCCGCCGGAGCGTCCTTCAATCGGCGCACCTGCTGCCTCGACGTTGGGGGCTCCCTGGTAGCGATTGATCGCGGTCACTTGGGTGTTGATTGCCGTGGGGTTGGCCCCTTCGTTGCAACCCACGGTGGTCACGGCATCGGCGCGTGTCACTTGTACAGCTGGAGGGGCGATTGGTGCAACGGTTACTTGGTTCTTCGTCCAAACGCTGACTAATGCCAAGTCGCGTTCCAAATCGAAATCGACCAGCTCACCTGGCAATGTTTCTTTCACAACGGCACCGTTCGGGCCGGACTGAAAGAAGGTCACCGAGATCGGCCCCTTGCCACCCGAGCTACGAAAAATGTGTCCGCAAGTCAGCACTAGCGAGGCTCCCTCACGCGAATCAACAACGGTGCCGGTTCCCGTTGACTGGCCATCGCGATCTTCAACGGTCAATCGAACACTGGCAGCGATCAGTTGATCGGGACTGATCCTCGTGGCGTTGGCATTCTGCGACGACGCAGTAGGTGGCCAAGCCGCTCGCGGCTTAGCCGCCCCTAAGTTCTCCCTTGTCTGTGCCGGTTGCTGAACCGTAGCCCCCTGGTTGGCGGCATCCCCTTGCCGAGAACTCACGTCGACAATCCGATTCTGCGGCACCGTTCGCGATGGTTGTGGGGAGCCTACCAATTCAAATTCTGGGTTACTCGACCGCTCACTCAGAGCGTTTCCAGTTCTTGCTTGAGCGATCCGCAACGACTTGTGCATCATCTCCTGGAGTTGCGCTTGCGAAGTTGCTCCAACGAGACGACCCTCTTCGCGATTGCCAACAACCGTGACAAAGGTCGGCAGGCTTCGAACGCGGTACCGCTCAGCAAGTTGCGGTTCACGAGTAACGTCGATTTCTCGCACGGCGTAACCGGCCTGATGAAGGCGACGCACTTTGGGACGCATCGAGCGACAAGGTCCGCAACTTGGTGAAGAGAATTGCAGCAAGGTCACGCCAGGCGTCGGGTTTTGCGCCTGGGCATGCACGATGCCGGCTGAGAAAAGCAGGCAGAGAAAAGCAGTACAACGAACCATTGCGTCCCTCCATGGACGTTCGGGCTACGTTGCGATCATTGGGTCGATCGCGCCGGTTGGATTACGGGGCTTTAATTACGGGGCATCAATAACTCACGGGAACGCCGGTGAACCTTCTCTGGCGAGATTCCTTCTTCACCAAGAGATAGTTCTTCCAACGCGGGTCGGGAGTGTCGGCAAGATGCATCATAGCCGCAATACCAGCCGAGAGTGCTAGCATTTTTCGCTAGCCGAGGCGAATATTGAAACCACAGATGGACACAGATACACACGGATATCTTAAGCAAGACATTTGATTCCAGAGCGGCGTCGTTTGACCTATCTGCGTTTATCAGTGTCCATCTGTGGTTCCTAAGTTGGCGCTCTTGGCGTCCTTGGCGGTTCAAATACAATACGGTCTCAAATTCCAATCAACCGCCAGCACTGCTAGCAGATGACCCAACGCCGCCTCCTTGTCACCTCCGCCCTACCATACGCCAACGGCTCGATCCATATCGGGCACTTGGTCGAGTACCTACAGACTGACATCTGGGTGCGCTTCCAAAAACTGCGTGGCAATGATTGCCGCTACATGTGCGCTGACGACACGCATGGCACGGCGATCATGATTCGTGCCAAGCAAGAAGGCCGCAGCGAGGAAGAACTGATCGCGGCAATGCAGGCCGAGCATGAGCAGGACTTCGCGGATTTTGGCATCGAGTTCGACAATTACGGCAGCACGAACAGCGAAGAGAATCGCCAAAAGTGCCACGAAATCTGGGCGTCGATCCGCAAAGCGGGACTCGTCAAAGAGAAGAAAGTCGAGCAATTGTTTGACCCCGAGGCGAACACGTTCCTCGCGGACCGGTTCGTCAAAGGAACCTGCCCCAAGTGCAACTCGCCCGAGCAATACGGCGATAATTGCGATAAATGCGGCTCGACCTACAGCCCCGCAGATCTGATCGATCCAGTGAGCACGCTCAGCGGTGCGACGCCGGAGGTGCGCTCGGCACTGCACCTGTTCATTGAGTTGGAACAGTTGCACGAGTTCCTCAACCACTGGACGCAATCCAGCGGTGCCCTCCAGCCGGAAGTCGCGAACTATTTGAAAGGGCACTTTCTCGAAGCCAAAGACGAGGCGGGCAAGATCGAGCCGTTGCGTGATTGGGATATCTCGCGACCTGCACCCTACTTCGGCTTCGAAATCCCTGACAGCCCCGGCAACTACTGGTATGTCTGGTTCGACGCCCCGATCGGCTACATGGCATCGACCCAACAGTGGTGCGATCGCACTGGGGAGAACTTCGACGACTGGTGGAAGAGCCCCGACTGCGAAGTGCATCACTTCATCGGCAAGGACATCACCTACTTCCACACACTTTTCTGGCCAGGCATGCTCAAGACCGCCGGGTTCAGTCTGCCGACGAAGGTCCACATCCACGGATTCCTGACCGTCGATGGCGAGAAGATGAGCAAAAGCAAGGGCACGTTCATCAAAGCGCGGACGTACCTGAATCACCTCGACCCCGCCTATTTACGTTACTTTTACGCTGCCAAACTCTCCAGCAAAGTCGACGACATCGATCTTTCGCTCAATGAGTTTATCGCCAAAGTCAACACCGACCTCGTCGGCAAGGTCGTCAACCTAGCGAGCCGAAGTGCGAAGTTCCTGGCCAAGACGGGCCTTTCTGAAACCTATCCGGACGATGGCGGGCTTTTCGAGAACGGCGTGAAGCTCGGTGAAGAAATCGCTGCCGCGTACGAGTCGTGTAACTACAGCCAAGCGATGCGGCTGATCATGAGTCTCGCCGATGCGGCTAATCCGTTTGTCGAAGAGAATAAGCCTTGGGAACTCCGCAAAGATCCCGACAACGCACAGCGACTGCAAGACGTCTGCACGATCGCGTTGAATCTTTTCCGACAAATCGTCATCTGCCTAGCTCCCGTGCTGCCGAAGTTGGCGGAGCAAACGGGAGAATTACTTGGTGAGCCCATTGTGAGTTGGGATCAAGCATCGAAGCCACTTGTGGGAACGCCCGTCAACAAGTTCAAACACATGCTTCAGCGTATCGAAGAATCGAAAGTGAATGCCATGATTGAAGAAAGCAAAGAAGAAAACGAACAAGATGCGAATGCCGCGACCGGTGGCGATCAAACCGTTACCGATCCTTGGGCAGATGGCGGCGAGGCACTCGCCAACGAACCGCTGGCCGAAGAATGCACTATCGACGACTTCATGAAGGTCGACCTTCGAGTCGCGCGGATTGTCGAGGCGGAAGAAGTCCCCGAAGCACGTAAGCTCTTGAAACTGCGGCTCAGCCTCGGTGGGGGCGTTTACAAACAAGTCTTCGCCGGCATCAAAGCGGCTTACGAACCCGAGAAACTCGTCGGCCGTCTCGTCGTCTGCGTCGCCAACTTGAAGCCGCGTCAGATGAAGTTCGGCCTCAGCGAAGGCATGGTCGCTGCTGCCGGACCCGGAGGCGGCGAGGTTTATCTGCTGACGCCCGACGAGGGTGCAAAGCCCGGCCAACGGTTGCATTAGCAGTAAAAACTCTCTTAGCATTCCCCAAAGGCCTGCCGCAGGCGCCATAAGGCGTTCTCTACAATGCACTTACGGCACATTAAGGTTCTGGATGGAAAAGGCCGAAAAGCATAATTGACGTCTTGTCAATTTTCGACAGGATGTTAGAATTGAATCATGGTCGCAACCCTCACAAGAAAAGAACGCGAGAAACAAGAGCGGGAAGTTCGCATCCTCGAACTTGCCCGCGTAATGTTGCGCGAGTCGGGCTATCTCGGTCTGAGTATGGACCGGATTGCCGCGGAAATGGAATACTCCAAAGGTACGATCTACCAGCACTTCCGCAACAAGGAAGAAATCATTCTCGCCTTGGCGAATGATGCGCTGGAAACCCGCCTACGGATGTTTGAAGTCGCAGCCACTTGGAACGGTAATTCGCGTGAGCGAATGGCTGCTGTAGGTGCGGCGGCTGAAGAGTTTGTAGACCGGTTTCCGCTTCATTTCGCCGTGGAGCAGATCGTTCGTTCCGCCTCAATTTGGGAGAAAACCAGCGAAGAACGCCAACAAATGATGCAGTCCTGCGAATCTCGCTGCATGCAGATCATTAGTGGCATTGTTCGCGATGGACTCGCTCATGGAGACCTAACAATGCCCGAAGGACGGACACCTGAAGACCTAGTGTTCGGTCTCTGGTCGTTGAATTTCGGGGCGTACACGATCATGGCAACCAGCGATTCACTGGGCGACAACGGCATCGCTGAACCAGTGGCGGCATTAAGAGATAATCAGAGCTTCATGTTGGATGGCTATGGCTGGCGTCCGTTTTCGCATGAAGTTGACTACCAAGCTTTGATGGACCGGGTCCGAGAAGAGGCATTTTCCGATGAGTTCTAGCACCGCCACCGAACACTCTTTTTTTGCCAAGAATTTGACGCAACGTCAATTTTTGACGAAACGCAACTTGATCCTCTTAACTTTGGTCGCTCTGACTGTTGGCGGAGCTTTCGCAGCAACCAAAGCGGGAAGTACAGCAGCCTCAGCGGAATCGGAAGAAATTGAGACGAACACACCGCTTCCGGTTAGCACTTTCACCGTCGAGCAGATCAACAGCTATGTTCGCCAGCGCGACTACACGGGTATCCTCCGTGAATCCCGCCGCAGCCAGCTAGGTTTTCAACGCGGCGGTGAGGTCGTTGAACTTTCCGTTGACGAAGGGGATCGGGTCGAAGCGGATCAAGTCATTGGCAAACTCGACACGCGGCACATCGAAGCCCGCAGAGAACATCTTAAAGCCCAGCGTCTCGAGGCGGAAGCGATACTGCTCGAACTAGTCAACGGACCGCGAAAAGAAACGATCGCAGCTAAGCGTGCCGAGCTTGAAACACTTCGGGCTCAATTGAAAGTCTTGGAAAAGCAACTAGCTCGGCGAGCGAAGCTTGTTCAAGGGGCCTCCGTTTCTCAGGAAGAGTACGAAACGTACCTCCATGAAACAGAGGCTGCCGCTGCACGCGTCACCATGGTCGAACGGCAGTTGGAAGAGCTTGTCGTCGGGACGCGTCAAGAAAAGAAAACAGCACAGCAAGCGCGGCTCGATCAGATCAACGCGCTTCTCGAAGACCTTGATCACGATGCTGAAGATGCATTGCTTCGTGCCCCCTATGCGGGCCGAATCGCTTCGCGGATGGTTGACGAGGGAATCGTTATCCAAGCAGGCACGCCTGTCGTAGAAATTGTCGATGACACGCATCTCGAAGCCTGGGTCGGACTGCCAGCCAGCACAGCCGCCACACTTTCGAAAGGCAGCACGCATACCCTGCTTGTCGACGGTTATTCCGTCCAAGCGGAAGTCAGTTCTTTGGCTCCTGAGGTCGATCGTACCACGCGAACGCGGAACGTCATTCTCGATCTCGTCGCAGACGCCGGGTCTGGCGAGAGTGGACCCTTGCCCGGTCAGGTCTTTCGCTTTGCGGCCGAGCAGCGCGTCGAGAAGAACGGCTACTGGGTTCCAACGACTGCCCTCTCACGCAGTACTCGCGGTCTTTGGTCGGTGTTCGTCGTGGAACCTGCCGAAGAGGGCACGTCGACCGCCGGCAGCCGCCAAGGAAAAATCGCCCGCCGCGATGTGGAACTACTCGACAACGTCGACGATCGCAGTTTTGTCCGCGGCACACTTCGCCCTGGCGACCAAGTCGTGACAAGCGGAACGCATCGTGTGGTCGTCGGTCAGCGAGTCGTCGTCGATCCGGCTTCTCTCGTAAAATTACCCGAAACTGATTCTCCCTCCAATGCAAAGTAGCCACAAGAAAGTGCAAGCCTGAATTTTGCCACGGATGAACACGGATTGCACGGATGATTAAGAATCACAGCACGAAGCGCAAGCGAGGGATTCCACTAATCAGTTTTCTCCCTCACTAACACTTCGGGCTATGAGAAGTCTAGAAAAATCATCCGTGAAATCCGTGTGGATCCGTGGCCAAAATTAGCGCTAGAAAGTCTTCACAATGCACGACGCCGACAAAGAAAATCGACAGCTCGCCAGTCTGTTCTTCGACAACAGCCGTTTGCTGATGTTGGCGATCTGTCTGATTTTGGTGGCAGGACTTTCGTCCTACTACATTTTGCCGCGGATGGAAGATCCCGTGCTTTCACAGCGGGCGGCGATCATCAATACGCAGTTTCCTGGGGCGAGTGCGGAACGTGTTGAAGCCCTCGTTACCGAAAAGCTCGAAACCGAGCTGCAGGAAATCGAAGAGATCAAAGAACTGCGTTCTTCCAGCCTCAGCGGCATTTCGACCGTCACGATCGAACTGAAGGACAACGTCTACGCTGTCGATGAAGTCTGGTCTCGCGTGCGAGACAAAATCGACGACGCGACGCCCCTACTACCAACTGGAGCAAGTGACCCTGACTTCGATTTACTCGAGGTTACCGCATACGCTTCCATCGTTGCACTCGTTTGGGACCTCCCCGAGGAGCCCAGCTACGCAATCCTTCGACGTCAGGCCGAGGCATTGGAGGATCGCCTAAGAGCGATTAATGGCACCCGCGAAGTCGATACCTTTGGCGATCCGCGCGAAGAGATTGTCGTCGAAATACGACAGGACGAACTGTCGACGCTCGGCTTAACCGTTGAGCAAGTGGCTCAACTCGTCGCCGCCAGCGATGCGAAAGTCTCCGCCGGCCTGTTGCGTTCAGAGACTCGCAATCTTGTTTTCGAAGTCGATGCGGAAATCGACTCGGTCGAGCGTGTTCGGAGCCTGCCCATTGCCGTC
Organism: Lacipirellulaceae bacterium; assembly: GCA_040218535.1. Taxonomy (NCBI): domain Bacteria; kingdom Pseudomonadati; phylum Planctomycetota; class Planctomycetia; order Pirellulales; family Lacipirellulaceae; species Lacipirellulaceae bacterium. Next base: position 1,378,918 of record JAVJRG010000012.1, on the reverse strand, counting down.
GACAATCGAAGCACTCAAGGAGCCGGTCGATTCGTTGCCTTGGGAGATATCGCCGAGGTCTCCAAAGCGTTTGCTGAGCCGCAAAGCTCGCTTGCCATCGTCGATGGAAAACCGGCGGTCGCATTGGGCTCGCTCGTGAAAGAAGAGAAACGTGTCGACCACTGGACAGATTCATTGAAGGAGACGCTTGCCGAGTTTGAATCCTCGCTGCCCAGTGGTGTCCGCTTGAAGGTGTTGTTCGAACAAAACCGCTACGTGGAAACGCGTCTGACAACCCTTTTGGGGAACCTCGTTGTCGGAGCGACCGCGGTGATTGTGGTTGTCTGGTTCATGATGGGTTGGCGAAGTGCCATCGTCGTGGGAACCGCGTTACCCCTTGCGTCGCTCATGGTGCTTGCCGGGATGCGATTGATGGGCGTCCCGATGCACCAGATGTCGATCACGGGACTGATCATCGCACTGGGACTGCTGATCGACAATGCGATTGTGATGGTCGATGAAGTGCGCGAGCGGATTACCGCTGGCGAAAAGCCAGGCAGCGCCGTTGCTGGTAGCGTGAAGCACTTAGCCGTTCCATTGCTTGGTTCGACCGTGACGACGGCGCTCTCCTTCGCGCCGATTTCGCTCATGCCTGGCCCTGCGGGAGAATTCGTCGGGTCGATCGCCACGAGCGTGATCCTGGCCGTCGCCAGTTCGTTTCTGCTGGCGATGACGGTGACTCCTTCATTGATGGCCCTAATGAGTCGCGACGAAAGCGAAACGACCGAAAAAACACGCAAGCGTCACTGGTGGTCGAGCGGCTTCTCCAACGCTGGCCTTACCACTTTGTATCGCGGCATGCTCGACTCTGTTTTTCATCGCCCACTGATCGGCGTAGCATTGGGAATGTTCCTGCCGATTGCTGGATTCATTGCTGCCAGCACTCTCACCGACCAGTTCTTCCCACCAGCGGACCGCAATCAGTTCCAGATCCAATTGACGCTCCCTTCCCAGGCTTCGATTGGTTACACCGCCGAAACAGCACTCGCAGCGCGTGATATTTTGCTGAAGAACAAGTCGATCAAAGCGGTCGAGTGGTTCATCGGCGAAAGCGCTCCACCGTTCTACTACAACATGCTTTCCAACAAGAAAGGCACGCCGCAATACGCTCAAGCCTTGGTGCAGGCTGAGAGTGCCGAGGGCGTTGGCGAGCTGATTCGCTCGCTGCAAACAGAGCTGAGTGATGCGTTCCCCGAGGCACGTTTTCTTGTCCGTCAGCTTGCCCAAGGACCGCCGTATGAAGCGCCGATTGAATTGCGGCTCTACGGCCCAGACTTAGACGTCCTGCGTGAGTTAGGCGACGAAGTTCGTGCGGTCCTCTCCGAAACCCCCGAGGTGATTCACACCACCGCCAGCCTCGCCGAGGCTCTGCCGAAATTGGCGATTGATGTCGACGAAGAGCAAGCACGCCTCGCGGGCCTCGACAACGCAACGATCGCACGCCAGCTAGACGCCTCGCTCGAAGGGGCCATCGGCGGATCGCTCTTGGAAGCAACCGAAGAGCTGCCTGTGCGCGTGCGAATTCAGAATGAAAAGCGCGGGCAACTCAGCACCGTCGGTTCGCTGGACTTACTTTCGGCGGGCCCCCAGTCTCCAGACCAAAATGGCCGTGCCGCTTCAGCGGCACGGATCCCCCTCTCTTCAATCGCTGAGATCAACCTCAAGCCCGAAGTCTCCGTCATCCCGCACTTTAACACGATTCGCATGAACGAAGTGCAGGCCTACATCACGGCGGAAGAACTGCCCGCGGGCGTCTTGGCGGATTTCCAACAACGGCTCGCCGATTCTGACTTTGAACTCCCCGCAGGTTACCGCTATGAATTCGGCGGTGAAGCCTCGAAGCGTGACGACGCCATCGGCAACCTGCTCTCCAGCGTCGGCGTGCTTGGTGTGATGATGGTGGCGACCCTGGTGCTCAGCTTTGGTAGCTTTCGCATGGCGGGCATCATCGGCGTGGTCGCGATGCTCTCAGTGGGCTTAAGCCTGGGGGCACTTGCGCTGTTCCAATACCCGTTTGGATTCATGGGTATCGTCGGCACGATGGGCCTCATCGGTGTGGCGATCAACGACACGATCGTCGTGCTCGCCGCCCTGCGAGAAGATGAACAGGCCGCCACTGGCGATCCGGCTGCGGTGCGCGATGTGGTCGTCCGCGCGACGCGTCATGTGCTCTCTACAACCTTCACGACGATTGCCGGTTTCTTACCGTTAATCATTGGCGGCGGCGGCTTCTGGCCGCCCCTAGCGACAACCATTGCCGGCGGCGTAAGCGGGGCCACGATCATGGCGCTCATCTTCGCGCCGAGTCTGTACGTCCTGTTGATGTGCCGCGGGTGCCGGGAAGAGGTGAGCGTACCGGTACGGCAAACTCGGATGTCGTTCGAGCCAGCACTGGGGTAGCGGCGATTGCGATAATTACGCCGAAGGCGTTTCATCCCATAGCCCAGGGTTGGTCAATAGCGAGCCCCAGCGAGCTTTGACCTAACCTGGGAAAACAAGCGACCGCAAAGAAGCGACCGAGCGGAAAGGCAAGACAACCGGCGGCACCAAAGCGAGGTCGCAAAGAGCCGAGGCATGCCGTTTCGATTTCGACCTCGGCTGAGTTCTTCGGTACTCATGGCATCTTGCTCGGTCGATGTTTGTTTGGACCCATTAACCCAGGGTACGATCACACTCGCTGGGGCTCGTGATGATCGAACCCTGGGCTATGTTGCGTAATCGCTTCGCGGTAATTTTGTGGATGCACGAATCAAAAACTTGGCTCATGCGTATCTCGCAGCCGCCCGCAGCACTCTCTACTACCCCGACCAGTGATCCTCTTCTTCTCCCGGTGTCTCCTCCGCGTCCAACGCGTCTAGATGCTGCTTCTGAAAGAATCGTCCCAAGTACAAACGGAAGGGTACGAGGAGAGCGATGAACAGAGGAAACAGAAGTTGCAGCGTCGGAAACGGTGCGAGACTGATCACCGTCAAGGCGACAAAGCAGATGAGCTGAATGGCGGTAAACTTGTGAATCACTTTGACGGGTGCTTGTCGCATGTAGTGCGTGCGGGGGTAGAGCGAGGGCTCAACAAACAGCAGCAGCAACCGTTCGAATAACTGGTTCCCACCCAACGACACCACGCCCATGTAAAGGAACACACCGTAGAGGACTGCCAGCGGCACGTATTCCAACCAGGAGAGAAGTGCGAGCGAGGTGCCGATCAGCAGATGAACGACTAGGCCCGTCATACGTGTCTCTTGAACGTGAATCACCCGTTGGCTGCGTTCACCTCCCGTGGAAACCGAACCTTCAAAGGTCGCCAGTGAACGCACATGAGCGAGCGTCCGGACCGTGGCGGCGACAAACCACGGCCAACCGAACAGCGAACAGACGCCCACCAAAATCCCGACCACTGCAAGATCCCAGTGATACGCGGCCCCTTTGTGGAGCCGATTATCGGGACTGTTCAACAGGCGGCCAGTAATATTGTGCGAAAGCACAATCAGAAGAGTCGCCAGGAGCGCAGGGACCAGCGCAGCAAACCACGACCATTTCGGGCCGACAAAGGGATCCACTAATAGGGCCCGCCCTGATGTCGTACCGGTAAACTTCTCAGGCGGCTGGAGCATGTCGGGCTTCACTTCGTCCATGATGGCTATTGCGACAATCGTCATGGAACCCAATGCGATTGTGGGGCCAAAGTCTGACAGGAATTCGCGCATCCAGGGCGCTAGATAGCGGCTACTTCGAAAGCGAGACAGATTCATCGCGATATAGAATGTGCCGATCGCAAGTACCAACGTCAGGAACGCGGCGTCGTGGTTATCTTCCTCGGCTGCAAAGCTCACTCTAAAACGACCGACGATTGCTCGGACCGCTTCATAGATAAACAGTACGGACATAAGACCCGCGAAGATCTCATCGGTAAACCGTGTGAAATACCGCATGAGCACGCTCGCTTCGAAAACAGCAAGCAAGATCAGCAGCAAAGAAGTCCAGAAACCAACCCAGGCATAGGTTGCCAAGAATGGCAGCTCCATATCAGTGCACAGTTGGTAGAGGATTGCTGTGAAGAGATAGAGCGCCCCGATCCCGCCGAGAATGATCATGGGTTGCCCTGCCACGAAGGCATAGACCGTGCCGCAGATGGCGGTCGCGAGCAGCATTTCCACGACGCCAATGTCGTTGTTGGTCGCAGCGCCCATCAGGCCACCGAAAGTAATGCACGGAGCCAGGCACGCGAAGAACAGAAAGATGATCGCTGAGAGGGTTTTGAAATTGAAGCCGTCGACAAAGTCGCTCAGATAGTGCGGCAGCCGACGAGCGATATCTTGCTTGATACCGCCAAAGAGTTGCCCCGAATGGATGAGTGCCTCTGCCGGGTCTCGCAGGGTAACGACGACTTGGGAGCTACGCTGGTCGAATCGGGTAAGCGACTCCAGCAGATCGTTTTGATTGCGGGCTCGGCGCAGATCGTAGCGGAACTCACCATCTGAAGTCGCCCGCGCGATCGTGGCCAGTGTATCAAGATGCTCCGCGGTTGCTTCTTTCGGTCCGAGCAGTGTGAAAAAGTAACGCGTCGGAATCCCGTCAGGTGCACCAAGGTTCAGCGCGTGGTCGAGCCGCACAAAAACGACCATCGGGTCGGTTAAACAGTCGAGGTAGCAATGCGGTACGGCCACCGCATGACCGATTGCCGTCGAGGACTGCTGCTCCCTTTTGATCAGCCCAGCAGCAACCTCGTCGCGAACCTCCTCGGTAAGGAGCCCTTTGGCGATTAAACCATCAATGGTCTTCTCGATGACCTGCTCGACGTCGAAAGCCTCGACGTCGAGCAAAAAAGCTTCCTTCTCGAATGCTTGTTGAAGGATTTCCATTCGATGCTGTTTCCGCCCAGAACTGGCTGCAAAATCGCTAGAAAAGATAAGGTTGGTGCTCGACAAGCTAGCTGGCGAGGCGTTTAGGATCAATAGTTATCCATAAAATCAAAGCCTAGGACGACTTGACCACGACTCCGCACTTCGTGTCATTTCGACAGGTGTCTCGGCACCGGAGAAATCGGGAACGCACTCTAGTTGAGCCCAGATTCCTCGGTCGGCGAGCCTCCCTTCGGAATGACAAGAAGTTCGAGGTGCTAGGAACACATGCCTTTGTCCAATTTCGACTTGCCCACGACGTCTGGCCTGCTATCCTGTAGGTCATACAAAGGTGTGAGACCTTCCGGCCAAGCAGCGTAGTTCTGACAATTACTGCGGCAATCTGACTGGCACAACGGTTGTGTTCATTCGAAGCTCGAAGCAAGCGGTTCGCCGCCTCCAATCTGCTAGGATTAGGAAGGCAGGCTTTCTGACTCTCGACCGCGACTGATTTTCTTGCCCCTTGCGACCGCCGCCAGCCAGATTGATTGGCTTGCGTTGATTCTTCGTCTCTCGTGACGTTCGCGAGTTAGCCAGAAGAATAAGGTCGGCAATTTGGCATCAGCTTCGAACCCCACGAAGCTCTCGGGTGACCTCTGTCGCTAAGGGTCTGTCACTAGGCGTTCGTCTAGCGGCTTGGACCACGGCAGGCGGATGTCATCGCAACACGAAAGAAATAGATTAGTGACATTGAAAGACGCTCCCTCAGAAGCAACCTCACAGGATTTCACTCAACTTGGACTGGCAGAGCCTTTCCTGCGGGCGACCAGCGAGCTCGGCTACGAGACGGCAACGCCGATCCAAGCCGCAGCGATCCCGGTTGTTCTGGCTGGCAAAGACCTCATCGGTTGCGCCCAAACGGGCACCGGCAAGACAGCGGCTTTTACTTTGCCGATGCTTGATCGCCTACTGCAAAACCTGCCGCCAAAATCACAGTCAGGTCCGCGGCGCGATCCGAAAAATAAACAGAAACGCCCACGCGGCGGGAAGCCCAAGCCCCGCACGCTACGAGCTCTAGTACTTTCACCGACACGAGAATTGGCCGCCCAGATTGAAGAGAGCTTAAAGAAGTATGGCAGATATACGCCGCTTCGACAGACGGTCGTCTATGGCGGTGTCGGACAACATGCACAAGTGAAGGCCCTTCGGCACGGCGTCGATGCGTTGGTCGCCACACCTGGCCGGTTGCTCGATCTGATGAACCAAGGCCACATTGATCTCTCGAAAATCGAGATCCTCGTCTTTGATGAAGCCGATCAGATGCTCGACATGGGTTTCTTGCCGGACCTCAAACGCATTGTCGCCAAGGTTCCTGAGAAGCGGCAAACGTTGATGTTTTCGGCCACCATGCCTGGAGAGATTCGCAAGCTGGCTCAACAGTGGCTCAAGAAGCCAGAATCGATACAAGTTGCCCCAAACTCGAAGCCGGCAGACCGGATCGAGCAATCGGTGCACTTGGTTGATAAACGCCGTAAGCCCGAGTTCCTAGCTCACTTCCTCACCGAAACGCCGCGAGGAAGAACGCTTGTGTTCAGTCGCACAAAACATGGTGCGGACAAACTGGTCAAGCGGCTACGCAAAGATGGCCATCGTGCTGCCGCTATCCACGGTGACAAGAGTCAAGGAGCGCGTAATCGCGCGCTCGCCCAATTCAAGAGCAACAATCCGCCGGTGCTGATCGCCACGGACATCGCTGCTCGCGGGCTGGACATCGATAGCGTTTCGCATGTGGTGAACTACGACCTTCCCGAAACACCCGAAGTCTACGTCCATCGGATTGGCCGCACAGCCCGAGCCGGTGCCGAGGGCGTGGCCGTTTCGTTTTGTGCCGGTGACGAACGAGGTTTGCTGAAGCAAATCGAAAGGCTCACCAAGCGAACGATCCCTGTCGAGCCGAGCATCGAAGGATTTGAACCGACCGATCCCATCACGGCACCCGCTAAGCGAGGACAAAGAAGTCGGGGAAATGGCCCTCCTAAACGCGGTGGTGGAAAACGCTTCGGCGGAGGAAAACGGCGGCCCGCGAGCAACGACGGTAAGAACGACAACCTGGGCGCCAAGAAGAAGCGATACGCTCCACGAACCGACGTTAACGACAAAGGTGAGAAGAACGAATCAAGTTCGACCACGAAGACCAAGCCGCGCCGCCGGAAAGGGAGCACGGAACCTCCCGCGAACTTCAAAGGCAAGAAAAACAAAACTGCCGAAGGCAGCAAGAACGGTTCGCGTAAGCGAAAAAACCGTCCCGGCCGTCGCGAGCGAGCTGCGAAGAAGGGCTAGCTCGCTGGATTTCGCTGGCCTTCACTAGCCGATTCGCACTTACTGAGTTTTTCAGTACACTGCCACTTCAACGAACAACCTCTTCTTGAAGTTAGGCGGCACTCATGCAATCGCTGGAAACGCTCGACTGGCTGGTTATCGGTGGCTACTTTGCTTTGCTCGGCCTGCTAGCTTGGTGGGTCATTCGTCAAAGCAAGGATACCACTGACGATTACTTTCTTGCAGGTCGGCACCTAGGTTGGTTCATCGTCGGAGCGTCGATCTTCGCTTCGAACATCGGCTCTGAGCATCTCGTTGGCCTAGCTGGCTCGGGGGCTACTGATGGTGTGATCTTCGCGCATTACGAGCTTCATGCGTGGTGTTTGCTGGTGCTAGGCTGGATCCTTGTGCCGTTCTACATGCGGTCGCAAGTATTCACGATGCCGGAGTTCTTAGAAAAGCGTTTCTCCGCGACCTCGCGTTGGATGCTTTCGGTGATCTCGTTAGTCGCATACGTGCTAACGAAAATTGCCGTGGGCATCTTCGCCGGGGGAATCGTGTTTCGCACCCTCCTGCCGGATTTCGGTTTCACCGTTGGCGAGCTGAACATCGATAGCTTCTGGGTCGGCTCGATCCTCGTGATCCTGATGACTGGCCTTTACACCGTCTTGGGTGGGTTCCGCGCTGTCGCCTATACGGAAGCCGTGCAAACCTTGGTGCTGATTCTCGGCTCGGTTCTCGTCACGTACTACGGTTTACAGGAACTCGGCGGCTGGTCGAAACTGCGCGAAGTCTGCGGTAGCGAGATGTTCAACCTCTGGCAGCCAATGATGCCTGAGGAGGTCGAAGCGACCTGGGAGCCCGTTCGCGAAGAGACCCGTGCGGCTTGGTACTTCGACAATTCACCTTCGCAATCCATCTATGGCGATCGAGGTGTTTACCCTTGGGTCGGCATGCTGTTCTGCGCACCGATCATTGGTCTCTGGTATTGGTGTACCGACCAATACATCGTTCAGCGGGTCTTGGGTGCCCGCAACGAAACGCAGGCCCGCCGTGGGAGTATCTTCGCGGCCTTTCTAAAGCTGCTGCCGGTCTTCATTTTCATCATCCCAGGGATGATCTGCTTTGCACTGGCCAAACAGGGCGAAACCGCCGGACTTGATGTTTTGATCGATGAGAGCGGCCAAGTCGTGCGGGGCGAAGCCCAAGCGGCCTTCCCGATGATGGTGATGAATGTCCTGCCTGCCGGCATCCGCGGCATTGTCGTTGCCGGGCTGCTTTCAGCGTTGATGAGTTCGCTCGCGGGTGTCTTCAATGCCTGCTCGACGTTGTTTACCATTGACCTCTATAGCAAGCTGCGCCCCGATGCCACGCAGAGCCAACTCGTGTGGATCGGCCGTGTCGCGACGGCAGTGATGGTTGCTCTCGGATTGGCTTGGGTGCCGGTAATCGCCAACCAGTCGGGCCTCTACGGATATCTACAAAGCGTTCAAGCGTATCTTGCCCCGCCGATCTTCGTCGTATTCTTCGGCGGCATCTTCTTTCGCAGGGCAAACTCGAAAGGCTGCCTAGCCGCTTTGATCGTTGGCTTTGCTCTGGGCCTATGGCGGCTGGCTATCGACACCCCCGTGAGCCTCGGCTGGAAAGGCTACGAAGACGGTTATGCACCAGGAAGCCTGAACTATGTCATCAACAACATGTACTTCCAGTATTTCAGCCTGCTGATCTTTCTGGTGAGCGCAGCCGTCATGGCGATCGTCAGTTGGCTCACGGCAGCTCCCAATTACCAGCAGATAAAAGGCCTGACCTACGGCGAAGTCTCGGAAGAAGACCTCTCGAAAACGCGCGCAAGTTGGAGCGGGCTCGATGTGGTTGCCTCGGCAACGGTAGTTGCCGCGATTATCGGGGCGTATGTTTACTTCAGCGGATAGTCTTCAAGCTGATAACGTAAACATTAGGCCACGGATTGCACGGAGAACACGGATGGAAATCGTGCCTTCTGTTCTTCAAATTTGTGTCATCCGTGCGATCCGTGGCTAACTTTGGCATCGCTACTCTTGATCAGCTTCAATCGCGAACAGATGCGACTGACTGCTTATGTACAGCACTCCGCCAGAAACAATCGGTGTGCTGTAAACCGTTGCCCCCATGTAAGGTTGCCCGTAGAACGGAACCATCTCGCTCTCAGGGTCATCTTCGTACTCGGGCTTCATGGCTTTTTTGGGGTCGGCTGAATGATTGAAGATTGCCATCTCGCCATCCTCGTCGCCAATGAAGACCTTGCCGTCAACGATCAATGGCGAGCCCCAAGCCGCTGAGAGCATGTCGTAGTTCCAATTGAACTTGCCAGTCTTGGCGTCGAGGCAGTGGAACAGGCCACTAAAGTCGGCGATGTAGAGGACGTCGTCCTTGATGGCGACCGTACCGCAACTGCGGTGCATGGTCTCTCCGAATTCAAGTTCGCCGTCGCCGTTCTTGTCGAACCCTTCATAGTGCCAGATCACCGCGCTGTTAGGGTTCGGTCGAGCGAAGTCTCCCTCCTCAGGGATCACCGCTTGCACGCGTTTGTGAGGGATGATCTTGTCGGGGTCCTCCGAGTTGTAAGCCAACTCGGGACTAACATCGCCTTCTTTATTGGGGTCGATGCACCAAAGATGACCGACGCCCTCGCCGTGTTCTGGGTCTTGGCCGACGGCAACGTAAACGTTCCCTTCGTACACAACGGGTGTTGCGATGATGTTATTCCGCGTTCCCTTGCCCATAAGTTCCCATTTCGATTCCTTGGGATTCGCGTCAAATCGCCATAGCAGTTTCGGACCACCCTTCCCGTCACCAGCAGGGTCAAAACTATAAACCCAGCCATCGCCGCCGCCGAAAATCACCTGCGCTTGGCCATTGATTTCCGCGTAAGTGGGCGAAGACCACTGGCCGTGGAGGATGTTCAGGCCCGGTGAATTATCGGTCCACAGAACCTCGCCGGTGTTCTTGTTCATCGCAAAGAAGCTGGGGGCCTCAGGCGCAGGAATGTAGTTGTGCTCGACATCAACGCCATTGGAGGTGTTCACAAACAACACATCGCCCGCGGCAGTCACCGAGCAGCTACACATGTTGTGCTGCGAGATCTTCAGCTTTTCCATCATGTCGAATACCCAGACGACATCCGACTCTTCCTTCATGTTGTACTCGTGCCCCTTCTCCTTGATGATCGCCTCTTCTTCTTTGAACGGACCATCGTTCTCGTCGTCGTGGAATCCGGCAGTATCGACACAGCGAACTTCACCACGACTGGTCACAAACCACAGTCGATCGCCTTCGACGTAGCTCGCGGAACAAATCCCTTGCAAAGGCCAATCGTGGACGCGGCCCGAAGGGAGCTTCTCGCTACTGTGCTGCCAAAGGAATTTGCCCGTTTCTAGATCGAAACAGAGCAAGCAGCCGAGGTCGACGTCCGAAGGATAACGTTTCAGCCAACCGCCACTGTTGTTGGTACCAATGAAGATTCGTCCATCAGCCACAACCGCATTGCCGTAAGACTGCGAACCGAGTTTGGCGACCCACTTGATGTTCTTCGCGTTCGTGGAATCCCACTCGCCCGTCTCGTAGTCGAAGTCGCCGATCTCCCATTCGGTGGGAATGCCTGACGCGACGGGGACGTTGTTCCGTTGGGGCGTGCCGCCCCACTGAGGCCAATCACCGGTCTGCTCCGTGTCAATCGCGTTGGCTGCTGTGACCGTCTTACCAACGACGAGGTCTAGGCTGAAACTGCTTAACCAACCTGCGGTTGCAGCAAGTGTGAGGGCGAGAATCTTCTTTGGTTTTGTATTCATTGAGGTTATTGCTGCTTGCGTTTTTGATCGTTTAGCCCGAAGCCGCAGGCGACGGTTTTTCAGAATTGCTTCATGTTACGGGTCGCCTTCGGCTCGCCGCTGAACACACCACTATTCATTCGGTGTCACGGTCACGTTGTCCACATAAAACGGCGCTGGTCCGGCATTGCCGTAGAGGCCCGGACTGCCCTTGCTGATGGGTCGCTCATCGGTCATCTCGACGGTCCACTTGGTGGGTTCTTCCTCATCGCGAGGCCAAACCTTGCCTTGGACATTCGCTGAATATTCGTCCGCAACGACTTTCAGCTTCAACCGATACCAAACATCCGGCTCAGGCTCAAAGTTCACCGTCGCAAATGTGCGATGATCGTGTGGGCTCCAACTGTAAAGCCGAAGTTCCTCATTCGAGGAACGTACGGTCAGTGTGTAACCACAGTTGTAAACGCCGAAGTCACCCAAACTGCTATCCTTCTCGGTCAAACGGACGTCGGCTTGGATCGTATAGTCGCTCATGTCGGAAGGCCCCATCCACATGTCGCTGCGGGTACCCAGCTTGTTGTCTGCCTTGCGTGGTACGGGAAGCACATCCGGCTTGAAAGCCACTCGCTCGCCATCAACCTCCTCAGGAACGTACCTGACGCGACCGCCAACCCAAGAGAGCGGCATCTTATCGCCGCTCTCAAAGTCGAACTCCCAAGGCAGCGGTGGAATGATACGCACACGGGCAGTCCCCTCGACGTCGCCCACCTTGCATTTGATCAGGGCGGCAGTGTGGTGTGCGCTGGTTGAGGCCATAAAGTTGCCGCTGGCATCAATCTCCCCAGGGCCACTGACCGTAAAGCTTGCTTCTTCGCCGTTCGCTTCACCGAGAAACTGCCCCGCAGCATTATAGGTGCGGACCGTGTAGGTGAGACTCTCACCCGGCTTAAGCAAAGCATCGTAGGGAATCACTTGCACCACGGCTGGCGTCTTGTCGGTGATTGGGTCCTCTTGCGGCAATTCGGGCAAGGGATCGTAGCTTGCTTCTTTGCCGTCGGAAATGCAATAGAGCGAATCGGAAGTCGGCAGATAAATCCGCCCCTCGGCAATGATGGGCGAACCGTCATTCGAAGCCTGCCCCGGGAGTTGCACACGGTCAAGGATTTTCACTCGCTGACCGTCGGGCTCCAGCACGTACCAGCGACCGCCGTTGGTGCAGACATAGACTTTGCCGTCTGACACGATGGGCGAGCTACGTTGCACGCGGCCCAAGCTCTGACGGCGTCCGATTGGCTTTCCCGTTTTGGGATCAAGCGTATGAAGCTTGGCCCCGTCGTCAACGACCCAGAGTTGATCGGCGATCAACACCGGCGAACACTTCCCCGCCATGATCTGGTAGCGTTTCCAAAGCTCTTTACCGGTCAGATCGCCACGTTGCGTTGCATCCAGCGCCACGACCGCCCCCATCGCGGTGCCGACTGTGTTCTCTTGATTCTGCGACATGTAAACCGTGTTGCCGACCACCAGTGGTGTCGCATCAAGCCCGCGTCGCGAGAAGGGATAATTCCACAGTCGGACGCCGGTGCGCGGCTGGAAGCCCCACACGCCACCATCGCCCGAGCCAAAGATCAACTGCTGCACGCCGCCCACTACCGCGATCGTCGGCGTGCTGTAGGTCGTATCGTACGGCGAAATGCCCGTCCCGTTGAGCCAGCGTAGGTCGCCGTTGGCTTTGTCAAAGCATAAGAAGCGGTGAGCCGGCTTCGCCAGCGAGCCGAACTCCGGCGTATCGCCCCAGCCAATCACCACGGCACTAATGAGCACGGTATCTTCAAACACCAGCGGCAGATTCGTGCGCCCGCCGAAGGTGTTGAGAAAGCCAAATTCTTCTTGCAGACTGCGGTCCCAAACAACTTTGCCGGTATCGCCTTCCAAGCAACAAAAATAGTTACCGACGCCCATCGCGTAGACGCGACCCGTTTCGGGATCCACCACGCACGAGGACCAAGCGACGCGGGTATCAGGGACATCGGCGGCGTAAACGTTAAACGCATGTTCCCAGATATCCTCGCCCGTCTTCGCGTCAACGCAGATGACTTTCTCTCCCTCGTTCTTCGTACCCGGTTTATCACGCACCAGCGTGTAAAGCTTGCCATCAAAAACTACCGGCGTGCTTCGGCTCCCTAAGTCCTCGCGCTTCCAGAGTAAGTTGCTCCCCTCGCCACCGCGAGGGCTCCACTTGGTCGGTAGACCTTTGGCTGTCGAACTGCGATTCTGTTGAGGGCCACGGACTGTCGCCCAACCACCAGCAGACGACTCAGCGAACGCGTCGCTCGTCGGGCTTAATAGCAAGCCGAGAATGAGGATTCGTAAACAAAGATTAGCGTAGCGAGGAAGTGACTCGATCACTGCAAGCTCTTCGGGGAGAGGTAGGTAAGGCGGGGGCGTGAATGCCGGAGGGACTATTGTCTTGGTTGGTGCATGACTCGACAAGCGGACGTGCTGCTAGTGAGAAGCTGTGACGATTAGGGCATGGTTTCCCCGGAAGTCGACTCTTCCGACTGCTGCGTAAACTGACAAAGACGATCGAATCTGCACGTCAACTTAGGTAAACCATAGCAGCTTTTCCGCCCTATTTCTACTCGCTCGCACAGCTCCGCCAACGGACAACCAGTATCGCAAGAACCGCTTCGCGGACCGGCAAAGTTTACCCAACAGTTGACCTAAACCACTTGCTGAAAATTACTTCCGCATCCTCAAGCGCCTGCTTTCTCAGGGCCGATAGTCCGTGATGTCGCTTCATGGTGCACCGTTAGTTCACAGCGAGGTGCAGCAAAGGAACGAGGCGACGCCCACCTCTCATTGCGAGTGTTGGACTCCTGGCCCAGATGAGTTTCGAGTCATGGATTGGCTCGACCAGGTTCGACACACTGCCCGGGGACGGCCGCAATGAGAACCACGTGTCGAAGTTGCCCACTTGAGCTGGGTAGCCCGACTCCCGCCGCTCTGCCAACCCATAAGGCGCCACGCCACTCGCTCAAAGTCAACACGACACACCAACGCGAGAGTGCGGAGCATACCAGCGAAGTCGACGACTTCCGACACACCCACCTTAAGTGTCCCCAACGTTATAGGAGACGTTGATCGATGAAAGGTAAACTGTTAGGAGCGCTCATGTTGAGCATCTGTCTGACAAGCCAAAGCTACGGCGGCTTGATGGACAAAATGCTCGGTTGCGGCTGTGGCTGCGACTCCTGTGAGCCCCAATGTTGCTGCGAGAAGTCGTGTGGCTGTGCCGACGACTGCTGCGGCTGTGACGATGGATGCTGTGGCGATGGATGCTGCGAAGCCTCTTGCGGATGCAGCGACAACTGCTGCGAAGCTTCCTGCGGTTGCGCTTCGAGCTGCTGCTGCAAGAAGAAGCGTAGCTGCTTCTTGAGCAAGCTCTTCAGCCGTAAGAGCAAGTGCTGCTGCGAAGCCTCGTGCGGATGCTCAGACGACTGCTGTGGTGATGGCTGCTGCGGTGACGGATGCTGCGAAGCTTCCTGCGGTTGCGCCGACGACTGCTGCGGCGATGGCTGCTGTGGTAACGGTTGCTGCGAAGCCTCTTGCGGATGTGCTGACGACTGCTGCGGCGATGGCTGCTGCGGTGACAGCTGCTGCGAAGCTTCCTGCGGTTGCGCTGCTCAAAGCTGCTGCTGCAAGAAGAAGCGTACCTGCTGCTTGAGCAAGCTCTTCAATCGCAAGAAAAGCTGCTGCTGCGAAGCAAGCTGTGGCTGCTCAGACAACTGCTGCGGCGATGGCTGCTGCGGTGACGACTGCTGCTGCGAAGCTTCTTGCGGATGTGCCGACGACTGCTGTGGCGATGGCTGCTGCGGTGACAACTGCTGCGAAGCCTCGTGCGGATGCAGCGACGGTTGCTGCGAAGCAAGCTGCGGTTGCGCTTCGAGCTGCTGCTGCAAGAAAAAGCGTAGCTGCTTCTTGAGCAAGCTGTTCGGTCGTAAGAAGTGCTGCAAGTCTTCTTGCTGCGAAGCTTCTTGCGGATGCTCGAACGGTTGCTGTGAAGCTTCTTGCGGATGCAGCAACGGCTGCTGCGAAGCAAGCTGCGGTTGCAACGATGGCTGCTGTGGCGCCGCTCCAAGCTGCGGATGCACCGCTGGTGCTTCTGCTGCTTCCTCGGCTCCCGCTGAAGTCAGCGTCCCAACCGAAGCTGCTCCAATCCCACCCGCGCCAGTTGCCGATCCAAACGCACGGATCGCTCAACCTCGCAAAGTGGTTTCCGCTAGCTTTGTTCGCTAAGAATGGATAATCGACTCGTCGAACGAATAGGCATCATGCAGGACACTTCGACGAGCTAAGGAATCACTTGGATTCCCCCTCTGAGGACCTGTCTCGGGCTTTCGGGCCTGGGGCAGGTTCTTTTTTGTTGGCGAACGACAAGTTGCTATTGAACGTAATTCTAATGCCCGCTTGAATCGCCGCTTGACATGTTTATGTCTATCAGCTTTCGGCTGTCAGCTCTCAGCTTTAATGAGGTAGCCGCGAGCTAACAGCTCGCCGGAGAACTCTAACACGCTTGCTATGCTCAAACGCTCACTTGCCACCGTTTTGCTCGCTTGCTCATGGGTAAACTTTACGCACGGCGAAACCGCAAGCGTCGCGGTGAACGAAAACCCCGCACAAGAAGCGCTCGCCAAGAATTTTAGCACCCTCATCCGGCAAGCCATCCCCGAAGCTTACGACAAACAGAAGGACTGGGGCACAACGAAGCGGATCACGACCGGCTTGCGGACCGAAGGAAAGGGCTTCAAAATGAAACTCCGCCGTCGCAAGAAAGAGGTCAACCACGGCACGTGGAAACACTACCGAATCAAGCTCGTCGAACCAGAAGAGAATCTAAGGGTTGCAATCACTGGTCTGCGCTCTCTAGAAGCAGGGCGAATCGGATTCACTTTGAAAGTTGCGACAACGCTCGATGCTTGGGCACGTGCGAAAGTCTACAACTATGGCGTTCACCTGATTGCACTAGAAATCGTCGGTGACTTGCGTGTCGAATTGGACCTCGACTGCGAACTAGGCTTCACGGCCAGCAAAGTCAAGGACAAACCGGGCCTCGCGCTTGATCCAAGAATTACCGACGCGCGCCTGAAACTCGTCGAGTTGAACCTGCGACGTGTCAGTAACGCCAAAGGCCCCCTGGTTCGCGAACTGGGGGACGCGTTACGTAAGCATATCGAGAGCGAACTGACCGGGCCGAAGCTTACCAAGAAGCTTAACCGAGCCATCGACAAGAAGCGCGATCGACTCGTGATCGAAACCGGCAACCTTTGGGAAGACGATTTCTGGAAACGTGACTGGTGGCCGAACTTAGAGAGCGATGATAAGGAAACCGAAGCGAGTGCAAACTCAGCGCCGAGCAAGCTCGACGGCTAAACACTACGACGACTCACCAGCTTCTTCCGCGACGCTTGCGTCTTCGCCGTCACCACCCTCAACACGCTCCTCGGCCTTACGCCGCACCAGGTAGAAGTGCTCGCTAGGAAGTGTGATCTCATGAATCCGAAAGCCAAACTTGTCGCCCAACTTCACTGCTTCACCGACGGCTATCGGCTGATTATCAACGAACAGCTCAAGTGGCTCATCGCATCTTTTCGTGAAGGTCAGAATGGTGCCCGGCCCCATCTCTACGACGTTCTTCACTTTTTCCTTCTTCTCGGCCAACTGAACACGGACCGGCAGGCTCACTTTTAGCAAGCTACGGGTATACGCTGGCAGCGCAGCTTCCGTGGAGTTCGTTTCGGCAGTGGGGGCGTCGGTACTCATGGTCTCTGTTACTTATCGGCCCTCACGCAGGTAAAACTTTCCCAGAAGGTAAAGTCGTTGCTAGCCTTAGCCCTCCTGGCATGCTAGCTGTCCTCGGCCAGACCGTTCTTCTACAATGAAGCCCTGGCAACCGACCCCAATAGCGTATTCTCCCGCAATGACCACTCTCGCCGAACCTGCACCAACTCACGAACTGAAGCCCTACAAGTCGCTGGAAAACGATGCGCTGATTGAGCGTATCGAGGCCGTCCGCCAGCAGATGGGGCCTGAACTGCTCATCCTCGGCCACCATTACCAGCAAGACGAAGTGATCGCCCGCGCGGACCTGACCGGCGATAGCTACAAGCTGAGCCAACTGGCTGCCGACAGCGCCGATTGCCGGGCGATTGCCTTCTGTGGCGTTCACTTTATGGCTGAGACGGCTGACATCCTAGCCAACCGTCCAGAGAAGCTCGCCGAACGCAATGGCAAGCGTGTCCGCGTGATGCTTCCCGACATGGCTGCCGGCTGCTCGATGGCCGACATGGCAGGCATCCGCCAGATTGAAGACGCCTGGGACGAGCTCTCCGAGGTAATCGACACCGAGAAAATCATCCCCGTCACCTATATCAATTCGGCAGCCAGCCTAAAAGCCTTCGTCGGCCAACACGGCGGTATCGTCTGCACCAGTAGCAACGCGAAGGCGGCGCTTGAGTGGGCGTTCCAGAGGGGCGAGAGGGTGATGTTCTTTCCTGATCAGCATCTAGGTCGGAACACCGCCTTAGGAATGAATATCACCGAAGAGCAGATGCCCGTGTGGGATCCGTTCGCTGAAGACCTCGGTGGAAGCACCGAAGAGCAGATCACGGGCAGCAAAGTGATCCTCTGGAAGGGCCATTGCAGCGTTCACCAAATGTTCAAACCAGAGCATGTGGCGATGTTCCGCGAGCAGCATCCGGGGATCAAAATCCTCGTTCATCCCGAGTGCCCGAAGGAGGTCTTCGAGCTAGCCGACGAGTCGGGCAGCACGGGCAAAATCATCGAGTGCGTCGAATCTGCCCCTGCTGGCACGAAGTGGGCCATTGGCACCGAGCTCCATTTGGTAAATCGTCTCAAACAAGATCACCCCGAGCAGGAAATCCACTTCCTGTCGCCGGTGGTCTGCATGTGTGCCACGATGTACCGGATCGATCTCGCACATCTCTGCTGGACTTTGGAGAATCTTACCGCTGGCACGCCAGTGAACACGATCGAAGTCGACGAGGAAACGGCCCGGTGGTCGCTGGTCGCCTTGGAGCGGATGTTAGAAGTTCGCTAGAAACACGGTAAGCCCTTCGCTAGCAAACCGAGAAATCGGACAAAATCAGCCAACTTCGGGCAATTTGTACTGATTCTCACTAATTTCGCGAATCGATATTGCCTACAATGGGTTTTATCGCAATCGGACGGGACTGCCCGGCTCAGCGCTTCTGCTCTGCTAGGTTGCTTCCATAAACCTGGAGACTTAAGAAACATGAAAACGCTTAGCTACTCTCTCGCTGTGCTGGCACTCGCTAGCTTCTGCTTCGCCTCCGCCGACTTTGCCAAGAGCAAGAAGAAGGAAGACAAGGAAGAAAACACGATCGCCCACTGCGGCAAAGACGATTGCAAGGGCAAAGATCACGACAAAGAAGAAGAGCTACTCGCCCACTGCGGAAAAGATGATTGCAAGGGCAAGGATCACGACAAGGAAGAAGAACTTCTAGCTCACTGCGGCAAAGACGACTGCAAGGGCAAAGATCACGACAAGGAAGAAGAACTTCTGGCTCACTGCGGCAAAGACGACTGCAAAGGCGATGATCACGACCACGACGAGGAAGAGTTGGTCGCCTAGTCTCCACGCCAAAAGTAGAAACATTAAACGCCAGTCAACACATTTGTTGGCTGGCGTTTTTTTGTAACTCCACGCTCCGCGTGGAACAGCACTCTCTAGCAATTCAATCTCAGAGGAGAAGCTGATTCTCCAGTCAACGCTGCTATTGACGATAGCATCTTTGAGGCGGCGTCTTTTATCCTGAAAGATAAGAATCCTTGCCAGAGATTCCAACCAAGCGGAGCGCGGTTTTACGATTCGTCAACGAGCCGCAATTCGACCCAACACGAGGGGTCTTCCTCATAGGGAAATCCAGGCCCGAGGCCCAACGTCTGCAGACCCTTCTCGCGATCGAGCAGCGCGTAGGTAAAGCCGAGTCGTGGTTGGCCGACCGGATCGTAGCCACCAAGCGCGTCGGCAATCGCAAACACCGTCAGGGTGTAACCTTTACTGGTGACCTTGGAGGCAATCTGTAACTCGCGTGGACGCGTTGGCCTGGCATTTTCGCGGGCCCGATTGATGAGGATCTGCTCAGCGATCGGTTCCGCCTCGCCTCGTCCTGTGCCTCGCGGCAGAAAACAGAAGCGATGGCAAAAACGGCTCGCCCGATGCACATTGAGTGTCGCCCGCGTATCGACCCAGACTTGCAGCCCGTCGCTTTCTTCAAGCCGCCCTTCCCGACACCAGGGTAATTGCGATTTGCCTTCAACCGCCACCTGCCAAACAAGCCCCTTAACGCTCCAGCCCATTCGCACGTCGGCGATGGTCGGCTGTCCGTCAAGCTCGCCAAACTCCGGCAATCGGTACTCCTCACTCAGTTTGATTTTCTCGACCGTCTCTCCCTTCTTTGGCTCCCACCGCTGCACATCCACGGCCAAACGAAACATCTGCCGCGGCGGAAGGAGCGAGGTGTCGAGGGGAGTCGTGTCAGACATTAGTGAGGGGTAAGGGGTGGGGACCAAAGGGGAGTGTGCATTTAGATTAGCCCGCGAGCTACGCTCGCGCGGAATTAACCCATGCTAACGCGACCAACCTAAAAGAAAAACCGGCGACCTCCTAAGAGGACGCCGGCATGAGTAGCAAACCTTGTGTTTCAACAACTCTTAGAAATCGGAATCCGAAAGTGGTGGGCTCATAAAACCCTGCAGGTAGTTCGGCGGACTCCCTGTCGTTGTGTCCTCGGTTTCCCGGGCCTTGGCTCCGACGGGTGTCATCAGTTGTTGATAGACCTGATAAGAAATGGATTCATCGAGTGTCTTGACACCACCGTCACAAAATGCCGCGATAAAAATCCCTGGATGATCACTGGCAGGCCTAGCGTAAATGAATCCAGCCGCACCATAGGATGCCGGAGCGGGACTGGATTCTCGATTAATCGGAGCCATATAGCCATCCGCGAAAACCGTCAGAGGACTATTAGAATTATATTC
This sequence comes from Lacipirellulaceae bacterium, assembly GCA_040218535.1. Lineage (NCBI taxonomy): Bacteria > Pseudomonadati > Planctomycetota > Planctomycetia > Pirellulales > Lacipirellulaceae > Lacipirellulaceae bacterium. The sequence continues at coordinate 1,358,832 of JAVJRG010000012.1, read as the reverse complement.
CCAGACGAATCCGTAACGTTGCTCCGGATTCAAGGTCATTTCAAATGGTGCTGATCCTTGAAAATTCTCAACGACAGGACCAAGCCAAGTACTAGGCATGCCTGTTGAACCAACAACATCGTTGTCTTTATGGATATTCTCCGTAAGAAGAAACGTCTGAGACGCACCGTCCTCCATGTCGGCCCCGGGACGTACTTCGGGGCCTCTTCGGTGGGTTCGCTGGTCATGTCCTACACCATTTGGCTTCAAGTCACTAGCGAAAGTACCTCGCATGTCTCCCGAATTGGGCGCCGGATCGTGCATGCCCGAATTCATCACATAGGTCAGAGCGGCGAGCTTATCGTTCGTCAGTGATTGGCTCGGACAAACGTACTCTTCGATCTTCGGGAGATTGTTGTAGATCGCTGCATTATTCATGCTGAGAATGACATTCGAGTCAACGACCTGATCCCACAGCCCTTGCCGATCAAGCTGGCTTAGCAACTTCGCTGACCAAGGTATGGGGATTTCATTGTTACCGACCGCGTTCGCCGAAGCTGGCCCGAGCTTCTGCATTTGAGCCCAACCAGGGTATGCTCCCTTGCTACCCGTGGTCGCGTAGCTCTGCATTGCTAACGAGATCTGTTTCTGGCGATTCGTACACTGTGCTTGCCGAGCGCGCTCCCGAGCAGCTTGAATCGCCGGGAGCAATAGCCCGACCAACACGCCGATAATGGCGATCACAACCAACAACTCGACAAGCGTAAAGCCACTGGGCTTCTTGTCTGAAAAATTGGTACGCATGGAGATTGACTTCATGGCATAAGTCCTCTGAGAGAAGTTCTGTTCCGGTCCGTGCAATTTGCGCTGCTCGGACGATGAGCGGCCAATGTGACCCGACTCTGCCGCTCTTTTGCCCTGACTGACCAATTATCACCCAAATGGGCCAATAATGCCAGTCTAAGGCATATTTCCCGCTTGGGGCTTAGCCCCGGCTAAGCCCCAGGCGGTTGAATCAGTGCCTGAAATGCCGCTTTCCGGTGAACACCATCGGCAGACAGTGCTGGTTGCAGGCAGCGATGACTTCCTCGTCGCGGCGGCTCCCGCCGGGTTGGATGAGGGCGGTCACTCCCGCTTCAGCGGCCGCGTGGATCGAATCGTCGAACGGGAAAAACGCATCCGAGGCCAGCACCGAGCCTTGCACCCGGTCGCCCGCCTTGCGGATTGCGATCTCAACAGAGTCGACGCGGCTCATCTGGCCGGCTCCTGCACCGACCAGTGATTGATCACGGGTCAGTACAATCGCGTTGCTCTTCACATGACGGCAAACGGCCCAGGCGAATTCCAACTCCGCCTGTTGCTCTTCGGTGGGTTGGGCCTCGGTGACGACTTTCCACTCGCCGGGCTCGTCCGGCAGATCGTCCCCCGTCTGGCAAAGCATCCCGCCATCAATCTGCCTCCATTGGTACTGGCCGTGACCGGGCGTAACTTCGCCGACGGTCAGGAGCCGAACATTCGCTTTCCACTTCGGCTTGGTGGTGAGAATCTCCAGGGCTTCGCCAGTAAATTCGGGCGCCACAATCGCCTCAACAAATTTCCCCGGCTCCGCCAGACACTCGGCCAGCGCTGCATCCACGGGCACGTTGACTCCCAGCACCGAACCGAACGCACTTACCGGGTCGCCAGCCCAAGCTTTCTCAATCGCTTCGCCGAGGGTCGCAGCCGTGGCGGCTCCGCACGGATTGTTGTGCTTCAATACAGCGACTCCAGGGGAGGGGAGTGAACGGGCAATCGCTAGAGCCGCATCGAGGTCAAGATAATTGTTATAGGAAAGCTCTTTGCCGTTGAGCTGTTCGGCGTTGACCAAGCTGTTCGGCGAGGCGCCGTCGAACTCAAAGAGAAAGGCCTCCTGGTGAGGATTCTCACCGTAGCGGAGGGAATCGCGATGCACGAGTTCGATGGAAACCTCTTCGGGGACCTGCAAGCCCTCATCAGCGGCTTCTGCTTCCTCCTCGCTCACGAATTCCAGGTAACTACTGATCGCCACGTCGTACATTGCAGTCATGGTAAAGGCATCGAGCGCGAGCTGGCGACGCAACTCGGGCGTCGTCGAACCATTGGCTTTGATCTGCTCGGCAATTTCTGAGTACTGCTCAGGTGAAGTCGCAATGGTCACTGACGCATGGTTCTTCGACGCCGATCTCACCATCGACGGGCCGCCAATGTCGATCTGCTCAATTGCTTCCTCAATCGTCACATCCTCCCGGGCGATTGTTTCCTCGAAGGGATAGAGATTCACCACTACGAGGTCGAACATCTCGATGCCATGCTCGCGCGCGGCAGCCATGTGACTCTCATCATCGCGGCGACAGAGTAGCCCGCCATGGACCCTCGGATGGAGCGTCTTAACCCGACCATCCATCATCTCGGGAAAGCCCGTGTAATCGGCCACGTCTCTTACAGGCAGGCCCGCATCTTCGAGATGCTTTCGCGTGCCACCCGTGCTAAAGAGTTCGATGCCCGCGTCGACGAGCGTCTTCGCGAACTCAGCTAGTCCGGTCTTGTCGCTGACGCTGACGAGGGCACGTTCGATTTTTGGGCTAGAAGAATCGGGCATTGCAAGCTCTGAGGGTTGGCTCCAGTAAACTCTTGTCTCGTGACGAGCGGATTACGATAGCAGTGCGAGCAACCATTTTGAAGGAGCGATGTATTGCTCAGCAGCCGCAGTGCTACGCACTGCTGGTCTTCGAGGCTTCAGAAGGTTTCGCGACTTGGAAAAATCTACACGAGAGAAAAGGCAAACTTCCGGCAGTGCGTAGCACCGCGGCTGGCAGCAGATTCTGTCGAACCCTTTTCGCGCCCCTGCGTAACAATTACCAGTCAGGCTAGTGACGAGATGACACCAGCCTTCTTTCGAGCAGGATGCTTTTCTAAACACCGAATGGATTGGGGACGATCCTCGCATCGCTGCGAGGCGCACCTCTGGCAGGGAACTCCCTACGTCAGAAAAGTCACAGCAGGTACAACAAGGTTTTGCCTGCACAACCGCTACTCCCGGCACATCTTGCAACGGCAGAACCACCCGCGAGTGCGGCATCGGCAAGCACCGGCTGTGACGATTCTTTGGGGCAACCCACCAAAGACCCTCGGAAAGTCGACCGCACAATTTTGACCGGCTGCACTTTGTGTCCTAGACTTTGGGTAGCCAGCGTGCTCTCGACCCGACGCGCCCGCTAGGCAAGGACTCACCCGCCAAGTGAGTTCATGCCGCCCAAGAGTCGCCAGACCTCCTGAATCTGGCAGCTCTGCATGCGTTGCCGCTCAAGCGACGTGACCTCCCCATGCAAAAACGAATGAGCATCTCAATGCCGAAACGGGTCCCTACATTGAACGTCTGGTGGTCGCTTGCCGCGATTGCCCTCGTTGGTCTCTCCAGTTCTCTCTCGCCTGCCCGCGCCCAATCTGCCCCAGCAACGGGTTCTTACGCGACAGGCATTGAGCAACCGATCCACATCGTTCCAGAATCCGCACTGGGCGCAGGCACCGCAGCCCCAACGCTCGAAGCGATCTTGCGGGAAGGCAGCGACCTAGAAACACAGAAGCGGTGGAGCGAAGCGCTTACCCATTACGAAAAGGCCCTCAGAAAGCATCCTGGCGAGCGCACGCTGGTTCGTCGCCAGGACATTGCCAAGCTCCACTACAGTCTCGACCGACGCTACAACGACCGTAGCTACCGCCAGTCGGTCCAGTCGCTTTCGACCCAGCAATCGCTGTCGCTATATCTGGAGCTATTACGCAAGATCAACACCCACTACGTAAACACGCCTCCTTGGCAGCGACTGGGCGTGCGTGCGATTACTTCGCTGGACATCGCGTTGACCAACGATGCGTTCCGCAAATCGAACGCGATTGTCGTCAGCACCGATCAGCTCGAAGCACTTCGACGTGAGCTCTACCAAGTCGTCGGTTCCCGCTCGATCAACAGCCCCCAAGATTTGGCGGCGTTAGCTGGTGAAGTTGCCCGACTGGCCCAGCGTCGCGTCGGCTTGAATGGCTCAGCCAGCGTGCTTGAGTTCGTCACCGCCGCCGCAGGTGGCCTCGATGACTACTCATCCTACTTGACGGCTGACCAACTTCGCGACGTTTACTCGCAGATCGAGGGGAACTTCGTCGGTCTGGGAGTCGAGCTGAAAGCCGACAATGGTGCCCTCCTAATCGTTCACGTCATCCCCGGCAGCCCCGCTGAGCGGGCTGGCATCCAAGATGGCGATCGTATCGTCGAAGTCGACGGCATTCGCACTTCCGACATGACGACTGACCAAGCGGCTACGATGCTCACTGGCGAAGAGGGCAGCACCGTGCGAGTTGTCGCTGTGACCGAAGGCCAGCAACCGCGTCGGCTGACCGTTCGTCGTGAGCATGTTGACGTGCCAAGCCTCGAAGGCGAGAAAATTGTCGATGCGGCCAACGGGATCGCTTACGTCCGGATCCCCGCTTTCCAGAAAACGACCGCTCGCGATCTCGACGCCGCTCTTTGGCGACTGCACGGCAAGGGGATGCGGTCGCTGGTTCTCGATCTCCGCGGAAACCCTGGTGGCTTGCTGACGGCAAGTGTTGAGGTTGCCGACAAGTTCCTACAGAAGGGTGGCATCGTCCGCACGCAGGGTCGAAGTGCCCAAGAAGACTTCAATTACCAAGCCCACTACGGCGGAACTTGGCGAGTACCGCTGGTCGTCCTCATAGATGGCGACAGTGCCAGTGCGAGCGAGATTTTCGCCGGTGCCATCAAGGACAACGAGCGTGGAGCCGTGGTTGGCGAGCGGTCCTACGGCAAGGGCTCCGTGCAGGGCATCTTCCCGCTGGGCTACGCAGGGGCGGGCATTCGCCTGACAACCGCGTTGTTCTATTCTCCGCACGACATCAAGATCAGCAAGAATGGCGTACAGCCGCATGTAACCGTCCGCACCGCCGCTAAGCCCGTCAACGGACAGGTGCCTGCTCAGACCGATGCCATCCTGCAAGCGGGCATCGAAGCGGCTCGTGCCGAGGCCCAGCAGCGTATGGCAGCCCGCCGGTAACGTAGCCATCCCGCTCCGCGGGATGAAAAGCAGCGACATCAAGAATGCTGACCATTGCCATAAGTCGGTAGCTTTCTCAGACTCCGCAATTCCTGTCGCGGAGCGACAGGGCTACCTACGGGTCATTGACGCAGGTCCGCTTGACGCCGATACTGGGTGATTCTTCGGTGAGCATCTCTCGCCACTTCTAGTTTCTCGTTTCGATTGAGGCAGATTTCGCATGGCGTACGACGACGAAGACGATCTTTTCGGCGGGGATTTCGATCTCGTCGATGAGGATGACAGCGAAATCGAGGAAGACTCTGAACTCGAAGATTCCGAAGTCGATTCCGAGATCGAGGAAGACTCAGAGGTCGAGGAAACAGCCAAGCCAAAGAAGAAGCCGGCCAAGAAAAAGGCAGCGCCCAAGAAGAAGTCCCCCCGGAAAACGGCGAAGTCGAAGAAAGACGACAAAGACGAAAAGCCCAAACGGAAGCGAGCCAGCAAGAAGGACGTCGAAGCTGACTCCGAAGAGGACCAAAAGGAGGCACCCTCAGAAGAGGCTGAAACTGAGGAGAAGGAGCCTGAGAAAAAGGAACCGGAAGGGCCGCCAGCTGATCATGTCGTGCATCTCTACCTGCACAACGACTTCCTGCGTACCCTTGATCGCAAATTCACCGGCGAAGATGCCGTGGCTTTTAGCGAGGCCTACAACAAAACGAACAAAGCCTACGGCAGACGGGCGATTCCCGTCGGCGAGGAAGAGCAGCCCGAAACTTCGCTGAACTGAGGCAGGTATTACCGACGGTTCAGCCGCAAAGCGAAACCTGTAGCGAATATCAGCATTAACACCAGGGAACTGGGTTCTGGAATCGCTTGGTTCAGGGCAAGACTACTCCCGCTACCTGAGTAGGTCTGCAGCATTAGGAAGTCCGCCCCGTCGACTTCAAGATTGCCATCGAAGTCCCCCTCTTCCCAAGCCACGGAATTAGAATTCCCAAAGTGGTCTTCCCAGACTTCAAGGTCCTCGGTTCCAGCGGTCTCCCCGGCAATCAGTGCCGAGACTTCGCCACCCGAGGTCACTAGCGGGAAAATCTCCTGCATCCAGAAGTCGCGATCCGCTTCGTCGATCATCTCGTCGGGCAAGGTCAAGTTGAACTGCGCGGTTGCCTCGCTGCTAGGTCCGAACGCGGCAATCAAGAGATCGAGATCTTGGTTGTCGAGCACTTCATCGCCGTTGAAATCACCAAGCAGGTTGCCGTCAGCTACTTCGTAGCTGGTTATGTCGACCTTGAAGTCGTCGAACTTTGCGTGATTCGACAGATAGGAACTGATTCCAAAAAGACTATCCCCGGCAATGTCGTTATCTAACGCTAAAGAATGGGTGAAGTAAAGGCCGCCCTGGTCGTCTAGAATTTGCAGATCCAAGATCTGGTCTAGCACGGAGTACTCAGCGGACAACTGATACCAACCGCCGTCGTAATTAGGCAGGCTCGAATCGAAGACCAAAATCGATTCAACCCCGTTCCGCATCTGGACAAGTCGGACGTCCTTGTCGATTCCTTCGGCGGCAGTGCGACCATCGAGCAGTTGGAACTCGAAAAAGTTATCCACGTCGGTGTACCCAAAGACCAAACCAGCACCAACGCCTGGTTGGTTGAAGCGGGTCTCGATCGAGACAACAAAATCTTCATTCGCGTAGAGCGTTTCTTTGTCGTAAGTCGCTAAGGCTCGATAGCCACGCGGTGCATCAACGAATTCCCCAGCCGGGTCGATCACGAAGTCTTCCCCATTCGTACCGGGAAGACGCAGAGACCATCGGTTGTCTTCGTCCAGCGGTCCTGAGCGGGACGTGAACCGATCCATGCGTCCTCTTTGTGTGTTGACCGCTGGAATATGAAGAGCGAAGTTATCGAATTTCGCATGGTTCGAAAGATACGAGCTAATCCCGAAAAGACTACCTCCGGCGATCGGCGAATCGAGCTGCAGGGAGTGCGTGAAATAGCTTTGACTTTGGTCGTTGAGAATGCTCAGGTCCAAAGTCTGCGTTGTCGCCGTGTACGCAGCAGTGAGCCCGTACAGACCCCCCTGGTAATTCGGTAAGCCCGTTTCGTAGATCAGCAAGTTATCGACGCCGCCTGTACGATGCAAGAGTCGCACATCTTTGTCGAGGCCTTGAGCGGCAGTTCTTCCGTCGAGCAATTGAAACTCGAAAAAATTGTCTTCGTCGACGTATCCAAACACGAGTCCCGCCCCCACACCAGGAAGGTCGAACTCCGTATCGACCGAGACAACGAAGTCGTCATCGGTCCCCTTGCGTGCATCCTCGTAAGTGGCCAGCGCCTTGAACCCCCGCGGCGCATCGACTTCCTCGCTAGCAAGATCAATCTGAAAGTCTTCGCCTCCTACCCCGGAGAGTCGCGTTCTCCATTGCGGATCGTTGTTGAGCGGTCCGACGCGATTCCCATCGAACCGATCGACAAAATCGATCGGTCCCGCATGGGAAGGCATCGCCGAAGTAACACGGAAGAGGTCGACGTCGGGATCCGCATGCTCATGCCCCCACAATTGCAGAGCAACTTTCAAGCGATTCTTGTGAGGATCGTATTGAGAGAGGGATGCAAGGTCGTTGACTTCCCAGCGATCGTTCTCAAGATCGTAGAACTCGAACTCGGGGCGGGTATAGTCCGGAAGATCTTTGTCCGCCAAGTCGAGAAAACGATAAGCCTCCGCGTAGGCCGGATCGTTCTTGTTGGCAACAATGTCGCCATATACCGGATTACCCCAAATAGGAATGTCCGTATGATCGGGCGGCATCGCGGTATCTTCGGCATTCGGCATCCAAATGAGCTGATACCTCCCGTCGGTGATCGATCGGTCGCTCTTCACCATCCCGACGAGATAATCCCGACCACGGGCATTCGGATTTCCTTCGAGTAGCGCCCGCTGTGAAGATCCATGTTGCAGATCGGGTTCGGCAATGTTCGCATAGTCCAACAGGGTGGGCATGAGATCAACTGTGCTAACCTTCTCTGCAGTTGTCACACCCTGCTGGATTCCCGGCCCGCTGATCAGCAAAGGAACCTGCAACCCGAAGTTGTACGTCGACAGCTTGCCGCGGTGATAGGCCGGCCCATGATCACCAACGTAAACAACAATGGTGTTGTCAGCTTCGCCTGAACGTTCGAGCTTCTTCATCACGTCGCCGACCTGCTTGTCGGCCTTCTCTACCGAAGACATGTACTCAGCCCAGTCTTGTCGGGCGACAGGTGTGTCTGGTAGGTGGGCCGGCAACTCGACGGCGTAGGGATCGACAGTGACAGTCGTTGGGAAAGGACGATGCGTATGCTTCACATGATGCACGAGCAGCCACGGTTTGTTCTCTGCTTGAGCTTCGCTAATGAAGTTATCCACCTTTCCCGCATTGTTACCCGTGGACCAATGGTCGTAAGGAAACGATTCGTGATTGCTCAAGTGAAACTTGTTTTGAGTTCCCGTGTAATACCCGGCTGCGCTGAACTTCTCGACGAGGGTTGGAAACTGGGGATCGATCCGAAGTTTGTTGTAAGAAGCGTTTGGGTTGCTTAACCAACTCGGGTTGGCTTGCTGCAACTCCTCTGCTGAGCCGACAAACTCTTGCACGTTGTGAAGTGCGCCTGTTGTATGATTAAAGAGACCGGTCATGATCGACGCCTTCGACGCCGAGCAGGTGGGCAACGTGACATAAGCCTTTTCGAAGAGCACGCTTTGCGCTGCCAAGGCATCTAAGTTGGGTGTCTCGATTCCATGAGTGCCGTAGGCGCCCATTTGCACCCCGTGATCTTCGCCAAAGATCAGCAAAACATTTGGTTGGCTCGCCCCACTAATAGCAGTTCCAACAGTGACTGCTAGAGTCGCAACTGCGGCGGTCATGCCGTTACGCTTTACCGCAGCACGTCGACATAGGCGCAGGGGTTCCCGCAAGAAGAGGTTTGAGAGCATTGGAGAATCCTTACGCAGCGTTCAAAGGCCATCAATGAACCGCCGACTGGCTGCAGAAACGCGCAATCGCCTTCTGTCCGCTGATGTCTGCGGCTTCCCCACCCTCAAGCTCGATGCCGTAAATGTGCTATGTCGCAACCCGGTTGAGAATCCCTATTCTTTGGAACGGAGAACCTTCTGCGCGTTTTGTCATTTGCAGAATCGTTCTAATGCCACCATCGGCCCCACCCAGGAACCGCAAAACCGCAAAACAACCCAGAGCCCCTAAATTACGACCAGCCCTGTGGGCCAAGCGATAGAGTCCAATGAGGTTTTTTCCACATTTGCAGCTTCGGTAACCAAGCTCTTCTATGTCGCTCTGCGGCAAAAAACTGACGCTCTCCATCTCGACTGAAAGGACTTAATAACGTCCGAGAAGATAGGACAAGGCGTCATCGCAAACGTTTTATTCCGCAATTTCCGATCACCCGTTCGGTGAGGCGAGGAAAACGTCTGCGTCAAATCGCTCGAAACGTGCCTAGCGTGTTGGAACGTGGTATTTTGGCGTAGGCGAAAATCACATCGACTCTGCCATCGTGGCAGAACTTCCTGGTTGTCGCCGGCGTATCAAACGAATGAGTCATGCCGTAGACCCTCGTGTGGACGGCACTCTAACTGTAGCGACACGACCCTTTGCAATCCCATCAAAGCTAGGCACCCGATCATGAGTCGATTTCCACTTTATGCCGTTCTCTTGGCACTGCCTCTGACTTTTGCGATGACTTCCGGGCAAGCTCAAGACGAAGCACCCGAGGGTGACGCGGTAGACGCCAATTTCCTCTACGCCCCCGAGGCCGTTACTGCCTACGAGGAAGGAATCCGCCTCTTGGAAGAGGAAAAGAACGACGAAGCACTTGCCGCTTTGAATCAAGCATTGAAGCTACAGGGCGACTACAAGGAAGCCTATGTCGCCAAGGGCCGGGCTCTGCTCGCAATCGAAGACTACGATGCCGCCAAGAAAGCATTTCGCTCCGCAATCGACTTCGACGCCCAGTCGGCCGAAGCCTACAACGGTAGCGGCGAAGCTTCCCTTGAGCTTGGTTCCATTGACATTGCTTACAACGACTTCTTAAAAGCACTCGATCTTGATCGGCAGAACGCGAAAGTCCTGTCGAACATCGGACACATCGAAGTCAACTATCAGAACGACCCTGTCACCGGAATCCGTTTTCTCGACGACGCAATTGCACTAGACCCAGTGGACGCCCGCGCTTACCGTGACCGCGGTCTCGCTCATGCTCGTTTGTATGAGTATGAGGATGCCGAGAAGAACTTGAACAAAGCGTCTGAACTCGACCCAGGCGACTACGAGAACTTCTCAACGCTCGCAACGATTTTCCTCATTCAAGATAAGTACGAGGAAGCTATCGAATCATTGACCAAGTCGATCGAAGCTTACGAACCTAAGGAACGTTCAGACCTAAAGATCTTTGTCGATGGTTACCTACAGCGTGCCAACGCTCGCATTCGATTGGGTGACGAGCGCGCCGAAGAAGACGATACCGCCGGGAGCGAAGCCGCTTACGAGGCCGTGATCGCCGACGCAAAAAAGATCTTGGAAGAGTATCCCGACCGCTATCCACAGTCAGGACTGGGCCACTACCAGCGCGGGCTTGCTGAGCGCATGCTCGGACAATACGGCGAAGCAATCAAGTCTTTCACCGCCGCTATTCAAAGCACACCCGCGGGGCAGCAAGCACCTTACCTGGCCGCGGCCTATTTGCGACGTGGTATCTGCTGGCACTACCAGGGCTACGATGACCTCGCCCGTGGCGATTTCGAGCAAGCTGCCTCGGTCGACTTTGTTGACCCAGTCCCACATTTCTGGATGGGGCTGAGTCACGCGAACGAGGAGGACTATCGCGAAGCCATCGTTAAGTATGGCGAAGCCATCGCGAAGGACCCAAGCTTTGCCCTCGCCTACGTGAACCGCGGCATGGCCTACTACCAGCTGAAGGACTACGAACGAGCCATCTCCAGCTTTAACGATGCGATCCGCAACGAGCCAACCAACGCGGAGCATTACTACAAGCGTGGCTACTGCCACATGGAAATCGAAGAGTACGAAAAGGCCGTCAACTCCTTCCGTTCCGCACTGCTGAATGACCCAGATATGGCCAAGGCGAAAAAACGGATGGCCGAAGCACAACGTTTGCTGGGCAATCCGAACCTTAGCGAGCAGTACGAGATCGGAGCTGGGCAGTAGTCATCTGCCTGAATTCTCGACCAAGACCACCGCGGCCTCTTCTGAGGCCGCTTTTTTGTAGGCTGAGAGAACTGCTGGCGTTCCGAAGGCCCTACGTTCGACGGTTGTCACTTAGTGGGGCCGCTCTATACTAAACGGCTTGAACTTTGCAGCTCCTTGCCGCGAATGAATCAGCGGCTGAAACTCAGTTTTCCGCAGGAACGCCCGTCGTGGACCAAGCCCAGCAGCCTTCCTTTCTCGCCCGCAACGACTTTCTCATTCGCCGGCTCCACTCACTCTCAGGTCTGATCCCTGTCGGTGCTTTCATGGTCCTGCACCTCTCGACGAACGCAAGTGTTTTCGTCGGTGAGGAGACCTTCCAAACCAATGTTGATCTGATTCACCGCTTGGGTCGGTTACTGCCACTAGTTGAGTGGACGTTCATCTTCCTGCCGATGATCTTTCATGCCGTGATCGGCTTCGTGATTATCGGCGGAGCAATGCCCAATTCCAACCAGTATCGCTACACGTCCAACAGACGCTACACATGGCAAAGGATCACGGGAATGATCGCCTTTGCGTTTATCCTCTGGCACGTGTTGCACATGCACGGCGGCAGCCACAACCCGGCTTGGCTTGAAACGATGAAGAACCTCGACCACGCTCAGTTCGACCCTCATCGTGCAACTTCCACCGCAGGCGTGGCCTTGCAGGGCCCGTTTGTCACGATCCTCTATGTGATTGGCGTTCTCTCGTGCGTCTACCATCTGGCTAACGGCCTGTGGACGATGGGCATCACTTGGGGCGTCTGGACGAGCGAGAAAGCGCAGGAACGTGCCTCCAAGGTCTGCACAGCTTTTGGTGTCTTACTAGCTGCCATCGCCATGACTGGCTTGTTCAGCATGCGAGCAGCCGTTGATACTCCTGAGAAGCTTGAAGCTGTTAAAGCGACTGAAGAAAAGATGCTCGACCATCGTCGCGAAGCAGGGCTGATGGATGAGGAGCATGGGAGCGACGAGCCTGAAGCGGAAAAAGAGACAGAAGAGTAATGGCCAATGACCAAGCCTAAATGACCAATCGCAAGCGTATTGCCAACGGAATTGGTCATTTGGATTTGTTCATTGGTCATTAGATCACGGCGAGACAATTCTATAAGGCGTATTGATCCGAGAGGCACTTTGATGACTCAACAACGTGTATTAGTAGTCGGCGGTGGCCTGGCAGGGCTGGCGGCCACGATGAAGCTGGCCGAATCCGGTATTGATGTCGACCTGATGAGCCTCACCCCCGTGAAGCGCTCGCATAGCGTTTGTGCTCAGGGCGGCATCAACAGCGTCAATGACAGTACGCGGCAACTTGGCGACAACGAGTGGCTCCACTTCGACGATACCGTCTACGGTGGCGACTTTCTCCAGCACCAACCGCCGGTTAAGGAGATGGCTGACTGGGCTCCGCGGATTATCAACCTGATGGACCGCCTCGGCGTCCCCTTCAACCGTACCCAGGAGGGCTTCCGCGACCAACGCCGCTTTGGTGGCACGCTGTTCAAGCGAACCTCGTTTGCCGGAGCAACAACAGGGCAACAGCTCCTCTATGCCCTCGACGAGCAGGTCCGCCGCTGGGAATCCAAAGGCAAAGTCACGAAGTATGAAGGCTGGGACTTCCTCGGCCCCGTTATCGACGAAAATGGACGCTGCCGTGGTGCGATCGCACAGAATCTCGTCACGATGGAGATTCGCTCCTTCGCCGCCGATGCTGTGGCGATGGCCGTCGGCGGCTGCGGCTTGATCTATGGCCGTAGCACAATGAGCATGGCCTGCACCGGTGCTGCCGCCAGCCGTGCGTTCCAAGCCGGTGCCAAATATGCCAATGGCGAGTTCATTCAAGTCCATCCCACAGCAATTCCCGGCGCGGACAAATGCCGCCTAATGAGCGAGTCGGCCCGTGGCGAAGGGGGGCGTGTCTGGGTTCCACGCAAACCTCACGATAGTCGTGCCCCAGACGATATCCCCACTGGGGAGCGTTACTACTTTCTGGAAGAGCGGTACCCTGAGTACGGCAACCTTGTGCCGCGTGACATTGCCACGCGCGAGATCTTCAACGTCTGCGTCAACGAAGGCCTCAGCGTTGAAACCGAAAAGCAATGCGTCTACCTCGATCTTACTCACATCCCAAGAGCTGAATTAGATCGAAAGCTCGGCGGCATCTTGCATATCTATGAAAAGTTCCAGGGCGTCGATCCTCGGGAGAACCCGATGAAGATCTTCCCAGCGGTCCACTACTCGATGGGCGGACTCTGGGCGGATTACGAACGGACGGCTGAAGGTGGACTCGTTCCCGGTTCGCCACGGAACCAACAAACGAACATCCCCGGGCTCTACGCCATTGGCGAGTGTGACTATCAGTATCATGGTGCCAATCGTCTCGGGGCTAACTCGCTACTCTCCTGCATCTTCAGTGGCCTGTTCGCTGCCCCCTGCATTGAGAACATGATCAACTCGCTGGATGACTCAGCCAGTGACGAGAAGTACGACCAACTCCTCCGCGGCCAACGGGCGGTTAAGCAGATGGAGCACGACAAACTGCTTACCCGTGAAGGGGGACGCGAGAATCCTTACGTTCTCCATCAGCAGCTAGGCGACGTGATGACCAAGGCGGCCACCGTGGTACGTGATAATAGCCAACTCCGTAACGCCCTGAGCACTGTTAACGAACTTTGCGAAAAGGTCGAGAACTGTTCACTCAGTGACACTGGCAACTGGACGAACCAAAACGTAGTATTCACCAAGAGCCTCCGCGACATGTTCCCGTTGGCCAAGACTCTCCTCCAAGGCGCTCTTGCTCGCGACGAATGTCGTGGCGCTCATTACAAGCCTGACTTCAACATGCCCGGCATTGAGTCGACAGACCCCTCGGGCCGTAAACGTGAAGCGGAACAATGGTGTGATGCTTTCGAGGAAAAGAACCGGAAGTGGCTGAAAAGCACGGTTGCAACCCTCGACAATGAAGGCGAACCACAGCTTACCTACGAGGAAGTTGATACCTCGCTCATCCCTCCACGACCTCGCCTGTACGGACTAGTTGGTGGCGAAGTCATCGAGGAAGTTTGGAAGGAACGCACCGCGCGAGCCGCCCGGGTGGCCAACGCTAACCGTGGCGGTACAGGCGTTGCCGCAGCGGTTGCGGAACCTGTCCGCTAATCCTCTCGAATCCATGAAAACTCATCATGCACCAGCCCCTCAGGATGCTTCTTGGGATTGCCGTCTATCTCTGCTTGTTTCAGAGCGAAGCAACAGCCGACGATTGGCCGCAGTGGGGTGGTCCGCAGCGAGATCTCATCTGGCGGGAAACGGGCCTTGCCGAAACCCTCCCCAAGGAGCTGAATCGAGTCTGGTCCGCCCCCATCGCCGAAGGTTACGCAGGGCCGGCAGTTGCTGACGGACGGGTTTTTGTAACGGATCGCGTTGCTGAAGAAAATCTCGAAAGGGTTCACGCTTTCGATGCCGATTCTGGCGAGCCCCTCTGGTTGCACAAATACGAAGCCCCGTACGCCATCAGCTACCCCGCCGGCCCACGTGCGACTCCGACCGTGGACGACCAGCGGGTCTATACGATCGGAGCAGTTGGGCATCTGTTCTGCTTTGAGGTGGGAACTGGCGAGATCATCTGGCAGAAGGACTTTCAAAAAGACTTTGGCACGAAGCTCCCAACTTGGGGCATGGCAGGGGCTCCGCTGGTCGAAGGAGACCAACTCATCTGTCTCGTCGGCGGAGCAAACGGTGCCTTGGTCGTGAGTTTCAACAAGCATACGGGCGAAGAACTGTGGCGGTCCCTGGATGATCCTGGGGTCGGCTACTGCCAGCCAGTGATTCTTGAGTTCGGCGGACGACGGCAGCTTATCATCTGGCATGCGACGCACGTTTCGGGGCTCGATCCGGCGAATGGGAAACTGCTTTGGCAGTATCCGTTTCCCACCAACTACGCCCTGACCGTCCCGATGCCCCGCAAGCTCGGCAAGCGGCTTTTCCTGACCGCCTTCTACGAAGGCCCTTTGATGCTCGACCTCGGTGAGGATGGGGTAACACCAACTGAACTCTGGAGATCGACCAAAGGCAACAACGAAATTAAGAACGACTCGCTGCACTCGATTATGCCGACCACAATCGTCACTGACGAATACCTCTATGGCATGAGCAGCTACGGACAACTCCGTTGTCTCGACACGAAGACAGGTGAGCTCGTCTGGGAAACGCGTGATGCCACCGGTAAGGGCCGATGGTGGAACGCTTTTCTTGTGCCGCACCTCGAAATGAGTGGCGAACGAGTTTACCTGGCGAACGAGCAGGGGGAGCTCATTCAAGCAAAGCTCGACGGCAAAGGTTATCACGAGCTTGCTCGCGCACAGCTTCTTGAGCCCACCCGCAAAGTGCAACGCCGAATGACGATCTGGTCGCACCCGGCGTTTGCCATGCAGAGTGTCTTTGCACGCAACGACCAAGAGCTGATTCGCGTTGATCTCTCGGCAGAATAAACGCGGCACGAGTGCCACGGCTAAACTTCTTACCAGCGTCCGCCACCGCCGCTGCGTTGGGGCTTGGGCCGCGCTTCGTTGACCGTCACGGTACGACCGTCGATTTCTTGGCCATTGACGGCTTCCATCGCACTGCGGGCTTCGTCATCGTTGTTCATTGTGACGAAGGCAAAACCGCGGGGGCGGCCCGTTTCGCGATCGTTGATGATCGCCACTTCGCTCACGTCGCCATGCGCGGTAAACGCCGCTTCCAAAGTTTCCTGTGAGGTGTTGTAAGAAAGATTTCCAATGTACAGCTTCATCTGAACGAACTCCGACATCGCTGGCGATCAAAGGGATTGAACGAAAGCGATTCACTACGAAAGCAGACGTCTGAGCAGCTTTGCACTGCCACTTGCGAGGAGCAGTCCGCCTTCCGCACCTGAGCAACCTCCTCGGTTGCCAAAGAAAAGAAGTGAAACTCTTGAAGAGACTCAAGCTCGCGGGCGGCTGGTGCCTATTCTACTGCTCAGATCTGAGTTGAATTGCCACCTGCGAACTGTCGCATTGTAGCGTATCTGAAGAGCCTGTGAAGATTATTTTCTTGGCCACTTCCGGGGGCGACATCGCTCCGGGCGAGCCAATTCCAGCAATGTTGTGCTCGCCGGCTAATGGCGACTTGCACGAAGCTGACAGCTCACGGCTGAGAGCTCCAACTCACCGATCAAACCACTTCTTGATCATGTGCAGTGTTGTCTGACGACCGGCTTTGGCGATGCTGCGTGTGAGTGGAATACTCTTGGGGCAGACGCTCACGCAGTTCTGGGCGTTGCCGCAGGCTTGGATGCCTCCAGGGCCCATCAGGGCGTCAAGCCGCTCACCGGCGTTCATCGCGCCAGTCGGGTGAGCATTGAACAGCATCGCTTGGCTGATGGCGGCGGCTCCAACGAATTCTTGATCGTAGGCGGCATCTTGTCGCTCTTTATACTCGGCGTCGGTCTCATCATGACGGCGACTCACTTCGGCCTTGGTGAACTGCGGGCAAGCCTCAACGCAGCAGCCGCAGGTCATGCACTCGGAGAGCGGATAGCGCATCTCTTGAGTTTCTTGGGAAACCCGTGGGCCGTCACCGCGGTCGTAGTAATCGTCGACATCGACCCAAGCGTTGACTCGCTCCAAAGCTCGGAACATTCGCCCGCGGTCCACAACCAAATCACGCATCACCGGGAACTTGCTCATCGGGCGAAGCTCGATGCCGTCGGGGTTCTCAGCGAGTAAACTGTCCACCAACGCCGAGCACGATTGACGTGTCTTTCCGTTGACCAGCATCGTGCAGGCGCCACAGACCTCTTCTAGGCAGTTGCAGTCCCAGGCCACGGGCGTGGTCGTGTCGCCGTCGGAAGTCGTACACTGTGCGGCGATCTTTTGCAGCACGCTGATCACGTTGAGATTCGGCTCATAAGTGACCGTGTGGCGTTCCCAACGACTCGGCTCCTCGGGGCCGTCCTGGCGAAGGATGCGAACTTCAAACGAATTAAGCTGCGGTGCTTGGGCTGGTGCAATCATTGCGAGCGTAGGTATTTAGGTAGTAGGGTTTCGGCTGGAGGGATGACTATTCAGAATCCTAATCTGACCACGGTGCTTGCACCGCAGTCGCCTTCCGCTCAAGTATAGCGTATCGGGTTCGTGCGATGAGAGGGCGTTTTCTCATTGTGTTCTGTGGCATTTACCGAGTCTTTCCTCCGTCATTCACGCCAAAGCTTGCCATCAAGTCTTCCAGGCCCCGACAATTGCACTTTTGCACGCTCGCCGCATTTCCGTGTGCAAAAGTGCAATTCCCCTGCCACCACTCTCCCGTCGTTAGTCCAATTACAGCAAGACTTTATGCACAATTGCCAAAGCAGGTGGTAGAGACTTTTGCTCAGCGAAGGCCTCGAAGGCACGCAATGCCCTGTGTTGAGCTTCGGGCCAACTTTCAGAGATCGCTGGGGTGAGTTCATTTTAGCCAATCGTGTGGCCAAAAACTGGTGTGGTTTTTGGGGAGTTGGCAGGGTTGCTGAGCAAACAAACCTCGACGGAGTGATAGGTATCCGAGTGATGCCTGAAATGAGAAAAATAGCTCACTTACCGTTTTCTGCGCATCACAAGAATTGAACCTACCGACAAGAAGAGCGAGAGAGTTCCAGGCTCTGGTATGACGAATGCTCGTCGTACGACAACGAATCTATTTTGACCAAGAATAGGCACGTCAGTATACGCAAGGTTGCCAGGAGAGCCAATTTGTGAACTAAGGTCAAACGTTGGAAGGTCGGCAATGGTATCAATGAAAGCCGCCAGATCTTGAACCACCGCGAATGGTACATACCCCTGTTCTTCTAGGAACAAATTGTCACTGAGGTTTACAAAAACGCTACTGGACGAGGTGTTTGGCCCCCCAAAACGCAAAGCAAAAGCCACTGTCCCGATTGTGTTTCCTAAGCCACTTGTATCAAAATCAATCTCGCCGTCGTTGTCGGCGTCCAGAATTACCGAATCAAACTCCTCAACTGTTGAAAACCCGCCTGTTCCCAATTGATCCACTGTTGCGACATCAGCGACAAAGCCACCCCATTGAGTGACAAAGTCGTCTCCCGAAATCAGATCAGCAGACCGATTCATAACCGTATTGTCGTATCGACCACTATTTACGTAATCAAGAAAGCTATCGACGAGGGGTTGTAGATTTTGATTGTTTGTTGGATTGAGCAATACATCAAACCTGCCAGCGTTAGTTTGAAATCGGACAACGGTATCTTCCGCAGCTACCTGCGTAAGACCCAAAAGCGCAATCATGTTGAATGCAGCAGCGAAACGTGTGTAAATCGATAACTTTGTGAGCATAGAGGTCCTTATTACAGGGAATGAAGCATATTCGGTACGATGCCGTCACGCCATAAACGCAGAAGAAGGCTAGTTGAATAACCAGCGTGGCGTTTAAGTCTAAGAAGATCGGCTACTGGCCGAACAAGGCATGAGCGTGGGGTAATGAGGTAGATGTCAGTCAACAAAGTATGCACTATCGATATATCACAGTCAAACAGTCCCGCAGCCTTTCGCTAATAGTTGAGCTAGTATCTACGGCCCTCACTTGCAGTCAGACCTGGTCAAATCGCGAGGAAACCATAGCCCAAATTGAATTCTTCTAGTCGCAGTCCAAGATTTCTGTTTGCTGGTCGAACAACTCATTTACCCGCACCCCCAAAGCCCCAAGTCCTAGGAATCGACGATGTCTGAAATGCTCAAGACAGCCGTGGAAGTGCCAATCCCCTTCAACATGATTATCATCTTGGGGTCGCTGTTTTTCGTTGTCGCAGCCATCGTTGGCGTTGCAAAGGAGGTGCAGAAGTTCGCTTCGCATCGAGTGAGCACGGACTTCAAACGCGAGATGATCGATCAGGGAATGAGCGTCGATGAGATTGAGCGGATTCTCGCTGCCGGGCAAGAATGAGCATCGAGCGGCTTCGCATTGCGGTGAGCTACCGCATATCTTTCGACACAAACCTTTCTGGTGGGTAGTTCGAGAGGGAATTTGCCGCGCTTGATCAGCTAATACAGCTCAGCTACTTACCCAGCCGCTTCTCTAGCTGCGACTCATAAAGATCCTCGGGACGCAGTTGCTCAGGGGAAATCGTTTCGAACCAGCGGCCGGCTGTGGCTGTTTGGCTCTCTTCGTTTGACTTCACCCCAACGATATTGATCATCTCTGGTGCCCAACCGGTTGGATACTTCACAGGTCGGCGGGTACGGATGTTCCACCAAGTGTTCCAAGCACCGGCGTGGCGGCCTCGTTTGGCTCCGCCGCCAGAACGGAAAATGTTCGTCCCCCTTCCGGCGTTGAGGTTTGTATAGAGATTCGAGTGGTTCGCATACTTGTGGTGGTCGCAGGTGAGGTCTTCCGCCCTGCCACGACGCACAACGTTGGATGCTGAGCCGCGAGTCATGGTTATATCGTGGATGAATTTCGTTTGGATCTCGAAATCTTCGAGCATCAAGTCCGTACCTCCAAGAGTGACCCCATGATGTCCGGTGCAGTTGCGACGGCTATCGCGCTGACGACTTGAGTGGAAGCGGATGTTTTGCAGCGTATTGTTCGCACCACCGATGAAGAAGCCGCTGTCGGCATGGCGAACTTCAACATTGCGAACCCAGCTGTTGCGGAGATTGCTAAACGCAATCGCATTGTAACCGAGTTCGCTAAAGTGCCCGCCGTAGGGAGTGACGGGAAACTCGAAAGCCAGGTTCTCGATGCCAATTTCTTCGGCACTGCTCTGCGCTGGCAAGAGGGTCGGGCTCCACTCTAGGCGAACATCGAAGACCAGGTTGCGGTCGAAAGTGAGACACTTCTCCTCTTGGTCAACCTTCGTGACGCGGGCGAACCAGTTTTGTTTTACCGGTTTCAGATGCTTGAGATCCGACGGGTCGTCTGCATAGAGGTGGCTAGCGAGAGACTGCTGCTCGTCGCCTTGAAGAGTCAGCCTCACTTCGTCGCCAACTTCGAACGCCTCCGGTTCGTCCACCACAAGCGAAGTCGTCCCCCGTTGGGCTGCTGCCGTCACCTTCGCTAAAGGTTTGTCCCTCCAATCGCCACGGGCCCAAACGACGCCTCCTGACCAGGAATAGTTCGAGGTGGGATCACCCGTTGTTGTGGAACCCATGTTAGGACGAATCTCTTCCAAAGGCTTCGGAGCCCAAAGTACGGTCTGATCAGGGCCGGCCCCCAAAAGCACAGTCCCCGTTTTGGTGATCTCCAAAATGTCAGTAATGAGATATCGCCCTGCGGGAATTTCGATAGTTTTGCCAGCGGCTTCTTTCAGAGCTTGCTTGAAGGCTGCGGTGTCGTCGGTTTCGCCATCACCGACTGCTCCGAAGTCGAGCACGCTTACTTCGGGTAGTAGGTTTGGAAGCGGTTTCTCACCACGGTGGTAGCCCGCATAAGAATAGTCCGGCAAGCGTCCCCCAGGCTGCCAGATTTCGCCTCGATTGCCCCAGAGTGCAGAAGTTGTTCCTTCGTCAGCAAGAGTCAGAGGATTCAGCAGCAACGGGATCGCGACAAAAAAGTAAGTAATAAAGGGCAACTTCGGCATGGCAATCTTGTTCGGTCTACTGAGCAGGCAAAAAGTTCATCTAAAGAGACAAGTCTAGTCTTTGGTTTCTGCGGCGATTCTTCGCCCACAACTTTGCAGGCTTCTTCACGCTCTCATATAATGGTCATTCTATCATTTACGAATACTTCCCGACCACCTGCCGAATGAAGACTCTCCGCTACGCATTCCCACTCTGGCTACTCTTCTGCTCTCAGCTAGCCATGGCACAGACGGGCACCTTTCTTGATCGTTCGCAGGCAAGTGACCTCCGTGTGGTGAGTTACAACGTCTTGTGGGATTCGATCTTTGCTGAGAATAACGTTTTTCAGAGTGCGAAGTTCGAGCGGGTGTTTACCGCGCTTGATCCTGACATTTTGAATCTGCAAGAGATCGGCAATCCTTTCTGCAATGACTGCACGCCGAAAACGGGTGAGGATGTGCGCGTGCTGCTCAATACGTTAACGCCGCTAGGGGGTGATGGCTGGCAGGTCTATCAGGGAGGCACCAACGTGATCGCTAGCAAGTATCCGCTTTCGATGCAGCGGGACGACACTTCGCCTGCTGGCGATCGTCGCCAAGCGATCGCGCTGGTGGATTTGCCCGACGACCAGTACGACAGCGACTTTTACTTTCTCAACAATCATTACAAATGCTGTGGCGACGTCGGTGGCTTTGAAGACCAACTGCGGCAGCGGCAGTCCGACGCGATTGTGAACTGGATACGCGATGCGCGAACTCCTGGCGGGGCAGTCGACCTCGAGCCGGGAACACCGTTTGCCGTCGTGGGCGACTTAAACCTAGTGGGTGGAACACAACCGCTGGACACCTTGCTCGATGGCAACATCATCAACGAGTTCACCTACGGGGCTGACTTTCCCCCTGACTGGGACGGCAGCACCCTGACCGATGCACGGCCTAAGCATAACGTGACCGGGTCGAACGAGTACACTTGGCGGAACGACAACTCACGCTTTGCACCGGGTGTGCTCGACTTTGTGGTCTACTCGGACTCAGCCTTGGACGTGTCGAAGCAGTTCATTCTCAATACGGTAGAGATGAGTGCCGCGGATCGCGCGGCGACAGGCTTGCAGCAGCTTGACGTGACGGTTGACGGCTCAGGAAACAACTACGATCACCTCCCCGTGGTGGTCGACTTCCGCTTATTCGATTTCGCCGACAGTGATTTTGACTTCAGCCGCACCGTCGATGATCAGGACTTAGCGGTTTGGCAGAATGGCTACGCAGCCGTAGCGGCAGCCCTCGGTGACGGCGACAGTGATGGGAATAGTACCGTCGACGGGCTCGATCTTTTGGCGATTCAACGAGACTTCACAGGCAGTTCAACCTCGTTGGCAGCGGTGCCTGAACCATCGGCGTTCATCTTGCTACTGATCAGCGCCGTTAGTTTGTCGCGAAACAGAATTCGGTAACGGGCGACTCGAAGTGTTTTCAAAATCGTAACCCGAAGCGTAAGCGAGGGACAAACCCTAAGCGTATAGCCCCTGCTCACGCTTCGGGTTATGAACTGCTGCTAGCTACAGTAGCGTGCGGAGCCCGAAGTCAAATTCTGCTAGGGCAAGATCGATAGACTCCTCGTAAGAGCTGTCCTCGGAACCGACGATGCTCGCTTTTTCAAGGCTAGCGTTCGATAGCCCGTTTACGGAACGGTCGACCTGCTGAGGCACCTCATGACTAGCTTCTGCAAATTCCGACTCTTGGGAGTTGCCGTTTGGCGACTCAGCCAAAGCTTGGGCTAGTGGAGTGAAGTCGGGCGACTGGCCGCTCTCGGAAGTTCTCGCTGGTGCGCTCGCAGCGGCTACCGAGTTGCCCGCGGTGGTGTACTCGTACTTTACGCCATCAGTAACGGCAGTAAACGAAGTATCGCCATTGGGTGCTAGTTGCTGAGAGAAGTAGGCGTCCGCGGCCGAATAGGTGAAGGTCTGCGTGGGACCTGCGTAAGTGAAGGTGTTCGAAGTGTCGAGGTTCTCGACCTCAAGGCTATCGACCGTCCAGTTCCCAGCTCCGTCGGTGCTCGCCTGATAAGTGATCCGTAGGTTGTCGGAGACAAGATCGCCCCCGGCGGGGTTCACGCCAACCTCCGGGCCTTCGAGGATCAGAGCATCGGCGTTCGCCGTGTCGTTCAGGTCGGGGAAGAACTTCACGCTGCCCCCATTCGAAGACTCGAAGACGTTGAACTCCATGTGAAACCCTTGCAGCGGTTTCGACTCGAAACCATTGCCCGCGTTGGGAAATTCGTTACGGAATCCGACGTTGGCCATATTCGTGTTGACGTTGCCGCTGAGATTGAATTGGTAATCGAAGGTAATTCTCAGCGAGTCGTCCGCATTGAATGCAAGGCCACCGGTGGGACTGAACGAGTGCATATTGCGATCGAAAGGGCCACCAATCGAAGTGACCGTCCCTGAGCCACTGGCATCGATCTGGGCAATCTGTTGGCCGGCCCATTCGGGGTGAGCCTGCAAGTTGCCCGTGTTGTAGCCTTCGGCACTGGTATAGTCGGTATCAAGAATGGTGAAAGTTTGTGCTTCAGGCGGAAGCTCGAAATTCGACTGCCAAGCGAGGAAGTCGAACCCGTCGGATTGGCCGTTATCGTTGGCGTCGGAATCGCCGTTCAGTCCGTAGTCGCCCTGCCATTGCGCCAAGTCTGTGGCATCGACGTTGCCATCGGAGTTAAAGTCACCCAGACTGGGCACGTTGAACTGAGCATCGAGATCGGCCAACAACTGCACACCGTTGACTGCATTGTCGCGTCCACCGGCGGTGGGCACGAAGGTCAGCCACTCCGCGTTGTCGAAATTATTGGTCGATTGGCCCGCGCCGAATCCACGGTTTGCCCAGAAGTATGTCGGGCCTTTGCCGCCAGTGTTTGCCTTGGCAAAGTAGTCGCCGCCTGAGTTAGGAATGTTCCCGGGATCGAAGACGACGTTGTCAATGAAGTAGTTGTGGCGGGTTTGTTGGCCGGAGTTGTTCACCACACCGATGGTCGTGCCATTGTCAGCCCAGCCGAGCATGAAGCCGCGGTTGGGGTTGTTCAGATCAACGATTAGCGAGAGCCCACGGATGAAGTAGCTGTCGTGAGCAGCTTCCTCAACAAAGCCGGCCCAACGACCCGCACCGATCACCACGTTTTCGTAACCGATCGCCGAATCCGTGAAAGCGTCCCAGTCGAGGCCGTCAACACCGGCATTGGTGATGAAGTTATGGGCGGCAATCGTATTGTTCGAGCCCAGCGACCAAATTGCTCGCCCCACGGTGTTGCGGATGTGATTGTTCGTGATAACCACGTCGTCGATATTCAGTCCGCCGGAACGTGCGACGACACCTTCCCAGACGTTGGCAATTTCAAAGCCGTCGACCTCGATGTTGTCCGCGTTCCCAGTGATGTAAATCGCCGTTGTATGCGGCGCGGACGCTTGCAGGTTAGGATTGCTATGAAGCAGTGCATTGTCGACACCAATCAGCTTGATGTTGTCCGTGCCATCCACGCGGAAAATCGAATCGCTACCGTTCTCTACTGAATGCACACCACCGGGGGCGGTGAATGAGCCTTGTTTGAAAATCGATCCCTCAACATAAATGTGCACGTTACTTGGGACGTTAATCGTGCTGGTGATGTTGAAGTCGCCTTGAATGAGGTAGACGTTTGGATTGTTTACCGTGCCGCTAGTGATCGTCGCGAATTGAGCTTCGCTGGTCAGAACCGTCGCTCCCGCGGGTGCCGTCTGCGTGCCGGCAATCGCATCGAGGGTGTTCTGCAGCGTCTCGTCCGCCAGAATGATGCTGGAATACTGGCTAGCACTAATCGCGTTGATCGCCAACTGATCGATGCCGGCATCCTGAAACGTAGCCGACAAGACCAAACGTGGCTCTAGGGTTTCCATACGCAAACGTGTCGAGGGTTTAGAATTCATGCTGGTCGCCTATTCCTGATTTATTAAGAAGACAAGCCGGGCGAAAGCCGCCAGCTCGCTGTCTGAGGAGAGAATGTCTGTTCCGTACTTCGCCTAGTCTATGATGTCCTCAATCTGCCAATTCAGCCAATAAATGGCAGCTTTCGCGACCCAAACACCTCTAGATCGAAGAAAACTGCTTTTTCCTTCGTTTTGTCTTTGAGATTCCTGAGGCACGTGCGTCTCACTAAATAGTCCCACGCTTGGTTCACTCCGCCCATGTCGAGTCCGCCCGATCCTTCCGCTGAGCGATCTTCCTTCGCGAGATTGACGAAGCGAGAGGTCGACGAGCTGGTAATCGAGCACCTTCCCGCGATGCTTCGCTTTGCACGACGCTTGACGGGGGATGCCCACACGGCGGAGGAGGTGGTGCAGCAGACTTTGTGCCGGGTGTTTGATAAATGGTCAACGTGCCAAGGAGCGGAAACTTTCCGAGCTTGGATGATGCAGCTGCTGGTGAATATCGATCGGGATCGACGCCGGCGAGTACGGCCAGCGAGCCATGTGTCAAGTGAAGAGATACACGACTTACGGCCGCGACCGGAAGAGAAAGCGATCGGTGATGAACTGCACAATGCCATCCGAACTGCCATCGACCGCTTACCTGCTCGCCAGCGTGAAGTGGCTTTGCTGAAATACGGCGAGGAGGATTTCGACGTAGTAACCATTGCCAAGGTGCTGGAGATCAGCACGGCCAATGTGTATTCATGCCTGCACCTAGCGAGGAAGTCAATCGCGGAAGCAATCGATTACCACTCAGCAGATCAGCCCATTGAAAAAAACATATGAGCGATCACTACGAACAACCGGACGATACGCTCGACGCATTGATTCACCGTGCTTTGAGCGATGAATCCTCTGCACCAGAGCCATTGCAAACGGAACGCTTGACGCAGTTTTGGCAATCACTTGGCGAGTCAGAAACTAACACTTCGGGCCGTCGTCTCGTGCCTTGGATGGCGGCGGCTGTTCTCTTGATCGCTACGGGAGGGTTGGTTACTTACTCGGTGCTTTCACCCGGCGAGTCTTCGCAGCCGGCGGAAGTTGCTCAGGACAAACCCGTTGAGGAGGACAGTCGGGTTGCCAATGCGACACCGCTTCATGGAGCGAAAGAAGAATCGAAGTTGCCCAAACCGACACCAAAACCACCAACGCAACCGGAATCAGTCATTGCCGCGAATCGTCCCGCTCCGCCAGATTCGGCAGCATCAATTGGTCGCGAGCCTACCGATCTGGAACGACGCATGTTCATGGCTCGCACAAGAGTCCGTCTGCCGAAAACGAAAAAGACGCTTCACGAGGCGATCGAAGACTCTCTTGAACAACTTGTGACTCGTCCTGAAATCGCTGCGGGTCATTTACTGGCTCTTCAGGGCTTCGCCAGTGAAACCGTTGAAATAGAACTACTCGATCGACTTCCCTTAGGCACCATTGAAGAGCGATCGGCAATCCTTCGCTTGTTAGCCATCCATGGCTCGCAGGCCTCTTTGGATGAACTGATCGAACTCACTGAATCAGATGAACTACGCGCCACAGCGCTCTCGACACTCGAGGCGATTGCGGGAATCGAAAGTTGGCCGGAGCTCACGGAGCGGATTACCAATGGCGAAGCTCGCCGGATGATCTCGCAACGGTTGATCGCTGCACTCGACGACGACAACCCGAGGACACGATCGGCGGCGACCGAAGCAATTGGCAAGTCTTTTGACTGTACCGTCACTGAGGCTTTGATCGAGCGTGTAGTGCGGCAACCATCGCAGAATGAGGAAACTTGGTTCGCATTGTTCGCCTGTCGTTGCCCCCAGGCGAATGCGTTTCTGCTGGATGCTTCGCAGAATCCGAAGTTGTTGGGGCAATTCAATCACGCTCGACTCCAGTGGGCCTTGAGGTGAGGCGTGAGATGTGAGTTATGAGTCGTGTGTTGCAACGTCACAAAGTTTACTATCTCAAACGAAGTAGCCCCTGGCGCGAGCCTGGGGTTGAAAGTGAAGAGTCGCTCATAGTTCACAACCCCTAGCTTGCGCTAGGGGCTAGGGGTTGGCTCGAATTGAAATACGTTTTCTAACTTCTGGTTTTTTGAGGAATCAATCATGTCAAAATCATTTATTACTTTCACAACAATCGCATTACTTTTCATTGCCTCTCCCTCTTTCGCTCAAAATGATAACGAGTTCATCCTGCGCACCTACGACGTCGGTGACCTGGTGATGAGCATTCAGGATCGGCCCTACGATGACTCCTCGAAGCTACTACCAGTAAGGGGTGGAGGGCGAGGTGGGCTTGGCGGAGGTGGTGGCGGAATGGGAGGCGGAGGAGGGGGTGGCATGTTTAGTGTCGAAGACGACTTGGCTGCCCAACCTCAGGGGCACCGCCCGCAATGGCTTGCCCAGTTCGGTGGCGGAGGAATGCCTCAACCTGCCGGAGCTAGTGCCAACTCGGCGAAGCTCGATCAGTTGATTGATGTGATCGTCTCCACGGTAGACTTTGCCAGTTGGCAGGAGAACGGTTCGGGTGAGGCAGAAATCCAGCCGTTCGGAAATTCACTGGTCGTTTGGCAGTCGCGCAACGCTCACTCACAGATCGAGGGCCTGCTCAACTCGCTCGCCAAGAATCAAGCCGATCAGAAAACGCTGACGATTGATGCCCGTTGGTTGCTGCTTAGCTCCGATGAGCTCGACAAGCTGATGACCGGCAAAGAGAGCCCACCGACGGTGGATCCGGCTTTGCTCTCCGAGTTCACTCGCCGCGGGACGAGCCTGCGAGGAATTACCAACTGCTTCAGCGGCCAACTTGTTTATCTGATCAGCGGTACACGACGAAACAATGTGTCGAGTTGGATTCCTGTGGTCGGAAGCTTAGAAAATCCTCACGAGCGGGAACACTTGGTTGCGGATCGCGGCCAAGTTCGAATTCAGTTCGCGCAGAACTTAAGTTCTGGTCGCGTCACAAAGGATCGCGATTCGAGTGTCGGCTATCAGCCAGTCATCACGACGAACAATTCGGGTGCGTTGCTCGAAATCCGGCCCACGAAGATCCGAGGCATCGAAGAGGCGGTTGTTGATCTCAAGTCAACAATCACGGTCGAAGGGCAGCAAGATCGCGAGAATAGTGAATTCGGCAAGCGAGTTGGCTCTCCCCAGCCACCCTACGTGGACCTCGTCGCAATTGACACGCAGGAACTAACGACAACATTGCGAATGCCGTTGGGCAAACCGGTACTGGTGGGCGGGATGACGCATATTGCCCCGCAGAGCAGCCGCAACCAAGCTCAAGAGCCAGCGGGAGAGAATGCCCAGCTCTACTTGGTCTTGGAAGTGCGGTGAGCGGTTCTTTTTGTCAACGAATCTCACGAATTGCACGAATAAAAAAGGTGGCTTTGGCTTCTGCTCAAGGCATCCAACGAGCATTCGTGAGATTCGTGCAATTCGTTGACAACACTCTGACAACCAAAACAAAAAAACCTCGGTCGCCAAGCAAAGCTCAGCGACCGAGGTATTGGACGGGGCCCGCCTAAGCGGGGGTCTGCTTAGGCGGGCTGCAATTCTTTCTTGCGCTCTTCGATAATCTCGGTCTGGATGTTCGAAGGCACGGGGGCGTACTTGGCGAACTCCATCGAGAAGGTGCCTTGACCTTGCGTTTGGCTGCGGAGATCGTTCGAGTAGCCGAAGGTTTCAGCCAGCGGTACCTCGGCGATGATCGTCGTCATGCCATTGGCAGTTTCCGTTTCGGCGATCATGCCACGCTTCGAGCTGACTTGACCGACAACCGAACCCTGGAACTCTTCGGGGCATTCGATTTCGACCTTCATGATCGGCTCAAGCAATTGCGGCTTCATGCGATTGAAGTGCTCGCGGAAGCATTCGCGAGCGGTCAGCTTGAACGCCATGTCGCTGGAGTCAACGTCGTGGAAGGTACCGTCCTTCAGTTCGACAGCCATGTCGACCACGGGGTAGCCGGCCAAGGGGCCTTTCTCCATCATCTCTTCGAAGCCCTTCTTCACAGCGGGGATATATTCCTTGGGAATACGACCGCCGGTGACCTGATCTTCGAAGTAGAGCATGCCCGACTCGCCCTTCTCTTCCATCGCGGCGCGGTCGTCGTCGCTCATCGGACGCATCGTGCCGATGATGTGGCCGTACTGACCTGAACCACCAGACTGCTTCTTTCGCTTGTGATCGAAGTCGAACGGCTGCTGGCCGGATTCGCGGTAGCTCACCTTCGGGGCACCGACTTCGGTTTCGACGCCGTACTCGCGACGAATTCGCTCGACGTACACTTCCAAGTGCAACTCGCCCATCCCAGCGATAATCGTCTCGTTGGTTTCTTCGTCGGTGAAGACGTGGAACGTGGGATCTTCCTTGCGGAAGCGTTGCAGTGCCTTGCTGAGCTTGTCGGAGTTGTCACGCGACATCGGCTGAATCGACATCTTGATGACCGGATCAGCGACGAAGATGTTTTCCAGCGAGCAGTAGTTCGCCTCGTCGCAATAGGTGTCACCAGAAGCACAGTCGATGCCCATGATTGCGACGATGTCGCCTGCTTCACCGGCATCAACTTCTTCACGCTTGTCGGAGTGCATCTTCACGATGCGGCTGAACCGCTCTTTGCGGCCGGTACGCTGATTGAAGTAGGTACCGCCCTTGGCGATCTTGCCCTGGTAGAGACGCGTGTACGTAAGCTGGCCGTACTCGTCGTCGGTGATTTTGAAGCCCATCGCAACAAGTGGTTTGGTCGAATCGGATTCGAGGACACGCTTCTCACCGGTCTGGGGGTCCATGCCGGTGTTGGTGATCTCGGGAGGTGAAGGCAAGTAACGAGTGATCGCATCCATCAGTGGCTGAACGCCTTTGTTCTTGAAGGCAGAACCTAAGAACACAGGGCAGAACTCTTGCTCAATCACGGCGTGACGCACGATGTCGTGGATCAGGTCTTCGCCAACCTCTTCTTCGGCCAGCAGCTTCTCCATGAGATCGTCGCTGTACATGCTCAACGACTCGAGCATCTGAGCGCGATACTTTTCCGCTTCTTCTTGGAGATCAGCGGGGATGTCCTCAGTGCGGACCTTCTCGCCGTTGGAGCCATCGAAGTAGTAGGCCTTCATCGCGATTAGATCGACGACGCCTTCAAACTTGTCTTCGTTGCCGATGTTGATCTGCATCAGTACCGCATCGGCACCCAGCTTGTCGCGGACTTGCTCGACGACGCTGTGCGGATTCGCACCGGTGCGGTCCATCTTATTGATGAACGCCAAGCGAGGCACGTGATAGCGCTTCATCTGACGGTCGACGGTCATCGACTGTGACTGAACACCGCCGACGGAGCATAGCACGAGAATTGCACCGTCGAGTACGCGAAGCGAACGCTCCACCTCAACAGTAAAGTCAACGTGGCCTGGGGTGTCGATTAGGTTGATGTCGTAGCCGTCCCACTTCAGGTAGGTCGCGGCTGAGGCGATCGTGATGCCGCGTTCCTTTTCCAGCTCCATGTTGTCCATCACGGCACCGTCACCGCCGCCACGCACATCCTCGATCTTGTGAATCCGTCCGGAGTAAAACAAGATACGCTCACTGAGGGTCGTCTTACCCGAGTCGATGTGAGCGGAGATACCGATGTTGCGAACTTTACTGAGGTCCATGGTGATTGCCTCGTTCTGGCCTTAATCAAATACTGCGGTGGAAAGGGAAGGGAAATGCCGTGGGGATACCCGCGGGCTTACGCCTCGCGGCTTGGACACAAAGGTGGGATTGGTTCCGACCACGAGTCTTACTGCCGTTGAACGCATAGCGATCGCTAGCGAGTCGAAACCAAGCTCTCAATTCTACGTAATCGGTGCAGAACTGCTAGCCCAAACTCTCCTTACGGCCTCGGTTTAGGGGACTTTTAGGCCTGGTTTTTAGGCTGTTCGTCGAGATGCCGCCAGAGCGATTTTGAGCGCGTGGCGAGCCCTGTGGCGAATCGGGTGGCTCTTTTATCTCTACTTCTTGGGCTATACTTCTTCTCTTTATGCTCCTAAGTGCTTTTCTCGCTTTGAATTACCATCGATGACCGAGATCGAAGAAGAAACCCCGGAATACGGCGATTTGCCCGCCCCACAACCGTTGCCCGAGGGCTGGCTGCGGCGGTGGCCGTTCGCAACTTTCCTGCTGCCGATGGTCGTTTTCATGCTGGTGACCACGCTGGAGCCCACGCCCGATTCTAAGCCAAAGGCGAAAGAGCAAGCCTCAGCCGAGACGCAGGCCGATGAGAACTCGCTCGATTCGCTCCCCGTCGAGACCGCCGATGCGTTGATCCCCTACCGCTACTACCCGGTGATCTACACCCTGAAGGTTGCACTGGTGATCGCGACGATGATCGCCGTCTGGCCGGGTTATCGCACCTTCCCACTGAAAGTCAGCCCGTTGGCTTTTGTGGTTGGCGTGGTGGGGATCGTCCTGTGGATTGCTCTCTGCAAGCTCGACCTGGAAGTCGCTCTGCTCAAGCCGATCGGACTGGGCTGGTTGGTCGAATCAGGAACGCGTAGCGCGTATAACCCCTTGGAAGAGCTCGCCGATAACCCGCTGTGGGCTTATGGATTCCTTGTGGTCCGGTTTATCGGACTGGCGGTGCTGGTGCCGATTTTCGAAGAGTTCTTCTTGAGAGGGCTCGCCATGCGGTTCGTCGTGGACGACCGCTTCGAGCGTGTCCCTTTCGGCTACGTCACGCCGGCGGCCATCGTGGCGGGGACGGCTATTCCGATGCTGATGCACCCAGGCGAACTGCTCGCGGCGTTCGTGTGGTTCAGCCTGGTGACGTGGCTGATGATCCGCACGAAGAACATCTGGGACTGCGTGGTCGCCCACGCCGTGACGAACTTCCTACTCGGGGTCTATGTAGTGAAGACCGGCGAGTGGTGGTTTATGTAGAGCAATAACAACTCCACAAATATCTCAATGAGCCGCCAGGCGTTAGCCGGCGGGTGGAAGCGTGTGAGAGGTCAACCCGAGAGCTGACGCACCTCGGCTCAGGAACTGATGCTTCTCGGCTCTGGAACTAACGCTTTAGGGCTCAGGTGCTTACTCCCGAAAGTCTGCTCGCTGCACGTCCGTGTGGTTGCCGTTGATGATCGGCTGGGTGCGGAAAGGCAGACCTGCTTGGTAGCGAGCGAGTCGATGATGGTAGCTCGCGGCGGCTTCCTGTGGGGCCTGGGCAATCGCCTGCTTCAGTGTCTGAACGGCCTGCTGAAACTGTCCCGCATTTGCCTGAGCGGCAGCCAAAGTGTCGAGAGCGACGTGCC
Source organism: Lacipirellulaceae bacterium (assembly GCA_040218535.1). Taxonomy (NCBI): domain Bacteria; kingdom Pseudomonadati; phylum Planctomycetota; class Planctomycetia; order Pirellulales; family Lacipirellulaceae; species Lacipirellulaceae bacterium. Next base: position 1,326,714 of record JAVJRG010000012.1, on the reverse strand, counting down.
GTTCGCCGTAGCCACATGCTAGAGCCTGCTGTGCTCCCTCAAGCGCGTTCTGCGCGTCGCGGAAACGTTCATCCGGGCACGTTGCTAACAGCCAAGCGCCGTTACGGTAAGCGTGCGCAAACTCAGGATTAAGCTCGACAGCTTTCGCGTAGTCCGTCAGAGCAGCATCGTAGCGTCCCAAGTCGCTGTTCAGGTCAGCACGGCTGCAGAAGACCTCAGCGGCTGCGTCTTCACCGATCAATGCCTGATCGAAATGCTGCAAGGCCTTCGTCAAATTCCCACGGGCATGATGTAGCCTTCCCAAGCCAACGTGGGCCGCGGTGAGGCTGCTGTCAATCTTCAAGGCACTTTCGTAATCGGCAGCGGCAAGATCCAGCTTGCCAGCTTGCACGTAAAGCGTCGCCCGATTGGAATGGGCTTTGGCAAACTGCGGGTTCAAGCGAATCACCTGAGCGAAGTCGTCAAACGCGGAAGCGAAATCACCGGCTTGCGCGGAACTGACGCCCCGATTATGAATCGCTCGCCAGCACTTCGGGTCGCTCTGGATGGCTGCAGCAAAGTCGGCACTGGCCAAGTCAGGCTGCCCTTCGTCGGACCGTAGTTCGCCACGTCGGTTAAGTGCCCAGCCAACCAGTTCACGACCAAAGACTGCACTCTCGCCTGCAGCACCGTTGCGGAGCGCGACGGCGGCTAGCTTGGCGACTTCGGTGTATTCGGCTTGTGTCTTCGCCTGTTGCGAAAGTTTGTGAGCTTCGACAAGCGTACCAACCCAGGCCGGTGCTTGTTGATGTGTTGCCTGCTGACCGGGTGCTTCCCGAGTTGCAGACGCCAGGGCGACAGGCTCCGTATCAGCGGCGGGCGATTTCAGCACGGCTGCGGTTGCCGCTTGGGAAACAACAGGTCGCTCGGGCATTGGCGGATGGGCCGCTGTTTCCCATTCTTGATCGTAGCGAGTCAGCAGTTCTTGGTCGTCTTGCGTTGGGTTTTGATCGAGGACGACTGCCTGTGGTTTCACGTCGGGTGAACCCGCGGAGCTAACAATCGCCTGTGGTTGATTGACCGGTTCGATGGGAGTCGACTGCGAAGCAAGTTTTGCACGTAGCGGCATCTTCTCACTCGGTGTCGATTGGCTGGAATTCTTCGACCAGCGATTCAAAGCGGTCGACTGGGGCGCTGGTCGAGCCATGGAACGCATCCGCAGGCCCTGACCACGAAGTTGCAACTGGGGCGAGCGGCTCATCACCCTCAACGGTAGAGGACTCATCGGCGCGCTGCGGCTATTGTTCGAAACAACCGTCGGTTGCGGTGCCGCCTTCGCGTCGGAAACCACGGGAGTCGAAAGGTCGGTGGCAAATTGAACGGCTTGGTCGTCAATCGTTTCAACGCTTACAGTCGCCGCTGGCTGTTTGAGGCCGACCCCCGAAGGTTGCTGGAGGCCAATCGAGGCATCGCTCGCCGTGACGACGGCGACGCCCGGTGCTTCCTGGCCGAAGCAGTCATTCCATGTGGACGACATGCTCAGCGAGAGGAGGGCCATCGGGAAAAGTGCGATTGTCGAGACAATTCGATGCTTCACTTCCATGTGAATTCATCCGCTGTAGGGGGCAACAATAAGTGGATAAGAGCTAGCGTGCTAGCTAAGCGCCTGCGCGAGGAGAGCGCGGGCTACTCCTGAGTTGCATCGACGTGGGGCTTCGCCTCGCATCACGAAAAATCCGCGAAATCGGAAAATCTTACGCAGATTGCTGATTTCCACATTCGCACTTGATAGCAGATCGGCGCAACAGGAGGCGCAGTTTTTGAACAGGAGGTGGCAGAGAAAGCAGAGACTAATGGAGAAGAAGTCAACCTGGCCGAGTCATGCTGTCATAGTCCATCAGCTCGTTCAGTCGCTCCTCAGGCATCAGGCCGAGTTCGCTCACGAGGCCCTTGATCGTCTTATTCTCTTTGTGCGCCTGCTTGGCGAGTTGCGCGCACTTTTCGTAGCCGATCTCTGGGGCGAGCGCCGTGATCGTCATCAGGGAAGCGTCGAGCAACTCCGCGCAACGCTCTTCGTTCACTTCCAGCCCCGTGAGCAGTTTGTCGACGAACACGTCGCACACATTCGCCAGCAGCGAAACACTTTCCAGAAATGCATCAATCATCACCGGCATAGCGACGTTCAACTCGAAGATCGAACCGACGCCTCCCATGCCTGCCATCGTAACGGTCGCGTCGTTGCCAATCACGCGGCAACAAACTTGCATGACGCTCTCACAGATGACCGGGTTCACCTTGCCCGGCATGATGGACGAGCCGGGTTGAATCGCCGGTAGGACCAACTCGCCGATGCCACAACGCGGTCCGCTGCCGAGGTGGCGAATGTCGTTGGCAATTTTTGAGAGGGAGACGGCAGCCGATTTGAGCTTTCCGTGTGCGCTGACGAAGTGATCTTTCGCGGCTTGTGAACTCGTATGCACCCCCGTTTCATAGAATCCCTGGTACCCCTCTTCATCAATTAACCGTTTCGTCAAAACTTCGCAAACTGACGCTGAAAAATCGGGGTGGGTGTTGATGCCCGTACCGACTGCGGTGCCACCAATAGGCAAAGCTCGCAGATCACTATGGGCAGCCTCTCGGGCTTCACCCTGAGCGTCTGCAGCTTGACCAAAGAAACCTTCAAAAACTTGGCCAATGCGAATTGGCGTTGCATCCATTAGATGCGTGCGGCCAATCTTTACGATTGAATCCCACTGCTCAGCCTTCGCCCTGAGCATCTGGGTCAATCGTATCATCGCAGGCTCTAGCGCAGCATCAATCTCGACATATGCCGCAATATGCATCGCCGTTGGAAACGTATCGTTACTCGACTGCCCCATGTTTACGTGGTCGTTGGGATGCACGCCGCCTTCGGCCTTAGTTGTCGCGCCGAGGCCGAGCTTTTCGTTGGCGAGCGAGGCGATCACCTCGTTGGCGTTCATGTTCGTGCTGGTGCCGCTGCCGGTTTGGTAGACGTCGACCGGGAAGTGCGCATCGTGCTTCCCTTGGGCAACTTCATCGGCCGCGGCGATGATCGCGTCGGCCAGGCGTGCGTCGAGCTTCCCCAGGTCCTTATTCGCTTGCGCACACGCGGCCTTCAAGTGACCGAAGGCGTGAATCACCGCGGGTGGAAGTGGGCGGTTGGCAATCGGGAAGTTCTCAACCGCGCGGGCGGTCGAGGCTCCGTAAAGAGCGTCGGCGGGGACTTGCATTTCGCCCATCGTGTCGCGTTCGGTTCTCGTCTCAGACATGGTATCGTTGGTGGCGGGAGTGGTGGAATGAAGGAATGTTGAAGTAATGGTTGGTAGTTTATCGCTTGCGGTTTCGCCGTGCTACGGTTGCCCAAGCTTGGCAAGCACCACGGCGATAATCGCTAAAAGCAGTGCGCTGCCAATCGCCAGCAGCAACTTCAACTTCGCTCGCCGAGCAAGTTGCTGCTCACGCGTGAGGGGCTTCTTGGGCTCCGGTTCCGTCGGAGCAATTTCTTCAGGCTCAATCTCCGCTTGCGGCTTAGCCGGAGCAGGAGTTTCCACTTCCGACGGCGAAGACGCAAGCGATGGGGCCGGCGGCGGAGGCGGTGGGGGCTTGGTTGCAGGAGTTTTCGCTGGTGGCGGTGGTGGCGGAGCTTGAGTTGGCGGAGGGGGCGGCGTTGCTTCCTGCTGAGTCGCCGGCGTCGGCTTGCCGCAATGCGGGCACGCGACGACCTGGCCGATCGATTCGGGAGCGACTTGGGATTCTCCCTGGCAGTTGACGCAGCGGATTTTCAGCATGATTGGATGGCTGTCGGCTCTCGGCGATTGGCTGTCGGCTTTGAAGTGTCAATATAAGCGAGTGAACGTGTCACGTGAACGATGCCATCTAATCACAACCCAAAGCGTAAGCGAGGGAGACAACGAACACTGGTTCTCCCTCGCTTACGCTTCGGGTTATGATTATCAGATGCCCAAACGCTCTTCCAACCGTTCAAACCCTAACCGTACGACCGTCAAGCGGAACGCTTCGGGCAGCGGCTGGGTGTTGATGCCCCCCAAGTGTGTTCGTGAGCGGGCCGAGGATCTTGAAGAAGTCCAGACGATGATCGCCGAAGGGGAGGCGGACATTGCGATCGATGAGCTCCGCTGGCTGCTCGAAGGTTGCAGCGAGATGATGGAGGCTCATTTTCTGCTGGGGAAACTCGCCGCCGAGGTGGATAACGATTTGCCGTTGGCGCGGGGGCATTTTGGGTTCGGCTACAAGATCGGTCAGGAAGCTCTTCGCAAGGCGAAGCATCCAACACCGCTTCCCGCATTGCATCCGGCAAACCGGACCTTCTACGATTGCGGTCGCGGCCTAGTTTGGACGCTCGACGGGCTCGGCAAGAAAGAGATGGCCCTGGAGGTTGTCGAGCATCTGCTCCGTTGCGATCCGAGCGATCCGTTGAACCTTGGAAGCTGGATCGATGAGATCAAAACGGCTGGGACGCAGATTGTCGATGTGGGGTCGCTGTTTGGGCAATTTTAACGCAAAGGCGCGAAGAACGCAGAGAATCGCAAAGACAATTATTCTTGCCGCAGATGAACGCGGATAAACGCAGATAATTCTTAGTTGCACATAACAGTAATCCCACATCTACTCACGCTGTTCATCTCGAACAGGTGTTTGTTTGATCTAGTAAATCTTATCTGTGTTCATCCGTGTTCATCTGTGGCTAAAAGACCTTTCTTCGCGTTTCTTAGCGTCCTCTGCGGCTTTGCGTTGAAATTCTAGGGCAACGGCAGGTTTCGTAGTTCGTACTCGATTGTCTTTGCGCGAATCGCCGCGGGGGTTTTGTAGACCCACGTATAATCAGCGATGTCGCCTTCCAGTTCATAGAGATACGCAAAGCCTATCTCTTCGTTAGAACGCATTGTCGTTTCGTACCCGGCGTTGTCGAGCGTCTTGCCGTCGGCATTTTCCAGCACGGCCAGATTGTCGAACACCCAATCGCCGTGGGAATCGAGTTCCGCAGCCTTTCCCTTCACCCGAATCCGCATGTGGATCTCGCACAATCCCTCTAACGGAACAAAGCGGGTGAGCTTGACGAACACACCGTCGGCTTCCTTCTCCGTGCCTAGCGACTCTTTGATTTTGCCGAACCGAAACTCGACTTGCCGTGCCGGGGCGAGGACGGTCAGTTTGCCCGTCAGTGATTTCAGGCGGCTCGACTTGCGATTGGGAAGCTCGAAGGGCAACAGGATTTCGGTGGCGTAAGAATTCTGCTGCAGATCGATATCGAACTCGGCGTCGGGATACTTAATGGGTACTGGCTCATCGCGATCGTCGGAGGCACTCACGTCGGCAACTTTCTGCGTCATGGAAATTGGCTGCAGGCGGGGTTCCCAGGCGACGTTGATCGTCACGTTTAGGCGATTCTCCGAAGGAGTCACCATGCTCCGTCTCGTGGTCAACTCCGTCGCCTCAATGCGAAACGGCCCCGCGTAGCTACCGCGGCTCTTGCGCGTGGTCGAGCCGGGTTCCAGTTCAACGAGCCCCAGTCCCTCGTCGCCTGAAAATTCGTACGGTTTGAGCGCGGCCTGATCGAGGATTTCATCCGCGGCTGGCCAAAAGTCGCGGTCGTTGATGCTCAGTGAGAGCGTCCGCGGCGTTCGCTCCTGCCCGATGTGGCCGCGGTAATCCATCAGCCGGTTGCCGGTTTGTTTTTCGAGATGCTCCAAAACATCGTCCAGCGGAACTTGCTGTTCGCTGAACGAAAACTTGCTGGGCAGGAAGATCTGCTCAGCGGCCGCATCCACGACCGCGGTGTGAACACGGCGAAGTCGCGTCTGGGCCGTGCTCGAGATGTCTTGCTGCGGCTGCAGAATGGCGAGGAAGGCTTCGAGCGACTCCGCGGGGCGAAGTGGGGCAAGCTCCGTGAGCTTCATTTGCTCGTCGACGACTTTCTGATCATCGCTCTTGATGATCTTCTGCACGAGCTCTGTGGCTTCCTCGTGCCAGTCAGGCAGCTCCTCTTCGTCGGCCATCGACGATCGTAGATTCGTCGAGAGCAGTACAAACAATAGGAAAAGCTTTGCTGCAAAACGCATAACTGGCACCATCGGCAATGAGGTCTGTCCGCGTGGTCCATTGTAACGACTTTACGCCTTACAACGAAGCAATTGCATGCCGGTGAGCTACACTTGCTCGCCGATCAGATTTGGCCAGAAATCACAAGGGCTCAACCCTACAAGAACCATGGACCCTCTCCGCATTATCCTCTCTGTGATACTCGCCTCCTGGCTAAGCGTGCACTCCGCAAGTGCTAAAGGACCTGCAAACTTCATGCTGCGCGCGACGGTCGAGGGCAAGCGGATTGAAGGGCAGCCGTTGGCTTGGAGCGACTCGCAGATGATGCTCTTGGGGCGGGATGGGCAGTTGCATGAGTTTCACCCCAAGGCGGCGAAGCAAGCGAAGAAGATTGGCAAGGGTTTCGTTGGCTATACCAGTGCCCAGATGGTCGAACGCCTACGGGGCGAGTTTGATCGGACTTATGACGTCGCGACCACCCAACACTTTGTCGTCGTGCATCCGCGCGGGCAGTGGGCGGCTTGGGCGAATCGGTTAGAGTCGCTCTATCGATCGTTTAACCATTACATGAGCGTCCGTGGTTTTCGTATGCAGAAGCCGAAAACACCACTCGCTGCCGTGGTGTTTCGCAATCAGACAGACTATTACCATTACGCCGCCGCGGATGGCACGCCGTTGCAGCCGGGGACGCTCGGGCACTACTCGCCTCAGAGTAATCGTATCTTCTTGTTCGACATCACCGGAGGAAGCGGCGACGCGGAGTGGCTCGCCAACGCCGAGACCATCATCCACGAAGCGACCCATCAGACAGCCTACAACACGGGCGTTCATCGGCGATTTGCAGAGCAACCCCGTTGGTTGGTCGAAGGGCTGGCGATGATGTTCGAAGCGCCCGGCGTGTGGGGAGCGAACTCGCTGCAAGGAATAGAAACACGGATCAATCGTGGTCGGCTCGACGACTTCCGCCGCAGTGTTCCCGGTGGTCACCCTGAATGGATCCTGCAAACGGTGGCCAGCGATAGTGCGTTCGCGCGGAACCCTGGCAAGTCGTACGCCGCGGCGTGGACGCTCTCGTTCTATCTCTGCGAGACGCAGCCCAAAGAGTATTCCCGGTATCTAGCTCGTGTGGCGGCGCGGAAACCGTTTACCCAGTACCCGTCGAAGGAACGCGTCGCCGACTTTGCCGCGGCGTTTGGGAAGGACTTCGATTTGCTTGATGCGCAAGTGCAGCGGTTTGTGAATGAGTTGCCTTAACCTCTAAGTCCACAAGCAATTCGTTAATAGCCCCGGAGTTTATCGCGTAGGGAATGCCAATTGACGATCTTCGGTCGAGCTTTGCGGACTGCGAGCCAGCGGAGTGTTGCCGAGACCGAAACTAGCCGCGGCATGTTTCGACCTCGGTGATCCGCCGTTCAAATAGAACGCCTCTCGCTCGGTCGAAAGCGAGCGATGTACTGGTCACCCCGGGATAAATCCCGGGGCTATGAACTTTCGCCGCTCCGCGGCTGGGCATTGATGCATCACAGCGGTGCCGGCACATCCCGCTTGCAGAAGATCGTCGTGGCTGCGATTAGTGCCATTGCGCCGAGTCCGTAGAGGATCGCGTTGTATTGCCAGAACATTGGTAGATACTTCTCGGAATTCTCGGGGATTCCGACGGTCAGCAGTGTGGGCTCGTAAGCGGTGAGGAATGAGAACTTCTTCAACAGCGCGTAATCGGCGGAGAGCAGGCCGACGATCTTGAAGGCGATTTGTGAAAAGTAAAAGCCGACCATGATGGCTACCGCTTGAGCACGGGAGCTTGCCAATGCGGAGACGAGCGTCGACATTCCTAAGAGAAACACTCCGATGCCGACGAAGTTGATCGTCGACGGCCAGTAGGAGAGCGCGGAAGGAGGAATTTCGAACTTGGAGGTTGCGATTCCGAAGGTCGTGCTGAGCCAAGCGATGCCTCCTAGGAGGATCACCCCGAGGATCGACACCGCCGTGTGCGAGTTGGCAATGGTCAGTCGCCTCAAGGGTTGGGCGAGCAGCATCTCCATCGTGCCGTCACCAATTCGCCCGGCGAAGCAATCCGAGCCACGCGAGACGGCCCACAACGCGGCCATCAAAACCACGGGGAGTTCTTCGTACCCGAAAGCAACACGACCCAAAGGAGCGGCCAGCGCATCAATGGGCACTGGCAAAAGTTTCCCGAAGAACGACGGTAAGCTCTCAAACATATCGAGAACCGAGTTGCCGTCGATCTGTGAAGCGACCCAAACTCGTAACCAGATAAACGCGAACAGCATCACGCCGCAGCCGAGAAGCAAGGCGCGGCTGGCGGCGAGGGAGCGAAGGATAAGGCCGGGGTGAAGCATAGAGTTTTTCAGTATTCAGTTTTCAGTGTTCAGTTCACATCAAGTTTGATTGTCTGCAAGGCAAGCGGAATGAGGTCACTTGCGTTGCCTCCAGAATCAGCGCTACATCGAAGACTGAAAACTGAACACTGACAACTGAAAACTACTTCACTCCCTCGCCTTTAGCACCGCAACGAGATCGAGTTCGTCCAAGCGTCGTCTTACGACAAGCCCCGAGGCGATCGACGCCACCAATACTACTAACGCAGACCATGCGTAAGTGTAACGGCTAATTACCAAGGGAAAGCGGAAGAGCTCCTGGTCGAAGGCGGTGCACATCCACCAAGCGAAGCCGCGGCCCATGACCAAGCCTAGCGGTATTGCCAGCAGTGTCACAACCGCCAACTCTCCCAACAGAATGCTCGAAATCTCGCGGCGTGTGAAGCCGATCACGCGAAGTGTTGCCAGTTCGCGGGTTCGTTCGGCGAGCGAAATCCGAGCACTGTTGTAGATTACCCCCACAGCAATGATGACCGCGAACAGCAGGTTAATCGACTTCATCGTGCCGAGGTTTTCGGCCACCGTGCTGGCGAAGCTTTCGATGGCGTGTCGCTTCACCACCACGCCCGAGATGTGCGGTGTCTCCTTGAGTTCGCGATAAAGCTCTGTTTCGTGGGCCGGATCGACGAGCAGATGTGCCCCCGTCACAACTGGGCCTTCTAGCATGATTCGGTGGAGACTTTCGATGTCCATGTACGCGCTCAGTCCGGCAAAGTCTTTCAGCGTGGCGGCGATCATCACTTGCCGTACGGGGCGTTTCTCTTGGAGGACTTCCACCTGCACAAAGTCGCCCACATCGACGTGCAAGGTTTCGGCTAGCTTCTTGGAGACGAGCAGCCCCTCAGGTGGCAGAGGGGTTTCGCGACCGTCCATGTTCACCAGGCCAAACAGGTCGGCGTCCGGTCGGATTCCCATGATGCCAACCCGACGGCTGTGGGGCCCGGAGCGCATGCGAGCGGAGACGGAACGGTTCGGTTCCACTTTCAAGACGCCAGGAAGACTGCCCAGTTCGTAAACGGCTCGATCAGAAACGGGGTCGCTCGTGACCACCGCCATGTCGTAACGCTGCACCCAGTGAAATTGGGCGTTCATCATGTAGTCGACAGCATCTTCGAAAAAGTTACCCAGCACCAACACTGACGCTGCCAGCGCGACAGCAAACGTCGAGAGGGCCGTCTTTACCGGATGACGTTCTAGTTGCCGCAACACCATACGCGCCACGGGTGGGAAAAACTTGCCGAGGCCAAGTCGCTCGACGATCGTTGGGCCGTAGCCGGTCGGTGGTTCGGGCCGCATCGCTTCTGCCGGCGGGAGGCTGACCGCTTTCCAAACGGCACGAAGCGTTCCGAGGACGCCAGCGGCAACGCTCACCCCGACCGCCGTGAGGACGATTCCTCCGGTGACTCGATAGGTGAAATCGGGAAAGTGAAACAGCTTGGCGTACATCTCCGTGACAACCCTTCCGAACCATAACCCTAGCGGAATTCCCACGGAAAGACCGCCGGTGACGATGAGCAATACCGACTTGATGTAGTGCCAGCCGACTTCGAGATTCGAGTAGCCAAACGCCTTGAGTGCTGCAATCTGTTCCCGCTGGCTGTTGATCGTCCGCGACATGACGACGTTCAGCAGAAACGCGGCCACGCCGAGAAAAATCGTCGGTGCGAACATGCCCATGTTGCGATTCTGTTCGATCTCGTTATCAACGAACTGGTGGGAGATTTGATCGGTACGATCGTAGGCCCCCAGGCTGCCGTACTCTTCCAGCAAGTCGTCGAGGCGGTCGATGACCTCAGGGGTTGAAGCATCGCGACGGAGGGAGACCGACACGTCGTTGAACGCTTCATCAAGATCGTAAGCGGTGCTGAGGGCCTCTTCGTTCATCCAGAAGACGCCGAAGTGACGGTTATCGGGCACGATGTCGCCCGGCTTGATTTCGTAGATGTACTCGGGGGAGAGGGCAACACCGACGATGCGTAGCTGCTTCATCCGACCGTTGATCACCGCGGAGATCGTATCGCCGAGTTGAAGGTTGTTCGCTTTGACGAACGCCTCGCTGGCGAGGACTTCGTTATCCGCGCGGGGAGTGAGTCGACGACCGCGGCGGAGGAATTGCTGGTTGAGCAGCGGCTCGCGGTCGTCGGGCACGCTGATGAGCCTTCCCGAGGCGGGTTCGTCCAGCCCTTCCATAGACAGGTTCACGCCAACGACGATCCGCGTCTGCACACGAGCGACGCCGGGGATTTCGTTGATGCGTTCACGTAGCGTGTTTGGAGCTCGCTTGAGCGAAGCGAAGACATCAGCGAATTCGTAGCGGTCGTAGTAGGTCTGCTGCGTCAGCTCCAGCGAGTGCAACATGCTTCGTGAAAGGAGAAACGTCGCCACGCCGCAGGACATGACCATGGCAATCGCGACGGCGAGGCCCTTCATCTGCCAAAGGTCGCGGAGCGTCTTGCGGTTGAGGGGGGAGAGGAGCATTCGTGGGGCGAACAGAAGTAATTTCGATTTTTCGATAGGAATCATTACGCCGCAGGCATTACCCATCATAGCCTAGGGTTGGTCAACGGCGAGAGTCAGCGAGTCTTGACCTACCCTAGGTTTAGGCGACATGGATTCAGCGACCGAGAGAAACACATTGAGTACCGACGGCGGATTGCCGAGGTCGCAACGGGCCGAGGTCACCATAACCCGTTTCGACCTGCCCCGTCGTTTTTCGGTACGCATCGCTTCTTGGACGGTCGAATTCTTGTGGCTAACTTTGACCCAGGGTACGACCACACTCACTGGGGCTCGTGATGGTCGAGCCCTGGGCTATGTTATGTAACCACTTCGTGGTATCTCGTTATGCAAACTTCCTACCACGTCAATTCCCTCGCCGGTCGTTGATTCGTATTCCGCTCCACCCCCGTGATCTGCCCGCCCGACAAATGAATCACTCTATCGGCCATGTCGGCGATTACGGCGTTGTGAGTGATCACGGCTGTGGTGGCACCCAGCTCGCGGTTGATCTTTTGAATGGCGTCGAGGACCAGCACGCCGGTTTGCACGTCGAGCGCGCCGGTGGGCTCATCGCAAAGTAATACATCGGGGCGCTTTGCCACGGCGCGAGCGATGGCGACGCGTTGCTGTTCGCCGCCAGACATCTGAGCTGGAAAGTGGTCCATTCGGTCGGCGAGATCGACCAACGCTAGAGACTCTTCAGGCGTCAGCGGATTCTTGGCGATCTCGGTGATCAGTCCGACGTTTTCTTTTGCCGTGAGGCTAGGGATGAGATTGTAGAACTGAAAGACGAACCCAACGTGCTCGCGGCGATAACGCGTGAGTGAGGCGTCAGTGAACTGAGTAAGCGGTTCGCCACGAAACATCACTTCACCCGAGGACGGAGAGTCGAGCCCACCCAAGATATTCAAGAGAGTACTTTTGCCGCTGCCCGAAGGCCCCAGCAGGACGATAAACTCGCCGGCGTAGAGTTCGAGATCAACGCCTCGTAAGGCCTGCACGTCCACCTCGCCCATATGATAGGTTTTGGTGACTTCTCTGGCGGCGAAGATGACTTCGCGCTGGGTGGCAGTCGAATCGGGCATATCTCCGAATATCCCGTGGGTAGCCCAGGCCGTCAAACGAGAATGACGGCCTCTGGGTTTGCTATTTCTGAAATGGAAACCTAGAAATTACTGGTCACTTCTCTGACTCAACAAGACATTCAAGCAGGCAAGACACCAACGTGATCGCCAGACACCAGCTACAATCTCTCATCCTCGTACTGGCAGCGGCTATTTCGGTACAGCGCTTAGCCTTAGCTGGAGGCGGCCCGGAGAATGTCTTCCTGGTGGTTAATCCCAAGAGTGAGGACTCGCTGACCGTTGCAAATCATTATCAGGACTTGCGAGAAATCCCCGCAAGTAATGTGTTCTATCTTTCTTGGAATCCTGCCAGGAAAACGACCCGTCCGAAAAACTTCCGCGAAGAGATTCTGCGTCCGATCATTGACGAAATCAATGAGAGAAAGTTGGGCGGGCAGATTGACATGGTCGTCTACAGCACTCACTACCCTATTTCGATCGACTATCGTCAGGAGTTGAAAGACCAAAAGTTGCCCAAGACCTTAAGGAAAGTCGTCTCGCTAACGGGTGCGACTTATCTTTACCAATTCACTCTTTCTGAACGGATCGAACTGTTCGGGTTGAACACCAACTTTTATTGCCCTTCTTTCGCGACGAGCTTGCAACAGTCGCAAAGCTTTCGCGGGCAGATTCACTGGCAACCGGGAGGGAAGCTCGACGCGAAGTCGGGGCTCCGCTATCTGATGTGTGTTTCCTTGGGAGTGACCTACGGCGGTGGAAACGACGTTGATGAAATCTTGCGTTATCTGAGGTTGGCCAAGCAGGCAGATTTCACCCGTCCCAAGGCGAGAGTTTGCTACATGCTCAATGGGGACATTCGCACGAAGGTCCGGAAACAGACTTTTCAACCGGCAGTAAATGCCCTGCGAAAGCTTGATCTGACTGCGAGTGTCGTCCCGGGGATCGTTCCCGAAGGAAAGAAGAATGTCATCGGCATCACGATGGGCTCTCCCAAACCAAGCCTGACCGGCAAAGTTGGGCTGACGCCAGGCGCGATCGTTGACAATTTGACGAGCCTCGGGGGCCGGTTCGACTTGCCGAAAGAAAAGCGAGGTCAGACCCTATTATCCCACTACCTACGCAACGGGGCTGCCGGAGCCTCGGGGACGGTCATCGAACCCACGGCTGATCCGAGCAAGTTTCCTAATGCGTCCCTTCACCTCCACTACGCCCGTGGGTGCTCGCTGGCGGAGTCGTTCTACCAGTCGGTGCAGTCCCCCTTTCAACTGCTGATCGTGGGCGATCCTCTCTGCCAGCCGTGGGCAACGCAGGCGGACATCTCGTTGGGCAGCGAACTTCCGGCAGTTGTCTCCGGCAAGGTCACACTGAAGCCAGTTGCCAAACGGGTCGAAGGCCAAGACCAAGGGAGTGGAAAACTTCCAGAGATCCTCGGCTACGAGGTTCACGTGGACGGCAGGAAGCAAGCCACGATTGCCCCCGGGCAGACCTACGATTGGGACACAACCCCGTTGGCTGACGGCTACCATCGTTTGGTTGTTGTTGGCCTCGAGAAATCGAGGGTGCAGACGCAGAGTCGCTGGAGCAAGGAGGTGATGGTCAAGAACTTGCGTGAAGCGATCGAGCTGCGGATTTCTGGCGGACAGCAGTTCAACCTTGAGTCGACAATCCGCCTTGAGGTGGAGACAACCAGCCCCATGCAGACAGTCGTCACGCACAACGGCCGGAATCTGGGTAGCCTGACGAAAGGCTCAGGGCAGCTGGAAATCGCGGCAAGCAAGTTGGGTCGCGGCCCCATCATGCTGCAAGCCCAAACCGTCGGAACACCTGAACTGCTGTCACGTCCGGTGCGTATCGAAATCGAGTAGAAGGGCGAACTCGTTGACACGACGCAGACCACTGATACCATTATGTTTACGGCAATTCTTGCCCAAGCGCTAAGACTGAAGATCTAGTACTCCGTGCGGGTAACTGCGGTTGGCGTTGATGAGATAGAGACAATGTCCTGCTTAGGATAGCCTTCGACCTGGACGTTCGTCCCTGCTGGCCAAGTGCCTTAGATGGTTTGCTGCAGGCAAGCCGTTAATCCAGGACCACAAGCAACCCTTCTGATTCTGATTCGACTGGAACCGATTCGATGCAACGATATCGCGTCAATTACGTTTTGCTGGCCATTCTCGTGGTCGGCAGTGTGGCTTTTGCAGCACTTTCCTACGGTGCTTGGTCCTATCAGGTCAGCAACAATGCGACCAAGCTTCTCGTTCGAGCCGACCGTTTGGAGTCTGAGGGCGATCTGGTCAAGGCACGTGAGAATCTCGAGCAGTACCTTAAGCTTCGCAAAGACGACGAAGAGGTTCGCATCCGCTTGGCGCACCTCGCCGACGACATCACCCAAGAAGAGCAAAGCACGATTGAGGACGCTCAAAAAGCTTTCAATATTCTCAAAGACACGGTCACAAAGACCGACGATCCGGAGATTCGTCGCAAGTGGGTCGAGATTCAATTGAAGTTTGGGCGACCGACCGACGCTCTGAAGACGCTCGAACTCTTGATTGCTGACACCCCGGAGGACGCTGAGTTGCAGTCTCTGAAGGCCTTGTGCCTTTATCGAGCAAAGTCGTACAGCAAGATGCTGAAGCATGGCTATGAAATGATCGGCTACAACCGGGCCACGGAAGAGTTCGACATCGACAAGGCGACGGCTCCCGGAGAGATCGACACCTACGCCTTGCTCTCAAGCCATCTCTCGACGCTGGAAGATACTGAAGAATTAACAGAGCGAATCATCGAACAGATGGTTGTCGCCAATCCCGACAACTACAAGTCGCATCTGACAAACTACGACGCGGTTCGCAGAAAACTCTCGAAGGCGAGAAAAAGCGGCCAGCGCGAAATCGCCACTCTCGAAACGGCCGTACTGAAAGCCCCTTCAGAGAATCAGAAAGAAGCGATCCGAGAAGAAATCGAAGAGAAGCAGGAGGAAATCGACTCAGGAATTGAAGAACTCGAGAATCAGGCTGAAGAATCTTTGAGCAAAGCCTACGAATTGGGCCCCGAGGAACCCGAAGTACTTCTTGCCAAGGGCCTCAGGGCATTTAACGACGAACAATACGATGAAGCCCTGAAGTTTTATCGCGAGGGTGAAACGACGGCAGAGAATAGTAGCCCGTTTGAACATCGCATTGCCCTGACCTTGCTGGCCCAGGAGAAAAACGAAGAAGCGAAGGAGTACCTCTACGAAATACAGAAAAAGCAAGGGATTGTCCTGCAAGGTTACTACTCCGCAAAACTTCTTGCCGAGCTGTTACTTGTTGATGGAGAGACTGAGAAGCTCGAGAAACAGCTAGAAGAGCTCGACCGCGGCAAGCACCCCATCTTTGAGTCGGTTGCCACATACTATCGTGCCCGCCAGGCACAGGCGTCTGGCGACTACAAGAAGGCGATCAAGTTCTATCAGCAAGTAAGGCCGAAACTCACGGTCGACAAGGACCTGCAGCTAAGAGCCGGGCTTCTGCAAGCGCAATGCCACCAGCTCATCTCTGAGAACGACTTGGCACTCGACGTTTTGAAATCGCTAAAGCAGGCTTTCCCAGATAGCGAACTTGTCGCGAAGAATCTGACGGACCTTCGCAGAAGAGTTGGAGCCGATGGGGCGAAAGGTCCAGCCCAGGAGTTGCAAGCCCAGATCGACAAGCAGCTCACACTCGATGACTCTGAGCAAGATTGGTCTACAGTGCAGCGTTTCATCGATAGCTTAGTTGATCGAAAGCTGGCAACCGAAGCGCAGAAGCACCTTTATGAAGCACAGGTAGCCGCTGCACGCGAACGCTGGAAAGAAGCCCAGAATCGCATCCGCGACGCTTACGCAAAAGACGATCAGGACGTCAACATCCACTATTCGGTTGCTCGACTGTTGAAAATTATGCCGGGCAAAGGGCCGTCTGTGGCGCTGAAGTCGCTCGACAAGACGGTTAAAAAGTTTGGCGACACCCCTTCTTCGCGAATCATGCGTGCCGACTTGCTAGCCGCACTCTATCGTGAAACTCGTGATGATAGGCTGTCGGATCAGATCCTCTCAGTAACGGAAAACATGGGGGACTGGAACGATCGTCAAAAGGCGATGATCTGGGAGTCCGTAGGGCGAGAGTATCGATCTCTTCGCAAGCTTGACGAGGCTTGGCGAGCAACGCTCAAGGCGACCAAGCTATCTCCTAGCACGGTATCGCTTTATGAGTCCCTCTTTGAAATCGCTGCCCAGGATCGCAACGATGCACGGATGGAAGAATCCCAAGAGCTACTGCTGAAGTATCTCGGCGATAAAGAGGACCCTGCCTACTTGGCTCTCTCCGCTCGACGCATCATGACTGGCGTCAGCACGGGGGGCTTGGCGGCTAGCGAGCTCGAGAAAGCTCGCGATATGATCCAGAAAGCGCTCGTCAAACGACCAAGTTGGTCGAAGTTACATGTACTACAAGGTCAGCTTGCCCTGCAAGGCACCGAAGACTCGCGAGACATTGGTGCAGCGATCGAGAGTTTCCGCGAGGCATTCAAGAATGCCCGGCCTCAACCTCAGGTCGTAGCCATCTTGGTCCGATTGCTCGCCCGACAACGGCAGTACGACGAGGCTTATCGTCAAATGCAGGCGATCCCGTTGACGCAGCGCGCCGCGCTTCTCAGTACGACAGAAGCAGAAATCCTGCGAAATGTTGGCGATGCGGAAGGGGCCTACAAGTCGGCTGAGAAACTTGTGGAATCAGCGCCTGAGGACGCGAACGTTCAGCTCTGGTTCGCAGACATGGCAAGCAACGCGAACAATCTGGATGCCGCTATCGAAGCTGCCAATCGCTCCGTCGAGCTACAGCCCGGCAGCCTACGTGCCTGGAACGCCTTGGTCACTATCTATTTGCAACGCAAGGAACCTGACGAAGTCGAAAGAACACTTCGACGTGCCCAGCTCGCATTGGATGCGAATTTCATCCCAAATCTGACGGCTCAGTATTACCTTCGCGTCGGAAAGTGGACTCGCGCTGAGAACATCAAGTTAGCCGATTGGGAGTCCGGCCCTCAAGACTCACGCGCCGCGAGAGAAATGGCCAATTTCTACCTGATTTGGGATGTGAACAAGCCCGGCTCTCCTGAGATCATCGAAAAAGCAAAGCCTTTCATTAATCACATCATCAATGAAGCCTACGATGGCAAGATTGCATTTGATAGTGATGATGCTCAGTGGGCTCTGCGCAAAGCCGCCACGATGATGGCACGCACGGGAGATTATCGCGACTCTGTGAAAGCGGAAAAATTGCTGACCACTGCTTACGAGGCGGCCCAAGAGAAAGAGCAGATGGCCAACCTTCTGGCGGACATTCTGGCGGTCCGTCGCGATCCCAACTCTTGGCTACGTGCTGTTGACATCTTTCAAGATCTCAAGAAAAGAGTCGGCCTACAGAAAGCAAGCGATGTTCGTCTAGCTCGGCTCCTCTTTCAAGTTGGTGAATGGGAGGCCTGCAAAGAACACACTGAAGAACTACTAACGCGTTATTCCGATGATGTAAAAATTCGCGTGATGTACCTCGCCATGCTTATTGAGAAAGGGGAATTCAAGGAAGCTGACCGATATTTGACCGGCATCCAGGAACTTGATCCCAAGGGCAAGCTGACCGGTGAGCTTCGCATCCAACTGGCTGCTGCTCGGGGCGACACCAAGCAGACGCGACGCTTGCTCGAGGCGTTGACGCCTAGCGCTCGCAAGCTGACGAACGAAACCCTCCCGCGGTTACTCACCGTCGCGAAAATTGCAACAGGTGCAAAAGATTATGAGTACGCGGAACAACTTATGGAGACGTTCCTCAAATACCAAAAGAACAACGCCGAAATACGATTGCAGCTGGCCAAACTGCGAGCCATGCACCTGGATGCTGAGCAAGGATTGCAAGACATGCGTCCGTTCTTTAATGACAATATGACTTCTATTTTGCAAGCCAGTGTCGCTGCCCTCCGCGCTCGAAGACCTGAGTACGGCGATAAGCTCGACGATGTCGTAAACCAGCGAGTCCAAAGAGCCCTTCGCGACGACCCCGAAGCAGCATCACGCCTGCTTGCGGAAGCAGAAACCTTCGAGATTCAAGAGCAATTCGACAAGGCAATTGCCGCCTATGAGAAGATGCTTGAACGTGACGATCTGCCGATGACGATTCGTGCCAGCGCCACCAATAATCTGGCCTACTTGTACGCTCTGAGTGGTCAGCAGGTCGATAGAGCACTGGAACTCGTTGGCCAAGCGATCGAGCTGCTCGGTCCGTTGTCTGACGTTCTCGACACCCGCGGAGTTATTCATGTTGCTGCTGGAAATGCAGATAAGGCCGTTGAAGACATGCGAATGGCCGTTCGCATCGGCGAAACGCCTAGTAAATTCTTCCACCTGACACAGGCCGAGTTGCTCGCTGGCAATAAGGACGAGGCCATTGCGGCATGGAATCGGGCGGAGGAACTAGGGCTGGAACCCTCCGTGGTGACTCCACTTGAGCAAGATGGATACCAGCAGACCAAGCAAAAAATCGAGGCTTTAGACTCTGGGGATGCTGATCTCTAGGATCGACGAAGCTGCTAGAGGCGGTTTCTAGCTCTCGTTTCGTCCTGACGGTTGTCGCGGTTGTATGGCCAGACGTGACGGCAAGCCAATCTGTGAGTAGGATAGAGCTTTCGGTGCGAGATGTCCGGGGGGATATCTTGGGCAAGCTCGCTGAAGAACTGTGCCTCCCGAGCATTCGATGATTCGCCTGTTCAGTCACTTATATTCAAACGGTTTCGTGTATTAGCAAAGAGCCTTCCGACCGAAGGATTCCTGCCTACACGTTGAGGTGCCAATTCATGCCACTGACCTTTCCTCGCAAACCTGCACAATTGCTTTTCGTCATCACCTGCGTCACGCTGACGACCTTCGACGTAGCGACCGCATGGTCACAACGCAGTTCGGCTGGGCGCTCTTCGGTTTCGGCTGTGATGGGGCGCGGTATTCACTCCTACTTCTCGGGGCGGTCTGCTGAAGCAGATCGTCAGCTAACGGCAGTGATCAACGCGGGTTCGCGCGATCCACGAGCCTACTACTTCCGTGGCCTTGCGCGACTTCAACAAGGTCGTCAGTACGAGGCAGAGCAGGACATGCAGTTGGGTGCCGCGATGGAAGCCCGTAACCCGGGGTCCGCCCGAGGAATCAACCAAGCGCTCATGCGTGTTCAAGGTGCCAATCGAAGAACGCTTGAGAGCATCCGGCGCGAAGGGCAACTAACGGCATCTCACTCGATGAATCAGGAACAACAGACGCGATCTCAAAACCTGAAAAAGCGCGAGACATATGTGTTGCGCAAACCCGTTCAGGTGCCTGTCGAAAAGTTGCTCGATTCCTCTAGCGTGCAGATCATTACGCCTGACACTCAAGTCGTACCCGGCAGCTATGCTGAAGCAGGTCCTTCTGAGGTAGCCCCCGCGACTCGCCCTGTCGAACCACAACAGGCCGTCGAGGAAATCCCCGTACAAACCACTCAGACGCCAAAGGAAGAAGTCGCACCGACCGAACCGGCTGCGACTCCACAACCTGAGCTGGCCGCTGAAACCCCAGAGGCTGAAACTGCAGAGCCCGAAGCTTTCGATCTGTTTGAAGCTCCCGCTGAGCCAGCAACAACGACAGAAGCAACGCCAGACCCTGAGCCAGCGGCTGATCTCTTTGCAGAAGAACCTGCAGAACCTGCTCAGCCAGACACCGCAGAAATGGAGGCCGAGTCTCCCGCCGCGACGCCGGAAGCAGCCGATTCACTTTTTGACGCAGAACCTGAATTCGAAGCTGAAGCCGATGATCTAGGAGCAAGCAACGATCTCTTCAGTACCGAGACGGACGAAGCACCAAGTGACGAGCCAGCTACGGAAGACCCAGCCACAGAAGACCCAGTTACGGCAGACACTGCCGAGGAGATGCTCGAAGCAGACTCGCTCGAGGAAGTCGCCGCCAGCGACGATCTGTTTGATCTCGACGAACCGGCAGCCGCAGAGGTTACCAGCGAAGAAAAAGTGCCCACGGAAGAAGCCCCTGAGGCAGAACTTCCTGAAGCAAGTAAGGTGGGTTCGAAGAAGTTGCTGGGCATCCTGGGACGTGCCGTGGGCGATATGGTTCCCAAGCCAGAGATTTCAATTCCAGAAATCATGCCGCCGACTGGCCCAGGGATAGCAACTCCTCCTGCCGCTGACGAAGCTTTTGAACTAGGTCCCGAAGAGGCGTTCTCGCCCGCTGAAGACCTGCCTCCCGCCCCTGCTGATTTCCCAGCGCCAAGCGAAACAGCGCCGGCTCCAGTTGATGATCTCTTCGACTTGGAGGAGGAAGCTCCGCCGATGAAAGAGGACGCAGCGGAAGAGTTCGACCTCTTCGACGAGCCGGCTGAATCGCCTTCCTCCGAAGCTTCTGAAGAAGAATCCGCTGAGGAAGAGATGCCTGAAGAGACAGGCACCGACGAACAGTCAGCCGAAGAGGAAGTGGCTGAGGAAGAGGTCGCTGAAGGACCAACCGAGGAAGGCGTAACAACCGACGACACCTCGGAAGAATCTGATGAGGAAGAGACCTCGTCCGATGAAGATGAAGAAGCCGACGACGATCCGTTCGATCTGTTTGAATAACCCCACTCAGGATCCTAGCTCCCGGCGCGGCATTAGCGTCGAGGAGCAACTTGATACGTCTCAGCATGCGGTTCTCTCAGGCACTACTCTCTCAGGCACAACGCACGAAGGGGTCGACTCAAGCAAACGGCTACCTTGGCGTGCTTCTGATCGTTGTTTCCCTAGGATGCGAGCAATCCGCGCCGCCTGCCGCTCCCGCCCCGAAGCTGACGCCGAAGCAAAAGCTCGAAGTGCTCGTCGGCCGCCTGAAAGACTTAACCAAGGACTCCACCAGTGATATTGGGCTGATTGTCAAGCGCGAAATCAGCCACCGCTTCCTCGCCCCTGAGGAAACCTCCGAAGCACCTCAAGAAGCGTCGGAAACGCTACCGAAAGGGGAAATCAACGTCGTGACGAAACGGTTTATCTCTTTCCGATCTGGCGAGAATCCCCTCACGGGCGAGGCGCCGGAGAATGCGGAGATTCAACCGATCCTCCATCGTTCGGAAAGCGAAACAAAGAAGTACGAGCTGACCTACCTGGATGACAGATGGCAACTCGAGACAGAACTCACCGACGAGTCTGAGAAAGTCTGGTTCAAGTACGCTCTCGAATCCGCAAAGTAGAAGAACGCCCCCTCCCCAGAGCTTTCATGTCAGACACCCTTTCGTTCCCAAAGGTCGCTCAACTCAAGAGGGTCGAGCAACTCTCCCAGCATGCTGCTGAACTCGGAATCTCGCTACCTCTCGATGAGAAGATTCTCACTGCGGAGCAAGGTTCGCCGCTAGCTCAACCAATCAAGGTTGGCGATTTCAAAGTTGGTAATCGCTGGTGCATTCATCCCATGGAAGGCTGGGATGCGAATCTTGACGGCAGCCCGTCTAAACGCACACTTCGTCGCTGGAAGCGGTTTGGCCAAAGCGGAGCGAAGCTTATCTGGGGCGGCGAGGCGGCAGCGGTAAGGCCTGATGGACGGGCAAACCCCAATCAAACCCTTGCCCTGGAAAGTAACCGCGCGGGACTGAAAGCGTTACTGGACGAACTGCTTGTCGGTCATCGCGAGCAAGATTTAAGTACCGACGACCTGCTTGTCGGTTTGCAGCTAACCCACTCCGGTCGCTTCTGTAAACCCAGCGACCACCACAAGTGGGAACCACGAATCGCCTACCATCACCCGTTGCTCGATGAAAAGTTTGGCATCGATCCCAAAGACGACTCGATCGTGTGGACTGATGAGCAGCTCGAAGGACTTATCGAAGATTATGTCACCGCGGCACGCTTAGCATCAGAGGTTGGCTACCGCTTCGTCGACATCAAATCGTGCCACGGATACTTGCTGCACGAGTTCCTCAGTGCACGCTCGCGGCCAGGCAAATACGGCGGCGACCTCGCGGGGCGAAGTCGACTGCTGCTTTCCATCATCGACCGCGTACGCGAAGAGCTGCCGGACCTCATCATCGGCGTTCGCTTGAGCGTCTTCGATTCGATTCCCTATCGAACGAGTCGCGAAACGGGTCAGCCGATGGAGTATGAGCAACTTCTGCCCTATGAATTCGGCTTCGGCGTGGATCCTCAGGATCCCATGCAGTACGACCTTGCCGAACCGCTTGAGTTGATGAACAACCTCATCGAGCACGGAGTCTCGCTGCTCAACCTAAGCTGCGGCAGCCCTTATTACATTCCCCACTTGCTCCGCCCGGCTGCTTTTCCTCCCAGTGACGGCTACCTCCCTCCCGAAGACCCGCTGCTCGGCGTAGCCCGTCACCTGCAGATGGTGCGCGAGTGCAAAACCGCGCTCTCCGAAGTCGGCCACGGGTACGTTCCGCTGGTTGGTAGTGGCTATTCGTATCTGCAAGATTACTTGCCCCATGTCGGGCAAGCTGCCGTGCGAGACGGCTGGGTGGATTTTGTCGGCCTAGGACGAATGGTCTTAAGCTATCCCGAACTTCCGCTGGACGTCTCCCGTGAGGGAAAACTGAAGCGAAAACTCATCTGCCGCACCTTCAGCGACTGCACAACTGCCCCTCGACACGGCATCATCAGTGGCTGCTATCCACTGGACGACTACTACAAGAAGCTGCCGGAACGCCAGGAAGTGATTCAGATCAAGCAGGCGCTCACCAAGCCATAAAAGGTGCCATTATGTCCACACGTACTGCATGCACGGCTACCTTGTGCATGCTGTTGCTGGGCTGCACACAGAATTTTCTCACTAAGGCAGAAAAGTGGCCGTCACAGAAGGCGATGGTGACCTCGGGCTACGCCAAGATTCTTGCAGCGAGACAAATAGACGATCTCTTTGGTCCAGCGTGGCATTACACGACCAATTACGAAAAGCCCAATCGTGTTGAGTGGCGTAGCGAGTTCTTGTTC
This sequence comes from Lacipirellulaceae bacterium, assembly GCA_040218535.1. Classification (NCBI taxonomy): domain Bacteria; kingdom Pseudomonadati; phylum Planctomycetota; class Planctomycetia; order Pirellulales; family Lacipirellulaceae; species Lacipirellulaceae bacterium. Next base: position 1,303,661 of record JAVJRG010000012.1, on the reverse strand, counting down.
GGCGGTCGCTATGAGTTGCACATGAGCTTGCCGGTCGAAGTTGACCGTCAGACAGGAAAGGTCACCAGACTCATCGATGAGCCAGAATTCCTGATACTGGAGATAACAGCCATTGAGGGACGCTCCATTTCCTACGCCAGAGATTATCATGCTTTCGATAGGCAGCAATGGCGAGAAGTCGTGAAGGCGAAAGGCGATTTTTCGACCATCGGCATTCATCTCGATAGCAGTCAACCTGTTCCTGGCTTTTCTGAATACCAGAAACGGGTACGCAACGGCATCCAAATAAGGTCGGAGCCGGGGTCAGAATAAATAGGGTGCAGACCATCCAACCATAGTTTCTTGCAACCTCCACCTCACCCAACTCATTTCACGCTGCGAATCGCCGCAAGTCGTTTCACAGTAGCGAGTTCGAGACATTTTGTGGTCATCACGATCACGCTACCGTCGATCGATGACGCTTGCGGATTTCAACCACACTCGACGTAAGCTATTTGCTGAAAAGCACTTCTGCAACGAACCCCACTTTTGGCATACCAACTGCCTAATTATCTCCCGGTCAAGCGACCGGACCGCGCAGTGGTTGCCGCGGCTCCGCCGCCTATTCAAGTGGCGCCCCCTCCCGCGCCAAAGGAGAGAGAAAATGATTCGTAAATCCCTACTAGCACTGTGTACTGTCGCTGCGTTTGCTTTTGCCGGGGCAAGTGCCTCCGAAGCTGAAGCCGGCGGCTGCCGCTACGGTGGTGGCGGCTATGGATATGGCTACGGCGCTGGTTATGGCCGAGCTGCCTACTATGGTGGTGGCTACGGTTACGCCCCGCGTCCCGGCATTTACTATGGTCGCGGCCCGAGTGTCTATCGGAGCGCTTATCGCGGCTATGGCTACGGCCATCCCTACAGCCGTGGTTACGGCTACGGTCGCGGCGGCGTGAGCGTTTCCTTCGGATTCTAAGCCGAAATTGACAATTAATTGCGACAAGCCCTGTAGTCGGGATCCCGGCTATAGGGTTTTTCCTTTGAGTGACAACGAATCGACATCAAATTGCTGCACAATTAGACATCTCTTTGATTTTCGAATGACATCATTTAAGCAACACCAAGGCTTTTCCTGGAAGCAGCCGATAGCATGCGAATAATCTAAGTCATTGCTATAAATAACCTTACGTCGCATCCAATCGAATTGGCACAGCGAATGCATATTCTTTTAGCAGATCGCTCAGAGTCGAGCGACAACTTGAAACCCAACGTTTCAGAGAACCCGCCGTCAGACCTGAGAGACCTGCCGGCAAGACCTTTATTCGGGAGAGAAACCATGTTCAAGAAATTCCTTGCAGTCGCCGTTGTCGCCACTGGCATGACCTTCGTTGGCGGATCAGACGCTGAGGCCCGTCCCTTCGTGGCTCGCCGAGTCGTCGCCCCCGTCCGAACCGTCGCCCCCGTGCGTCGCACCGTCGGTGTTGTCGCCCCTGTTCGCCGAGTGGTCGCCGCTCCTGTGGCTCGCACAGTGGTTCGACCCGCAGTAGTCGCCCCCGTCGTGCGTCCCGTAGTACGCCCCGCCATCGTGCGTCCGGCTTACCCAGTTTACGGCGGAGCTTATTATGGTGGTGCTTACTACACCCCAGATGTCTCAGTTAGCGTCGGTTTCTAACTGAAGACCGTATCCAACGAAACCTGCCCCCGAGCCCGTCCTTCCCACTGCGGAAGGGCGGGCTTTTTGAGTTCAAGCAGAAGAATCACGAGCTAGCGGGCTCAGATCGACGGCAGTTCAATGGAAGTGTGTTCAAAAGGGATGAGTCGATTGGCGATTTCGACGCATTGCCGCGAATGACCCTACGAGTGAAAATGAGGGAACAGTCAACGGTTGTTGCCTGCTCTAACTACAAGTTCCAAGTGGGAGTGAAACAAATGATCAAGCGCCTCGCCTTACTGAGCCTGATGGCCATTGGATTAAGTGCCACCGCTGCCGCGGAAGCCGACGCCGGCGTGTTCGTCCGCCGCGTCGCCCCCGTTCGCCGCGTCGCCGCCCGTGCCGTGTTGCCACCGTACCCTGTTGCCCGCCGTGTTGCTTACGGGCCGGTGTATCGTCCGGTCGTGCGACCTTACTATGCACCGCGCTATTATGGGCCTGGAGTTTCCGTGCGTGTTGGGTGGTAGAAAGGCCATTGGCTGTTAGCTAGTGGCTTGAGTGAATCAGCGGTCACAAGAAGAGATTCCTGTGGCCGTTTTTCGTTTGTGACAACCTCGAAACTTCGATGTCGATAGACGGTCATTCGCCGCTTGGACCAGTTGACGCAGCAATCGCTTCATAAGGACCGTTCGTGCTTACGTAGAGTATTGATTCTTCGTTCGCAGAGATTCTGTGCTCGGACTTCCCTGGCGAACCGAAGTAACTTCCAGCTTCTAAAATTTGCGCCTTCTCGCCGCCGTTAGCGTGATGCGTGAGGCGACCCTGTACTACGACATAACGAGAGACGGAACCGCTCGCAGCGATCTTCCCCTTAAATCCGGCAGGCAACTTGATCATTGTGCCGTTGACGTGACCTTTCTGAGGCTTGCCCCACAGGAACGCCAATTTCGGCCCTTTCTCCGGTGCGACTTTGGGGCTCTTTCGTATCCAAGAAGTATTAGAGCCATCAAGCCACATAACGTTTGAAGCATCAACGTTCACGGGCCTTTCGCCGTTGTCGAAAGCCTTCTCAGTCGGCATCACGAGGTAAGGACCAGTAGCGATCTCCACATACGCGATGCTAGGACCCCTGGCAGAAGTAATGTGCGCTTCTCCGGCGGGCTGAGTCCAATAGGAACCTGCCTTCATCCACAGCGGCGTCGCCTCAGGGTCGTCGTTATGAAGCGCACCGGCGATGACGATCCCACGGTAGGTGATATTGTGAATATGCGGTGGCGATGAGAAGCCGTCTATGAACTTCACAAGAAATCCAGATGCACCCGAACCCGTCTGGTCGCCCCATAAAGTACCCGCCTGCGGTCCTTTCTTTCCCCGCGCTGGGTTTAAGGGCTGCCATTTGACATCTTGTGCCAGGACAACCTGAGCCTTAGGTTCGGGTGTCTTTTCCTTGGCTTCAGAATTCGAATCCCCAGCAATTTGGCTGACGAAGAGTAGTACGCATATGAGGTATTTCATAAGTGCCGTTAGATGCAATTGAGGTTGGGGTGAATCGTTATTGATTCACAAATGATAGCAGAACTCGTTTGCGGTAGCTTAGGTCGCGCATCTGCGAATTCATCGCGAGCATACGATAATAGCGGCTAATCGCGTGCTCGCTTAAAACGAGGACTTCCTCGCCTTGGTTCGCTACCACTCAACAAAACCCCTAACGCCCACCAGCACCAACTGCCGAAACCAGAGATTAGCTACTCTTCTCTCTTCAAAACAGGCTTGGTGCGCACATGCTGGTTATCATCAGCGATCTTCATCTTACCGACGGGACCAGTGGGCAGACGATTTCGCCGGGGGCGTTTGAGTTGCTCGGCGAACGGCTTGCGGACCTCGCGACCTCGGCTTCGTTTCGGCAGGATGGACGGTACGAGCCGATCGAGCAGGTCGATCTTGTGTTGTTGGGTGACGTGCTCGACGTGATTCGTTCGAATCGTTGGTTGAAAAGTACGGTGCGGCCCTGGAACGATCCTAGTGCTGAAGGATTCTTCCCGATGCTGGCGGAGATCACCGCGGAAACGCTGCGGCAGAATGATCGATCGTTTGCACAGTTTCGCAAGCTTGCACACGAAGGCGTGGCGATCCCATCAGCGACCAGCAACGGGCGACCGGTCGGCGATCTGACGCAGCCCGTGCCGGTTCGCACACACTACATGGTGGGCAATCACGACTGGTTCTTCCATCTGCCCGGCGAGAAATACAATCGACTTCGCGCGCAAGTCGCCCAACAGATGGGACTGGCGACTTACCCCGATGCACCGTTTCCGCACGAGCCTTGGGAAAGCAACGAGTTGCTGCAAACCATGCGACGCCACAAGGTGTTCGCACGGCATGGCGACGTCTTCGATCCGTTTAACTTTGAAGGGGACCGCAATACCAGCAGCCTCGGCGACGTGATTGTCATTGAGCTGCTTAACCGTTTCGGCCTGCAGGTCGAACGTGAACTGGGCGACGATCTGCCGATCTCTGCATTAGCCGGGCTAAGAGAGATCGACAACATTCGTCCTCTGCTGTTGGTGCCTGTCTGGATTGATGGGCTACTAGAACGTGCGTGCCCCCAACCGGCGATCCGCAAAGAAGTAAAACGCATCTGGGACACCTTGGCCGATGAGTTCCTTGAGCAGCCGTTCGTTCGTCAACGCGATACGTGGTGCCCAGTGGATATCGTCGATGGGTTACAGAAAGCGTTGAAGTTCAGCCGCCGACTATCGGTCGGTTGGGCCAGTTGGATCGCCCAGTGGATCTGCAAACTGCGTGGAGCAGACACGAGTTCCTACTACATGCACGCTCTCGCGGAGCAGGATTTCCGTAACCGTCGGGCCAAGCACATTGTGTATGGCCATACTCACCACGCGGAAATGGTTCCGCTGGACGCCAGCTATGCGGAAGGATTCGTGCTGCATCAAACATACTTCAACAGCGGCACATGGCGGCGCGTGCATCAGCAAACGCAGTTTGCTCCGCGCGAGCATGAGTTCATTGCGGCCGATACGCTCAGCTACCTGGCGTTCTTCAAGGATGACGAGCGGCGCGGCAAGCCGTTTGAAACCTGGACGGGCACCCTCGGAATTGCTACGCTCGGCGGCTTGACGCATCGGGTAGATCGCCCCGTGGAGCAAACGGCACCGCCAGTGATACGACCTGTTCCGGCTCAACCTATTCCAGCCCAACCCGTACCGGTGGCGCCGATTTCCGCGGTCGCTGAAGCGACCCGGCCAATCCCAACGCAAAGCTATGTCGTCGACCAACCTCTTTCGACACCAAGCGTACCACTCGGAGCGCCCCACTTCGCCGTACCGGTTGGTCGCGGAGCCAGCGTCGGCCACCCCGGGCAGTGACGAGTACTTTCGTCGGATCACCGAAGCGACCAAGTCGTTTCACGAGCGGAACGTCGCCGCGGTGTTCCTAGTGCATGGCACGTTCGCTGGGGATGATAGCTTCGGTTTGCTGACCGAACTGGAACGTCACGTCCCACGTCTTGCGAAGCACCTCCAGCGAACTCGCAAAGGGGTCTTCGATCTCTTCGCGCAAGAAACCGGAAACTATACGCGGCGGTTTGAGCGAGAAATTGAACGGGCGGTTAACCAGCAACGCAACAGTAAAAGAACGATTCCAATCCGACGCTTCTCTTGGTCGGGACTGAACAACCATATTGCTCGCGCCGACGGGGCCGTTCGCTTGCTGGTCGAACTTGCCAAGCACGCAGAGGAGAACCCCGCCGCGCTCGACCACCCATTACCCCCGCGGGTTCAAGTTTGGGGACACAGCCACGGCGGGAACGTGATGGCTTTGATAGCCAACCTGCTGGCAGCCGATGAGGACATGCGACAAGAGTTCTTCACTCACTCTCGACGCTTTTGCCAAAGCTGGCTCTCGAGAAAGATCAATCTTCAAAGTTGGCATGAGGCGCAGAAGGTTCTACGCAATGACAAGCATCCCCTGCGGCGCTTGCAGATTGACTACGTGACGTTCGGGACACCGTTGCGTTACGCCTGGCCTGAGGAAGCAAATGACCGGCTTGTGAGCTTCGTCAACCATCGCCCCAAAGTGACACCCTTAAAGCAGCCTGGTTGCGATCATCTTGGGCCTCAAAAGTTTCGACCTTGGCAGTTGATCACCGGAGCGGCTGGCGACTACGTGCAACAAATTGGCATCGCGGGCTCCAACATTCCGGCGTTTCCTAGCGTCCGTGCGATGCTCGCCGACTGGTCGCTCGGGAGATATCTGGAAGCGGAACTTAAGCGAGAGTTCTTGCTTTCACGCATCCACCACGGCCGTCGCGTAGCCGAAAGCGGAACGACATTGCTGATTGATTACCACGACCAAGGGCTGGCTCCTTGGCGGCACATTCTCGGTCACGGCACCTACACGCGGCGACGTTGGCTGCCTTTTCACTGTGAAGAAGTCTCGCGAACCCTTTATTCATAGTGGTTTTATGCGGTTTTTGAGGCTTGTCGTCGATTCTTCACAACAATTGAAGAAACCGACATCTATCGCGCTCTTGGCTACGTAATAGCTTTACTCGATGGAGTTATTTCGCACACTTTTCCTTGAAGGGGAGCTTACGACCCATGGTCAAATCCTTGAAATGCTCACTCGCTCTACTCACCGTAGCGAGTGTCTTTCACGCCGCGTCAGGCGCTATTGCAGCGGATCACCTCGACGCACCAGCCCTGCGTAATGATGCCTCGGCATCAGCAGACATTGCTGATCTGTATGCTTTTCAATCACCGGCTAATCCAAATAACACCGTCTTGATCATGGCGGTCAATCCGTTGGCTGGCCTCACGAATCCCTTTGGATCCACCAGCAGCACTGAGTTTGGCACCGACGTCGTCTACGAGTTCAAGATTGACAACGACGGCGACGCTGCGGCTGATATCACCTACTCCACGACTTTTGCGGCCTCCGTCGGTGGAAGTCAGGCGTTTACCGTGACACGTAACGGATCAGCCTACGCGGGCGGTCTCACGGGAGGCCCTGCCGCGACAACCGGCAGCAGCCAAGTTACCGCGGGCCTCTACGACGACCCATTCTTCTTTGACTTCTTCGGTTTCTTGGACAGTTTGAATTTCACCGGTGCTGATACATTCGCGGGAACCAATGTCTCAGCGATCGTCTTGGAGGTTCCGAGTACGGAACTGAATGGTGCGAGTAGCAATATCGGTGTTTGGGCACGCACGGCTGATTCTTCCACAGACATGCAGATCGACCGCATGGGTCGTCCGGCTATCAACACTGTGTTGATCTCCTCGAAAGACGACTTCAACGCCGGCGTCCCCGCCGATGACTTTGCGAACTTCTCGGGCGAAGTCAATCCGGCGATTGCGGGACTAAGTGATCAGGCAAATGCCGATGCTCTGACGCCGATCTTGCTACCAGATATCCTCACAGTCGATACTTCTGATCCGAGCGGATTCTTGAACGGACGCCGCCTTGAGGATGATGTGATTGATGCGGAGTTGACACTGCTTACGGGGAGTAGCACGCCGGTGGGCGACGGTGTCGATGCGAACGACGTTCCGTTCTTGAACGTCTTCCCGTACCTGGCTCCAGCCAACCCGGTCATTCCTGAACCTTCAAGCTTTGCGATCCTCGCCCTTGGAATAACGGCTCTTGGCGGCCGGCGTCGCAAGGTTGGTTAAGAGCTTACCACAAGTCTCCAGGACGAAATCCCACAGTGCGAAAGTGCTGTGGGATTTTTTCGCTCTCGCTTGCATCCCACGCCAGGCGCGGAGGGCGCAGAGGTTCGTTGGCCGCATCTCCTCATGGTACAATGCCCAAGTGATTGGCTTAGCTGATACGAAACTACGTTTTCTTGTGAATAGCTTCTTGCACTTAAAAAGACCTACTCCGCGATCTCTGCGCCTCTGCGTGGTTCTTCTTGTGGCAGTGCCTAACGTCGTAGCTGCCACCGAATCGTACATTCCTGAGAGCGACGAAGTGGTTCTCGAAATCCTACCTAGTACGTTATTCGCTCAAGACGACGAACTCACAAAGAACCGGCAGAAGCTCGCCAACGACCCGAAGAACCTCGACTTGGCCACAACCATAGCCGCTCGCTACATTCAGCTCGGCAAACAGGAGGGCGACCCGCGGCTTTTCGGCTACGCCCGCGCTGCTTTGCAACCCTGGTGGGAAGAATCGGCACCACCATCGTCAGTACGCAAGCTTCGCGCTGAACTCTTTGAAGTCGACCACGACTACGATGCCGCGTTAGCTGACTTGCGGCGTGTCGTGAAGAAGAAGCCGCGGGACGTGCAGGCGTGGATCGAGCTGGCGAATATCCTGCGCGTGCAAGGCAACTACGCAGAAATGAACAAGGCACGCGGCTCGTTGAGCGAGTTCGCGAGCCCGATTGAGGTGATGTACGTCAACGTTCCCTACCTGGCTGCCACGGGACGTGGGAAGGTCGGCTACGAGCAACTCGAAAAGCAATTGCCTTCAGCTAAGGCACAATTCCCCGAAACCGTCCCGTGGATTCTCACCTGGCAGGCCGAAATCGCGCGGACGCTGGGTCGCGATGAGGAGGCAGAAGCTCACTATCGCGAGGGGCTAGAACTCAACAGCGGCCCAAGCTACCTGCTGCGCTCGTATGCAGACTTCCTGTTAGATCGCGACCGACCCGAAGAAGCTTTGGAACTGGTACAAGATCATACCGCCGACACGGGCTGCTTGCTGCGTGCGGCGATTGCGGCAAAAAACGCCGGCATGAATAAACGGGCCGAACAGTGGCAGCAACAACTTGCGGATCGCTTCGAAGAAATCCGCCTCCGCGGCAGCGAGCCGCATGGTCGTTTCGAGTCGCGTTGGGCTTTCGAACTCAAGGATGATCCAAAGCTTGCTCTTGAATTAGCGCTAGCCAACTGGCAAAAGCAAAGGGAAGCGCGTGACACGCGGAATGTGTTGGAAGCGGCAATTGCGGCGAAGAAGCCGGACGCGGCTCAGCCCGTCGTTGACTTTCTCAAAGAACACGGCACGCAGGATGTGCAGTTCGATCCGCTCCTTGAGCAGTTGGGGGGCGAGTGATCGTGTCTTTTGTAAGCGTAGCAGCGAACCTAAAACATCATATCATTCCGACGGGAGGCTCGCCGACCGAGGAATCCAGCATCCACTCAAGTGCGGACTGGATTTCTCGGTCGCTGGGGCTCGGTCGAAATGACATGAAGCTTTTCCTTCTGCGAGCATGCTTCCTACTCGCTGCATTTCCCTTACTCGGCATTAGCCAAGCCCACGCCCACAAACCGAGTGACAGCTATCTGAGAATCACCGGCGGTGGCGAGCGACTGGCAGTCGAATGGGACATTGCGTTGAAGGATCTGGAACTGCTCGTCGGTCTCGACTCGAACCGCGACGGCAAAATTACTTGGGGGGAATTGAAGGAAAAGCGGCGTTCTATCGCCGACTACGCACTCAACCGCCTCAGCATGAAAGCCGACGGCACGGACTGTCAGTTGAAACTGGCGGAACTGCTCGTCACGCAGCACAGTGACGGAGCCTATGCCGTTTTGCAACTGGACGCGGAAGGGCAGGGCGATGCCGAGCTTATTGAGGTCGAGTATAGCCTGCTCTTCGAACTCGACCCGACGCACCGCGGCTTGGTTCTCTACGAAAATGGTCCAACAGCCAGCACACATATTCTGAGCCCCGAGAGTCGCACCCTGCAGCTCAACACGGCTGAATCGTCGCTCTGGCGAACCTTGCTGGAGTACATTTGGGAAGGCGTCTGGCATATCTGGATTGGCACAGACCACATTCTATTTCTGATCTGTCTGCTGATTCCGGCCGTTCTTGTCAGACGAGAGAGCGAGTGGCAACCGGTCGAAGCCTTCGGCCCGGCCTGCAAGGAAGTATTAAAAATCGTCACGGTATTCACTGTCGCCCACTCGATCACGCTGTGGCTGTCCGTGATGGAATACGTCACCCTGCCCAGCCAGATGGTCGAAGCAACGATTGCCTTTTCGATCATTGTCACGGCAGCCAACAACCTCTGGCCGGTTCTGCCACTATCGGGCTGGATGATTGCTTTTTTCTTCGGGCTCATTCACGGCTTCGGCTTCGCCAACGTCCTGCTCGACCTGGGACTTTCCAGCACGGCCCTTGCCGTCTCGCTGTTGGGGTTTAATGTGGGGGTAGAACTAGGCCAGTTGGCAATCGTGCTGGTGTTCCTGCCGATAGCCTACGCACTCCGCCACACGCGGTTCTACGAATGGGGCATCATGCGTGGAGGGTCAGTCGTGATCGCCGTGATTGCGGCCTTGTGGATGGTCGAGCGAGTCGGCAATTACAGCATTCTCCCCTTCTGACATTTCTTAATTTCATTGGGCGAAGCTATGGAATCTCACAGAACGAACCGCCCAGATTGAACACAATCAGGCCAGAACTGACTTCGGATTGCAGAACCGAAGGTTTCAACAATCCGCAGTCTACCCACGTTCGTATTAATTGATGCTCTGGGCGATGCTTGCAGTCTGAAGTGCCACCTTCTTTGCGGTAATTCACCAGTCACGAATACCGAGGGTTTTGAGAGAATCCGGTCGCTTTCCGACTACCAATCGGCTACGTTGAATTGATCTCACGCTGGACACCAACACGTACAAGCAGTCCTCTTGGGCATCTTGTCCTCTAACCAACGAATCGTAGCACCTGATGAGACGGACGAAGCGGCAAACGGCAACAGCAATCGCCCTCACTGCGATGTATCTCGTGGTGGGACTTGGCGGACAGTCGTTGCATTACCTCGTCGATTCGACAGCTTCTGCATCTACGGATTCTGTAGCAGAAGAAGCTCATCATCAGGGCTATCACCATTTCCACGGACCTGATTTTCATGTGCATTATCATGGTCCCGTGAAGTCGGTTCGTACGGCGTCAAGCACATCGACCAAGACGGATAATAAGCGAGAAAAGAATTCAGGAGCCGATTACGACGAACCTGGAGAGCAGCACGAGCCGCACGCTTGTCCTTTGCTGGCGGTTCTCTCGGATCTCGAGCAGAGCCAAGTCGGGCTCATCGGATGGTTCCTCGAAGACACTTCCAGCACGCAGATCGCAAGCGAAACAGAAAGTTTCGCTCACCGTGAATCTACGCGACTCCACCAACCGCGTGGGCCACCTTCCTTCCCCCTCGTGTAGCTCACGTTTTTCTGTGAACCAAGGCGCTGGCTATCTGCTAGGCGTCGTTTCCAGGATGTTCTTTCCACGGTGTCCTTTCCCCCTAGGGAAATGGAGTCCTCGATATGCGTAGGTTTCGCTCCTCTCGCAACGGCCGTTGCGCGATGACGTTGGTTGAGTTGTTGGTGGTGATCGCCATTATTGGCGTGCTCATAGGGCTATTGCTGCCCGCCGTTCAGGCTGCTCGTGGAGCGGCTCGACGGGCGGAATGCGCGAACAACATGCGGCAGATCGGAATGGCAATTCACCAGTTCGCCAACGTCCACAACGGGCAGTTCCCGCTGATTGCGTATCACAACACGGTTGATTCGGGCCAGACCGAGGAGGAAAAGTCGTGGATCGCCGGACTGGCGCCTTTCACGGAAAATGTCGATGCGATTCGCCTCTGCCCCGAAGACATCAAGCGAATCGATGGCAGCGAAGTTGCCGCCACGAGCTACGCGATGAACGGCTACTTACGTGAACCGGAAGCGCTTGACACCTCGGGCTTGCCTCCGGCGTTGGCGGCAGCGGTGCAAGCGCAAGACGAAGGATTGGTTGCCGACTTGTACGATCTCCGCGTGACCCATGCCACGATCATGATGTTCGAGGGGAATGCCTCTCGCTTGGCCGTCGACTACGACCATGTACATTCCTATCGCTGGTTCAGCGAAGTGAACGTGACCAACGATCGCGTTGACGATGCCGTGCAAAGCGAAGTCACGATCGGACGGCATACCGGCAACGTTGCCAACTATCTCTACGCGGACGGGCACGTGGTTGCTATTGCTTCGGATCAAATACTGGAGTGGTGCCGCGAAGGATTCAACTTTGCGATCCCGCCACAGTATTGAGTGGAACCTAAGCTTTGCCGTGAGGGGATTTTTCAGTTTTTTTCTAGAACATGACGGCCATCGTTTGGCCTCTTTATTGGGAGTTTGTGATATGCGTTTGTTTTCAACTTCTTCTTTGAAGTTTGCGATTTGCCTTTCGGTCGCGCTGCTGGCAACTTCACCTGCTGCGCGGCATGCCTACGGCCATGGAGCGGGCGGCGACATCGCCATCTTCTCGACCAACGGCAAAGTCGATATCGGTTTCGCCGTCTTGGATGACCAGGATGAGGACCAGGAATTTTTCGACCCGACCGAAAATATTTTTTCCCTGGTGCTGCTTCCACAAAATCCTATTCCCGCGATCCCCTGGCAGTTCGGGTCGAGTGAACCTGGCTTCGACGCCAATGAGGGCGAATTGCCGACGGAAGCAGACATCTCATACAACCTAGTGGAGCTGAGATATTGGGATGGCCAGTCCGCCGAAGTCCAGCTTGGCCCTGCCACAGGAATCAATGCGGGCGTCGCTCCTCAACCGGGAAAATCTGACACGCTGGGAGGGTTTCACTCGCACCCGCTGTTTGGCGTGAACGACCCCAACGGCACTCCTGCTGATGGGGTTTACGTTGGCAAACTAACGGTAAGCGTCGATGGCCTAATTGACTCCGATCCTTACTACATGGTGACGCTCGTGACAGGCGAGGTTACAAACATTGCGGACCGGCTCGATCCCAACGCAACGGCACAAGAAATCCGCGATGCCCAGATTGCGGCTGCCGAAGCGATCGGCGAGATGGCACGCCTCTACGCAGACGATCCCGCTGGCAATCCGCTGCCGATCTATGAAGGAATCCAAGGAGCCGCCGACTTTACTTTCTTCTCAAACGCGATTAGCGCTGTCCAGACGGAAGCTGTCCCTGAGCCAACGAGCCTGGCCCTGGCCGGAATTCTGCTCGTCGGCTTTATCGGCGGCGTGCGACGCCGTCGCTAGGTAAACGTTGCTTACCCTGGACGATCAATCGTCGCTAAACCATGAGCCGGGGCCGTTCGCTAAATCGCACGGTCCCCGGCATTGTTGACAGGACGACCTCGAAACGAATTTAAGAAAATGACTTCGAAAACCCCATGCAAATTCCTGTTGCTGTCTTTCGCATGCCTGTCGGTAAATCTCATTTGCCCCGCCGCGTTCCAGATTGCTGCACACGCTCACAACGGTGCCATCCTTGTTCAAGAAGATGCAGGCAAACTTGTTACGGGACTCGATAGTGTCATCACTGGTCAGCAGACCATGGGCAATCGGGCTTTCTCCTTGCAGTTCCCCTCACCCTCGCCACAGTTTCCCTCGTCAGTGGGTAACGATGTCCCTGCGTTTTCATCACTGGGCAACGCGCCTGCCGGCACCGAAACACTTCCGTTGGGCGGAGAACTCTACTGGGATTTCTTGCCGATGACGCACGCGGGAATCACCGCGAATCTCCTCTATTGGGATGGCCTGGGAACTACAATCCAGGATGTCGACTTCGGTGCCGTTCCAGAAAGTGACACGAAGTTAACCCTCTACACCGAGGGCTTCTTCGACAACGCCTTTGTTGATGGTTCACCCGAATTCGTTCCAGGCGAACACATTGGGACGGTCACCAATAACATGACTCAGCCACTGCATGCCCATCGCTGGTTCTTCCTAGATGCCCCGTCTGCCCCAACGCTCACTGAAGGCGTCTACCTCTTCGCGATGCAACTTCGCATGGAGGGCTTCGAGACCACCGATCCGTTTTTCATCGCAGCAGGCACGGACAACATATCGTTCAATACGCTAGATCAGCTCGTCATTCCCTGGGTCGAAGATCATCTCGACACACTCGTTACTCAAGACATGTCGGGAAGTGGCGACGTCGACACCGATGGTGACTACGACGGGGCGGACTTTCTTGCCTGGCAACGAGGCGTCGGCATGCCGGAGTCGCTCGCTGACTGGAACCTAAATTATGGCAACGATGTCAGCAATGCACGTCTTGACGTCCAAGCTATTCCTGAGCCAAGGAGCCTCTTACTTGTAGGACTGATTTCTTTCCGACTTGCGTGCCGCAAAGCTCGCCTTGAAAAGACCAAGAGATACTAGAAACAATTGCCAACCGCCTGCATAGAGTAGCTCACTTTACAGCTTCCGCAACATCACCCGCCGGTACTCAATCGGCGTGCCTTCGCTCTGCAGACAAATTCTTCCTTTGGTGACGGTGCTGTTCGTGCCGCGGTTGACGAGCTTGCCGTTCACTTTCACGGTGACCTCGTCGCCTTTGCAAGTGATTTCAAGGTCGTTCCACTCGCCAAGTTTCTTCTCGGCACCGTCGTTGAGATTCAAGTGCCGTCGTCCCTTCACCCGGCTCTCTTCATTGGGCACGTCGATCTCGGTGCCGATCACCCAGAAGTCGCCTGCGTTGTCTGCGTGCAACTGAACTTCCAACGACTTTGGCCAAATACCGATCACCCCCTTATTCTTTCCGTTGAAGTGTACAAGCACGCCGTTGTTTCCTCCTTTTCCAGGCCAGCGCCATTGAAGGGTGAGTACGTAATTCTCGTAGTCCTTCTCGGTATAAAGGTAACCGGCCGGTCGGCCTTTGCATTTCAAAACACCGTCCTCCACCGACCATACGTCTTCACGCTTAACTTTCGACTTTCCGAGGTGGTGCTTCCAACCGTCGAGATTCTTGCCGTTGAACAGCATGACTGCTTTCCCTGGGGCAGCTTTCGTAGTGGTCGCTTTGGCTGCACTCCCTTTCTTGCCACTTCCTTCTTTGGCATTGGCCAGAGAGCACGCGAGTAACAAGTAGCAAATAAGGACTACATGAACGGTCTTGGAAAGATTCTTCATCGTTAGGTTCCTTGTTCAACGCGATTCGGATGATGGTCGGTCATCAATGTATCATTTTCGCCAACGAATAAAACGAATTGCACGAATCAGGCGGTTATCAAACATCGTTACGCTCACTCAATCCGCGTCATCCGTGAAATCCGTGGCCAGATTCGCTCGCTTTCCTTCCCCAAGGATGCCGAATATAATCGAAGACTACGCAAGCTCAGGGGGCGAACAGGGTTCGACCGGATTTGCGAAGCGTAAATGGCGTGTCGTGGTTGATCAGCAGGCCACGTAAAAAGCTGATCACACCTTCAATTGCCGAAGGTAACTACGCTTTGGCTGCCTAGAAATAGGCTGCCTGGGCCTCGTGCCGTCGTTGGGTCGGCGCGAACGTCCATCACCTAAACCAACTAGCCGCGAGTCACTGCTGGGCACGCTCAAGGCGAAATTCCGTTCCTAGCTAGCGCGTGTGAAGCCTGGTCGACGAGGCGTCACGCACCGCGAAACTAAATTCGCCGACTACACACGTAGAAGTTTGCGTCGAGCGGTCTCGGCACGCGGGTTCGATTCCCGCCGCCTCCACTTTTTCTGCACGGTCACTTGTCTCTCTGGCAAGTGACCTTTTTTGTTGATGTGCAGGGCAGATCGCTTTGGTTGCCAGTGGTGATTTTTCAGCACAACTGTTATTCTGGCGTGCGTCTCGGCGATTGCTAACCAAGCCTTCTTTGCAGGAGAACGCCACGCTTATGTCTTCGCCCAAAATCGCAGCCAAAGAACCTGTCGAGGTTGAACTCGAAAAGGGTGAACACCATTGGTGTGCCTGCGGCCAGTCGAGTTCCCAGCCTTTTTGTGATGGTTCGCATCGCGGCACGGGAATCGAGCCTGTGTCCTTTTCTGTTGACGAGGAACAAGAGGCCGCGCTCTGCATGTGCAAACACACCGGCGATCCTCCCTATTGCGATGGCAGCCACAATAATCTCGACGACAGCGACTCAGAAACGGAAGACTCCGAAACAGATTCCGAAGAGTCCAAGTCTGACGAGGGGTCCGACAACGAGATGCCGAAGGCGAAAGCCACTTCGGAAGAGCCAACCGTCGAGTTCATCCATGCTTTGGCCCGGGATGGTCTGGAAAAGATGGGGCATCACGGGCCGCTCGCAGCGATGGGCGTGCCGCGGAACAAGCTGCCACACTGGGACGACATCCAAATCCTCACTGCACAGTTGGCGACCAAGCCGCTGCAAGACGATGCCGAAGTCAGCACCGAGCTGGTCATCGGACCCAAAGCAAAGAAGCCCCTGCGACTGAAGATTCCACTCTTCGTCTCCGACATGAGCTTCGGTGCACTCTCCGAAGAAGCAAAGATCGCCCTAGCTCGCGGGGCAGAAATGGCGGGAACGGGTATCTGCTCTGGCGAAGGCGGCATGCTTCCCGAAGAACAAGAGGAGAATTCTCGCTACTTCTATGAACTCGCCTCGGCGAAATTTGGTTACTCCGAAGATCACTTGCCAAAAGTTCAAGCCTTTCATTTCAAAGGCGGGCAGGGGGCGAAGACCGGCACCGGTGGGCATCTCCCTGGCAACAAAGTGAAAGGGAAGATTGCCGAAGTCCGCGACCTGCCGGAAGGCGATGCAGCCATCTCTCCGCCAACGTTCAAAGACTTGGTCACCTCGCAAGACTTTAAAGAGTTTGCAGATCGCGTCCGCGAGCTCTCGGGCGGGATTCCCATCGGCTTCAAACTCTCCGCACAGCACATCGAGCAAGATATCGACTTCGCGCTGGAAGCAAGTGCCGACTACATTATTCTCGATGGGCGAGGCGGTGGCACGGGAGCGGCACCGCTGCTCTTTCGCGACAACATTTCCGTGCCAACGATTCCTGCACTCGCTCGTGCACGCCAACATTTGGATCGCAACGGCGAAAGCGACGTCACGTTAATTGCCACCGGCGGTATTCGCACTCCCGCCGATTTCATCAAGGCCTTGTGCTTGGGCGCGGACGGAGTCGCCATTGCCAACTCGGCCATGCAAGCCGTCGGCTGCGTCGCGGCCCGTATCTGCAACACCAACAATTGCCCCGCGGGCATCGCCACGGTTCGGAAGGACTTACGAGCCAAACTGAATGTCAATAAATCAGCCGAGCAACTGGCGAGATTTCTTAATGCCTCGGTCGAACTGATGAAAGTGATGGCTCGCGCATGCGGACACAACCACCTCAACCAGTTCAACGCCAACGACATCACCACATGGAAGAAAGAAGTGGCCGAGCTTACCGGCATCCAGTTCGCGGGAGTCGGCATAAGCTAGGCGAGCGACGTCGTGTTAATCGCGTTTTTCTAGTTGCCCAACTGCTTCCCATACTCGTTCGTCGGATCGCGATACATCGTGTGTAGATGATCCGGCGGGTTGCCGCCGAGGTCTTGGCAGGTGTATTCGATGATCAGCGACGGTCCTTGGATCGCGTAGGAGACATCACTCTTCAACTTCGTGGGGCCTTGCCAGGCGAAGTGCATCTGATCGACCTCTTTGCGAAGTTGTTCCATGCGCAGCTTCGCTTGCGCCGGCGGCAGGTCGTTCACCCATTGGGCGATTAACTTCAAGAGCGACTCTTTCTGCGCTTCATTGAACGCTTCGCATGACACGCCGATGGGCTCAGGAACTTGGCCATCGGTACCCGGGCCTGATCGAAGGTTGCCCCGTTTAGGCTTCACGATCGCTTGCTTTTGCAACTCGGCATCCAAGCTGTTGATCAGCGCGAACGCCCCGTCGATTTCGCCTGCCAACGGGCGAACCTTCTTGTCGGCAAGGTGGAACGCTTCGGGTTGGGTGCCGAGAAAGCTGGGCGACATCGTCAGCTTCTCGCCCTCGATCGCCAAGTTAAAACCGACATGATGGCCGTCGAGTTGGAATCCCCACGGCCTGGTGGCTGACGGCTCTCCGAACAGCACCACCGCGAAGTATTCCGTCCCGAGCCCGGCGCGTCGGCGACCACCCTTAATCAGTTCGTCATCCGCCAGCATGATGTTGCACATCTTGGCGTAACCCTGTTCGCTGAGCAGCGTGGCCATCATCTGGCAGAACGCTTTCACCTGACGCGTTTCACAATGGCCCAGTCGTAACCCGCCAGCATCTTCCCGCGCGGGCAAGTTCGTCCACTTGCGACGTTCGGGATCGTCCAACGTGAGCGCGACCTTCTTCTTTTGCTCTTCATCCAGAGTGTCGAGGAACTGCCGTGCCGCCTCAGCTCGCGCCTCCGGGGTTCGCTCTTCGACTTTTGGCTTGAATGTGCCGACGATTCGCGATGCTTCGGAGACGAATTCATCAGTTGCGACCGTTTGTGAAAAAGCCGGACTTGTTGGGCCAAGGAAACAAAGCAAGGAAGGAAGAAACAGAACAGAAGTAAGGCGAGGCATCGCGAAACTCCAACGCGGTTGCGGGGTTGAACGAAGATTAAGGGAACGCAGCGGCTTCATCCTAGAGCGCTGAGTTGACGGCAACAAGTAGACGCATTATCCAACGCACACAATCACCCTCCCTTTGGGAGGGTCGGCTCCAAAGAAAAAAATAAACATAGGCCGGGGAGGGCAGAAGCTGCATAAGGCTGACCTAGTGAGTAAGGTTGAGTGCGATCTGATCGATGCCTTACCCTCCCCGACGCTGAGACGTCGACCCTCCCAGGGGGAGGGTTCTAGTAGATCTTCCGGCACTCGAAAGAGTGACCACTAGCTACCACCAAATTTGTCCGCCCGACCAAATACGCTATAAACAACTTCACCCACGCCAAGGTTCCGCCAAAAACTTTTTCTTCCCAGGACGGAGATCGAATCCATGATGCTCGCTCGCTATTCGTTTTCATTGCTTGTAGGAACAATCTTCCTCACAACAGCCATGCCGGCAGACGCTTCAGGCAACGCGAACGATAACTGGGGACACTGGCGGGGGGAAGGAGGCAATGGGGTTTCGACCACCGCCACGCCGCCGACCACTTGGTCCGATACCGAAAACATCAAGTGGAAAGTTGCCGTGCCCGGTCGCGGTTCGGGCTCGCCGGTGGTGTGGGGCAATCGTATTTTCGTAGTGAGCGCGATTCCTGCCGACGGTTCCGACACGGCACAGGACGCCGAGCCACAAGAAGCGAACGTCCCACGGCGAGACTTCGGCCCACCGCGTGATGGTCAGCGACCCCCTGGAGAACGAGGACGCCGCGGTGAAGGGCGTCGCGGCGGAGGCCGGTTCGGGGGACGTTTTGGTGGAGGTCGTGGTGCGGCACCTCAGAAACTCAAGTTCGACGTTCTTTGCTACGACCGAACCAACGGCGAACTTCTTTGGCAAGAGACCGCCGCCGAAGCCACGCCGCACGAAGGCACCCACGGCACCAACGGTTACGCGTCCGGCTCGCCTTGCACCGATGGCAAGCATGTGTTCGCGCATTTTGGTTCGCAAGGAATTCACTGCTACACCGTCGAAGGGCAACACGTCTGGAGCCGTCAGTTGGGCAAGCTCACCATGCGAAACGGCTTTGGCGAGGGCAGCTCGCCGACGTTGGTCAAAGGGAAAGATGGCGCTGAAAAAGTGATTGTCCCGTGGGATCATGAGGGGGACTCCTACCTGTTCGCGCTTGACGCCAAGACCGGCGAGCCGCTTTGGAAAACGCCGCGTGACGAACCTAGTTGCTGGGCCACGCCGCTAGTGGTCGATTACGAAGGCCGCAAGCAGGTCGTCATGAACGGCCAAACCTGCGCTCGTTCCTATGACTTGGAAACCGGCAAAGAACTATGGCGCTGCGGTGGGCAGACCGAGCGGCCTGTCGCGTCGGCGGTTGCAGCGGACGGCTTGATCTTCGTGGGGAGCGGCCACCGCGGTTCGTTCTTTGCCGCGTTCCGTCCCGATGGCCGCGGCAATCTCGAGGGGACCGAAAGCGTCGTCTGGACCAAAAACCGCGACACCCCAGACATCGCCTCGCCGCTGCTCTCGGGCGACCGGCTCTACTACACCAAAGGCAAGACCGGCATCCTCACCTGCCTCGACGCCTCGACCGGCAAGCCCCACTATGCCGCCAGGCGCACCGAGCTACGCCAACTCTACGCGTCGCCCATCGCCGCCGGCGGCCACGTCTACCTCACCGACCGCGACGGCACGACCGTGGTAATCAAGGATGACGATAAACTCGACGTGGTCGCCACCAACAACGTCGGCGAAACGGTTGATGCGACGCCGGCGCCGGTGGGGGATGAGTTGATTATCCGTGGGGAGCGGCATTTGTTCTGTGTGGGCGGGTGAAACGGGAACTAAGAATTGCTTTTTTAGGTTACGACGGATTGATTCCGCAGTCCCGTTTATTGGCATGAAGGCAAGAATACTGGCTTTTACATGGAAATTACGTTGCGTCCTGTAGGCCTAAAAAATATCACATAGCTATATCTTACGCTTGTGACGCTTGAAGGATCGCAAGATTTCCTTGCCTAAGGCTTCGCCTAGTGCGGGCGGCACTGCATTCCCAACCTGCCTAGCACAGCTAAGAAGACTCCCAACAAACTCGTATGTTTCTGGAAAGCTTTGTAGATTCGCAGCTTCCCGTACACTAATAGCCCGATCATAGACTGGATGTCCAAATCTGCCATTAGAAAAGGAAATGCATTTAGTTGTAATTGTAGGTGCTGGTCGGTCCCATGACATGCGAGCGTAGCTATCAGAGAAGGAAGCTGTACGCTCCCGACTGTTTCCACCCGCCCTGATACTCTTAATTCGCTTTAGATTCGTTTTGCTCAGAACCATTGAGCGGTGGTTTACTATCTCTTGACTAGCTTCTGGCAAGTGCCCAATTGCGTCTCGAACGGTGAGCGACTTAGCACTGGTTGACTTAGGGACATCGACCTCAAGTTTGCTTGCAATCACGATCATGCGCTCTCTACGTTGTGCAACACCAAAGTCATGGCAATTAACAACCTTCCATCGCACTCCGTATCCAAGCCTGTGAAGACTTTCTACTACAAACCCCCAAGCAGATGACCTTCTTTTAATCGCAGGCACATTCTCAAAAACTACGTACAAAGGGCGAAGTGACCGCACTAGTCGGATGTAAGCTTTCACTTCCTCCGTGATGCTAACTGGTGAGCGATTGAGCCGACTAAACAACTGGCATGGCGGCCCCCCTGCTAAGACGATTTCCTTTGGATGTTTTATTGCACCTAGTAAGTCATTTCGGGTTAGATTCTGAACTCTATTCTGCAAGTAGGTTACCCCAGGCTGATTTAGCTCATAAGTTGCTTTGCAATCAGCATCACAATCTACCGCAACCCTGACCTTAATCCCTGCTTTTCTGAGGCCTAAACTAAGCCCCCCCGCGCCCGAGAATAACTCAATACATTCAAGCATTATCCGCAATTTCCTTTAGCAAATTATTCATGTCTACAAAGAGACTGTTTGCATCATTGCAAAAACCCGTCACGAAAATCCCATGTATAGTTGATATATTGCTGCTGGCTAAACTTTGACCAAGAGGTTGAGTAGCTTCACTCAGGGCCAGAAACTTCTCCTTGCAATCATTAAGAGTCGTGATTTTATCAATAAGTCCTTCATCTGCTCCGACCACTCGAAGTTGGTCGCGCGCGCGCTCATCAGACCAAATTGCTGCTTCTGGAGTTTCAAATGGCAGGATTCTAAATGTTTTATTAGCGTACTCAATAAAATCCTTTCGGATCGATATCTTTTGATCGTCAGACATATTAGAGTCTTGGCGAAACCCAATACTTACTCCTAGCCATTCAAGTATCATTCCGTCCAATGCTTCAGGAGTGACATCTATGGGAACAGTAGATAGATCAAATTCCTGGACCGAGTTTGATTGGTCACCGTCAAAGACGAATATCCTACGGATGCCATCTTCCAACATGTGAATGGATGCATCCTTCTTCATTTGCGAAGCTCCACCCGGACGGTAAACAGTAGCAAACTGAGAGCGAAACGCTTCATCGCTGTGTTGTAGTACCGCATCAATCAGTTGCTTGCTCAAGCGATCCTCAACGATTAGCTGGATTACATCCTCAGGCGGATGCCCAAGAACGAAGAAGGCTTCGTCTGCATTTACGTTCTCTGTAACTTATATACGATTATCCGCGTTGAGTGAAACGACACGGATTGCGTTTTTCGGTAAAAGTCGGACTAGGGCTGGCGAATGAGTTGAGATGATAATCTGCAATTTTTTTTGTCGGGTCTCTCGCAATAAAAAGGTGAGTAAACGCTCTTGTGCTCCCGGGTGCAATGAAGTCTCTGGCTCATCTAGTAGGATTAGCCGCCCTGGCTCCGACTTCGATACTTCGTGTACGAGTCTAACGACTGCCGACTCGCCACTGCCAGCGAATGCATCTGAGTAAGATCTCTCTTCTGTATTGAACATGACCGACATTCCCCACGTCTCATAGAAGCGATGCTCCAACAAGTAACCTGATTCGTAGGTTCGTCCAATTATGTTGCTGATGTCTGACAGCTCATTAGACGTGAGTTTTACGCGTGTCTCGTGAAATTCATGTGGACCATGCCTAACAACTTCACCTTCTATCAAAGCCTTCTTTAGCCTTGTTGAACGCCAGCGGAGGTAATCCTGAATTCTAGCTGATCTGGGTTTTGCAGTTGCGGTTATATCGCGCCAATATGCAGAACGAGCGACCTTGCTGATCGCATCCGGCGCATTGAAATAAAAGCATCGGTCGAACGCACTTATCTGCGTTTTGAAGTTCATGTAGATCGCATCCATGGACACTACTGGCGCTCTGTCATTACTATCCATTCCATAGCTCTTAATCGGCCTGCTCGGCTCCCAGTAATCTGGATCACCTTCACGGCGAACTCTTGTTTTCACAGCCTGTCGACTCGTGCCTTTTTCCCGATATTGATACCAAAAAGCCGCCTTGTCCTCGGTCTTGAGCCGCTTGCGTGTTCCTGTACGTATGAGTTCATCATAGATCATTGGGTCGAGGGCCGTGCCAAACCACCATTTGCCAGGTTGAAGCCCCGCTGGAGCACCATAAAGCGCTTGCAGCAATGAACTCTTACCAGTTCCATTCTGACCCACTACTACTGTCAGGGGAAACTCAAAGGTTATTCGGGTATCTTTGCTGAAATTCTTGTAATTCGGAAACGCAATAAACTCGATGAAGGGGTCAAAACTTCTGCCACGGAATTCGCCCGCAATCTTCTTGCAGAGTTCGTTCACTTCGTCTTTTGTATTCTTCATCTATAGCCTGCGCTAACTCGGAATTCGTTAGTAATTCGGTCCACGATACCGATTAGGAGAAGATGCATCCAATCGCATACATCAAGCGGCAGGGTACTCTAAGTAACCATTAGATGACAAAGCGCAAAGCTGAATGCGACGGTTTAGTGGTAAGCTATCATTAAATGTGTTTTCAATCGAGTATCAGTTGCCCAAAACAAGGCGGGTGCCACTGCTACCTTGGCAATCACAGACTGTTAGCACGTTAGTTTGGGCTTCAATAAAGACCGAGTCGAGAGCTGCGAGCCGAGATGCAATCTAATGGGCAATTCGAAGCATACGTGCAGATGCAATTCGCGTTTGATGTCAGCACTGCTGGACGAGCCAGAAGCGGCACCCTTACCAAAGATTTCACCTGGCCAAAAACCCTTACTGCACCCCACCCCACCAACCTCTATAATGCCCTCAGCTGCAAACTTCACGTTCGCTGTCAGCTTGTGCCAGAAGCTTCCCCATTGAAGGCTTCCCAATCGCCAAGACCTCATGGAGTTTTGCTCGCGCAAACTCAGGCAGCCGCAGAGCTGACCTGAGCCACAAGTCATGCGACGGCATTGGGTTCCGGTTTCGCGTATCGGGGAAATAGGGTTAGTTTTGCTCGTGCTTTTTTGTTTCGAGCAAAAGTGCAGAACACCCCGTTGGCCGAAAGATACTACCGCCTACGACCCAGCGGCATCGCAAGCAAACCCGCTAACAGGAGCACCACACCACTCGGCTCCAGAACGTTCCAGTTAGCCGCGGCGGCCACGGCGGGGGAGACATTCGCTTGCCATTGGCCGTAGTCGTCGAGGTCGACGATGCCGTCGCCGGTGAGGTCGCCTTGGCTGCGGCTGGCGACGGCCTGGTTGAAGTTGGCACGGATGATGAGGAAGTCATCAAGCGTGACGCCGTTCATGTTGTCGACGTCGCCGGGGAGCAGGTTGGGGACGATCTTCGAGATGGTCGCCAAGCCGTTGAAATCGACGCCGAGGACATAAAGCTCACCCGCGGCATCCTCAGTGATGCTGATAATCAATTGAGGCAGGTCGAACTCGCCAGGGGTGAGGCCCGCCGCTTCGAAATCGAAACCGGGCACGAACATGTCCGTGTTGAGGAAATCGTTATCGAACTTTTGGCCGAAAGGATCGAAGTCGAACTTGAACAAATCGACCGCCGCATCGTCGGGGTCGCCGTAGAACAGACGCGGCAAGCGTTGGGAACTGCCGGCGTGGTGGCCCAAGTTGGCGCCGATGTAAAGGCCGTCGAATTCCGGTCCGAGCGCCGTGCCACGATACAGATGGCCCCCCGTGATCGAGTTGCCACCCGCCTCCTCGTTGTAGTTATCAAAGGGACCGCTGGAGGAACTGGTGAGGCTCAATGGGCCGTGGGAGTATTGAAACTCCGGCGGCGTGTGCGCGTTGCCTTGTAGCGAGATGCTGCCGTTACTCTGGTTGGTACCTTCAAAACGGCCCCAACCAAGGTTGGCGCCCTTGGTGACCTTGCTGACTTCCTCACGTCCCCCTTCGCCAACGTCGCCCAGCCAAAGGGTTTCCTCGTTGGGGTCGTCGGGGTCGAGGTTCATGCGGTACGGGCTGCGGACACCATTGGCGAAGATTTCCTTCAGCGCCCCAGAAGTATTGAAGAACGGATTGTCGTCGGGAATGCTGTACTGATTGTTTTGCCCGCCGGTTTGCGTGTATGCGTTGGGGTCGGGGTTGATGCGGAGGATCTTGCCGTAAGCGCTATCGAGGTCTTGCGACTTCTGACGGCGATTGTGCAAAGGGCCAAGGGAGTTTAGCTCCGTAAAGCCACCATCGCCCGAGGTGATATACATGTCGCCATTGCTGCTGAAGACGATGTCGAATGCATTGTGCGAAGCTTGCGGCGAGTCGATTCGCCAAATATCACGCGAAGTGACCGACTGGCCTACATAAGAAGTGGTTCCGCTGGTGAGCATCGAAGTGAGATCATACTCGCGGACGACGTCCTGGTTGGTGAATGAACCATTCGTTGCCGGATTGCCCCCAGGCACGGAGAAGTCGGCCGTCACCCCGGTAACCGTCTGCGGCTGTTGGGTCACCAGCGCGTAGGCCTTGCCGTAGCCGAACGTGCCTACCTGATCAAAGTCGGGATGCAGTTGCAAGCTGGTCATGCCGTAGTGGGT
The DNA here is from genome assembly GCA_040218535.1 of Lacipirellulaceae bacterium. Classification (NCBI taxonomy): domain Bacteria; kingdom Pseudomonadati; phylum Planctomycetota; class Planctomycetia; order Pirellulales; family Lacipirellulaceae; species Lacipirellulaceae bacterium. The sequence goes on along the minus strand of JAVJRG010000012.1, from coordinate 1,278,738 downwards.
GATGTCGACCTTGGTAGTTTGGGTTTCGGTCGGACTCATCAGTGTGGAAATGAGCCCGCCATTCTGGTCGAGTAACCGCACCGTGCCGCCGAGGGTCGCCACCATGAACCGTCCATCGGGCATTTGAATCATGTCCGTGGGAGCATAATCGTCGGCAGAAGTTTGGAAGGAGTGAAAGTCTGACAAACGGACCGAAAGCGAACCGTTGCTGATACGCTGAGCATAGAGAGGCTGAATGCTCGCAACGGCAAGGATGCCGGTCGTCAGGGCGAAGATTGTTCGGGAGGATCGCTTCATGATTTTCTACCGGAGCTTTGAAAGTCCGTTAAGTTAAGCTGAGAGTTGACGGCACCGGGCGAACAGGAACGTACCGCAAAGCAAGGTCAGCAAAAGTGTGGAGGGCTCGGGGACGCTCTGGATGCTGGCGACGTTCGAGCCGCTGTTTCCGTAATTGGCTTGCCAAGTTGGAATCTGAGAGGCGTCGGTTCGTTGGAAGCTTAAAAAATCCGCCCCATCGACATCGTCATCCCCGTCGGCATCGCCTGCGATTCCGAGGCTGGTGTATTTCACAACGCTACTGACTTGCATTTCTGAGCCTTCGAGAATGAAGTCGAAGGTGACATCCTGGTTACTGCCGTCGCCCGTGTAAAGCGAACCGAGGCTGACTGTCGAGCCGGCGGTAAGGAGTAGCGCTGCGGTTGTGGGATTTTGATTCAGTTCGGAGAGGACCGTCGTCGCGCTGATGCCTGCTTCCACCCAATTCGTCGCATCACTGGCTCGGATTCCCGCCCAGCTAGGATTCAACTCACCGAGGGCAGACTTCACGGTATAGCCCGTTAGATCGACATCAAATGGTGATTCATTTTCGATATTCGCCTGCCCCGTCGCGGGGTCGATATTCAGAATAAGATTGTTGTAGATCTTCTCGCCAACATACTCGACGGTTGGCTCGAGCACTTGATCGAGGACCGGATCGAAGTAGCGGAACGCCAAGTCTTCGACATCTACGCCAAAGCCGGCAGCCAGTTTGGCCGGGGCAGGATCGAATGCCGCTCCTAAACCAACCGGCGAGCCCTGACTGACGGCGACCTCGCCCGTCTCTTTGATCTCTGTCACCTTCGTACTGGAAGGAGTTCCCACCACACGCCAAGACGAGTCGCCATTGGCCAAGGGCACCCAAGCTGCCGAATCAATGGAGCCTAGATCCGAGCGAATTTCGTAGAGACCCACATGCCCGTCTGTGACAACATTGTTGGCGATGCTAACAACGCCCGAATCACGGTCCACCCTGAGCACGACATCTTGTGCGTGCGAACGCAACGGTATCGCGACGGCCAGCAGGGCAAAAAGTGCGACTGAGAATTGGAAACGAATATGCATAAAGTCAACCAAGAGAAGCCAATCAATGCCGGGAGCGAGAAGCACGGGAAAGGGCTAGGAGGCCGGAGCAAATCATTATCAGGCAGGCGTTTGGTTCAGGGACACGGTTGGCTAACGCCTCGAGATTCCCGCCGTTGAGGACAAAGCCACGCCGCCACTCGACGAGGTCATCGAAATTCACCACGCCATCAGCGGTAAGATCGCCATCGGTGCGGAACGCCCCCGTGGTGAACATATCGAAATTGGCTTGGATGATGTCGAGATCGCTGATGCCGTCGTTGTCGGTCTCATCGAAATCGACGTCCCCATCAAGATCGACATCTCCGCGAAGCGGAGGATTCTCCGAAGAGGCGTTCACGCCGGAGAGGCCGTTGAAGTAGATCTCGGTAATCGTGGATGCAGGTAAGGCCGTGTCCCAAACGGCTAAGTCATCCAGGGTGCCTGTGAATTCGCGGTTACCGCAGCAGGTATCGTTGCCGATGTCCCAAGAGCCACCATTGATGATGGTGCCGGTCTGTGCACTGACGCGTTCCAACTCGGTCCCGTCAAGAAAGATGGCCCGCTGGCCAATGGTGCCATCCCAAGTGAACGCTACATGGTGCCAGCCCGGGTCGCCGGAGATGAGATCGAACTCGCCGCCAGAAACGCCGTCGACACGCCAATCAATATGACGCGGTGCACTGTTGTTCTCTAAGGCAACGCCCCAGTTCTCGCCGCCACCGCCAAAGCTCGTTTCCATGAAGCGTGTCATGAAAAGTGCATTGTAAGTTGAGTTGTTATTGTCGGTAACATTCTGATTGAACCAAATCGAGATCGTCAGTCCGCTCGCTCCGTTGAGCTGCGAGAGGGAGGGGATTGTGAAATGCTCCTGGCCATTGCCGCCGTTCTCATCGTTGGTTTGCGACCCGCCACCAATGATCCCCGCTGCCCACACATTGTTCCCCGTGCCACCGTCCCAAACGCCATCGTTGCCATTGATGAAATCAGTAGCGATGGAGCCCGCACCATCATCGAATCGCCAATGGCCGACCGTAGGGGTGGGAACGACGGCGAGCGTGTCCTCAGCAAGCGCCGAAGCGACAAGGACAACAAGCAAACGGAATAGGTACTTACGGACCATAGATACCAAGAAATGAAAATGAGGGGATAAGAATACCAATTCGGAAAAGACCACTACCTGTATAGGCACTCTAACCCGCCATGGGCTATACCACAAGCAACGGGAGCATCAGTCCAAAAGAGGCACGTACACCCAGATCAAGGGTTCACGACAATAATTCCACGCCGCGGCCTCAAACAAGAAAAGCGTCTTTTTTAAGGGACGGCGAGGCTTCGTTGCCCCCTAGTTTACTTGATGTCGCGTTCCCTGAGGACTATTCTGAGGGGCTCCGCCGTGCCCGTAGTTCACGTCTTTGAATAGCGACTGGGGTCGATAGTTTGGGCTCCTCTGTTTCTGGCTGACACGATCATGCGATACCTATCAATTACTATCCTCTGCTTGTCTCTGTCCGCTTTCTCAGCACACGCTCAAGGCCCGCTTGAGAACATTATTGGTGGCAAGGGAGCCAGTACCCTCTCAAGAATGCCCAACGACCAAATCGAAGGGACCATCTGGGAATACAAGGGTGTTCTCAAGACGGGTAAGATGCCCGAGAAGAAGGAAGAGGCCAAGGAAAAGGATGCGAAGCCTGCCCCTCCGTTCGCCAAGGAACTTGCAAAGAAGCTGGGAAAGGATGAAGAGGGCGAGGCAAAGGATGGGAAGAAGAAATCCAACAAGAAGCCTGAAATTTCTGGTAACTTTCGTACCGAAGAGTCCGCGATCTTTGCCGCGAGCCGCTCGATCAAACTTTCCAAGCGTGGTTCAGCAAAGGAGAACCTGAAGCAACTTCTAACTGGCGAGAAGAACGAAATCAGCATGCCCGAGAAGTCGCGACCGAAACGGATTGGTCAGTACCATCGAATTCGCGACGGAAAAATGAAACTCGAATTCGACGACAAGAACTCGCTGCATGGCTACATGATTCTGCAACTGAAGAAGAAAACCAAGGACGTCTGGATCGGCACGTACTATGAGACCGAAGGTAAGAAGCGCGTGCGAACTTGGACAGTTCAGGTAAGACCGATCGAAGACTGATTCTCCTCTAGCTACTTCCCTCTCTCCCAACACAAACGGAGCGTTCCCTTTGCGCCGCTTGACCCTGCTTGTTTTTTTCCTTCTTAGTCCCATAGCTTGGTGTCATGCGGAAGACGCGCCGGACCGCCCGAACATTCTCTGGATCACTAGCGAGGATAACGCCGCCCACTGGCTCGGCTGCTACGGCAACCAGCAGGCGAAAACGCCGCGGCTGGATGCGTTGGCTGAGCAAAGCGTGCTGTTCGAACACGCTTACTCGAACGCGCCGGTCTGCGCGGTGGCGCGTTCGACGCTGCTCAACGGTGCATATGCTGTGACCCAGGGCACGCAGCACATGCGCAGCCGTCACAAGGTTCCTGCGACTTTCAAACCCTACGTGAGCTACTTACGCGAGGCGGGCTACTACTGCACGAACAACAGCAAGACGGACTTCAACCAGAAGGGCAACGACCGGGCGATTTGGGACGCGTGCTCGGGGAAAGCCCACTATAGGAATCGCCCCGCGGGAACTCCCTTCTTCACGATCTTCAACCTGACCTTCTCGCACGAGAGTTCGCTCTTCCCTGAAAACGTCGAAAAACGCCGCCAGCAGGGCGTGCTGCCCAAGAAGACGCGGATTGATTCGGCAGACATCGAGGTCCCGCCCTATCTGCCCGACTTACCGGCAGTGCGATCTGACTTCGCCACGTATTACGACACAATGACGGTCCTCGACGCGCAGGTCGGAAAGATTCTTGATGAGCTCCAACGCGAAGGATTAGCAGAGAACACGATCGTCTTCTACTACAGCGACCACGGCGGCCCGACGCCACGGGGGAAACGCTACCTGCACGACACGGGCGTGCAAGTTCCACTATTGATTCACGTGCCCGAAAAGTACCGCGCGATGAGTCCCTTCGCCAACGGCTCTCGACGAGAAGAACTCGTCGCGTTTGTCGACTTTGCACCAACACTGCTCTCACTCTGCGGCCTCGAAAAGCCTGAGCAAATGCAAGGCCGCGCGTTTCTGGGCGAGCATCGCCAAGAACCACCGTCGGAGGACACCGTTTTTCTCTATGGCGATCGCTTTGACGAACTCATCGGCATGCGACGCGGCATCACCGATGGGCGGTACAAATATGTCCGTCGCTTCATGCCCCACTTGCCCGCGGCTCCTTACAGCTACTACCAGTTCTCGATGCCTTCCTGGACGGCCTGGAAGGAAGCCTGGCAGGCTGGAAACCTGGATCAGCAATTCGCAGCCACTTGGGAAGCCCCTCAACCAACTGAAACGCTCTTCGACACTCAAACCGATCCTTGGGAAATCACGAACTTGGCGGACGATCCGGCCTACCAAGAAGTACTGACCAAAATGCGCGAGCAACTCGTGGAAACTATGCAGCAGGCACGCGACACGGGGCTCATCCCCGAGGGGATGTTTCAAGAGTTGGCCGATGGAACAACGATCAATGAGTTTGCTGCTAGCGAGAAGTTCCAAGTCGACGAAGTGCTAGCGATCGCCATGAAAGCGAGCGAATCGAAAACCGAGAACCTTCCAAAGCTGATTGAGTCACTCAAGAGCGACGACCCGCTAATCCGCTACTGGGCTGCCGCGGGTTGCGTGTTCCTCGGCAAGGAAGCGTCACCTAGCGCCGCGGCACTAAAAAAACTCGCAAGCGATTCCCACTCTACCAACCGCATCATGGCAGCTCGAGCGTTGTTCGGACTAGGTGAGACCGAACAATCAACGAATCTGCTGGTCGCGGAACTCGGGAAGAAACTCAATAGCGAATCCGCGATCCTGCTGATCAATACGCTCACCGAGATCGACGCCCTCGACCAAGTTCCGGCTTCGTGGGTCAAACGTACTTTGGACGATGTGAACGCCAATGAGTACTTGCGACGTTTTGGGAAGCGACTGAAGCAATCGCAAAAGGATTAAACCGTCAGCGCAGCGACTCTAAAAGTTCCACGTCGATTTTGGCTTTTACTGTACGGCGGTCGAGGCCGAGTGCTTTGGCAGTCTGCTCGTAGCTGCCAAGTCGTGCGTAGGTGGCGGTGCAGTAGCGGCGGAGGAGCTCATCGGCAGTGACGTTGCTCTCAGGCACGCCTTCCAACCATGCCGGAAGCTCCGAAACTTTGTCGGCAGGCGGCTGCCAAGGCACGTACTGCTTTCGGATTAGTACGTTGCGGACGCATTGCTCCAATTCGCGGATGTTGCCGGGCCAGGGATAGTCGGCGGGGATCTCACGGCTGATCCAGCTTTCGACTTCGGCGGCTAACTCCGCCGTTTCGCACCCTGCGACCCGTTCGGTGATGATCTTTACTAGGCTGGTCAACGCTTCAGGGTGAGCACTCAATTGTTCGCGTAACGAAGGGGTCTGAATGTGGTCGGAGCAGAGCCGGTAGTACAGATCGGCCCGAAAGTATCCTTCGCTCATCCGCTCAGCCAAGTTGCGGTTCGTGGCGGCGATAATCTTCCCCGCAAAGGTGCGCTCCTTGGTGTCCCCCAGGCGGGAATAACAACGCGATTGCACAACACGCAGCAACTTCACTTGAATCGCCAGATCGAGCTCTCCGATCTCATCAAGGAAAACGGCTCCATGCGAGGGACACGTTTCCAGCCAACCTGAACGATCAGCCGTTGCTCCCGTAAACGCACCGCGACAGTGGCCGAAAAGTTCCGACTCAATCAATGTGGGAGAGAGCGCGGAGAGATTGATTGGAATAAAGCCTTCTTGCAGCTGCCCAACGAAGCACTCCTGCTTGGGATCGAACGCAACGTACTGCGACAGGGCAATCGCACGGGCGACCAGTTCCTTGCCTGTTCCTGAAGGGCCAGTGATGAGCGTCGAGTAATCGGACATTGTTTTATATAGCGTCCGTCGGTAACGTCGCATATCGTGAGTAAAGATCGATTGCCAAACCGTTCCACGCAAACGCGCTGCCGGTAACGAATCGCCATAGATACAGTCGAAGATGTACTTGAATGCACGTCGCACTTGATGCAGACACGCGAACAAATGCTCGGGCGTGGTCTCGGCAAAAAGGCCGAGCTGCTTCGGCCCACGGAACTCGTCCAACTCTTGACGAAACGACCGCCAAAGCTTGCCAAGACTCGTCTTGTTGCTGCAAGTCGCTACCGGATCGTTCCCGGCAAACCAACGGTAGTAGAGCACGTACACGATTAGATCTTCATAGAGCTGCCTCTCGGTGGCCTTCATCTTGCCCGAGCTGGATAGAGCTTCTCGCAGCCGCACGGCTAAGCGGTCTGCTTTCTCGGTAAGTCGCACGACGTTCGGCCGCGCCGTCTCGTTGGTAATGGCCTTTCGGCTCCAGGCGAGGTACTGCTCCGGTTGGTAATCTTCGCCGAGGGCCGCTTGCTCCAGTTCGAGACGGCGGGGCTCGAACGGATTGCAGTAGGAAAGCTCAGCAAGGACGGTCAGAAACTGTTGGTCGGAACTTGAGAGGAGAGACATCTGTTGGTCGAATTGAATGTCCACTGAATGTATATGCTGTGTACATTTAATGTACAACAATTTCTCATGCTGTAACCACAGGCCACAGACGCGATCACACAAGGCATTATAGTCAAATGACTTATGGCTTTCATTAATTAGTGGCACCCCTCTTGCTTAACGTGTTTGCGAGGAAATCAGGACTGCTCTCGTCCGATTTCTTAACACGCCCAAAACACCGTCTCAACACAACGCACACAGGGGAAACCAGATGAGAGATTCCATTCCAGAACGCCCGCGGCTCGACCAACCTGAACTTGAGCCTGAGCAGACGACCGTTACTTTAGAGCCAGTCGAGGAGCAGACCCTCTTTGATCGACTGCTTGACCCACGCAGTTTGCAGATGCTGATGATGTGTGGTGGTGGGTTGCTGGTGTTAGGGCTCATCGTTTGGCTTTGGTCCATCGGAGTCTTCGCCAACAGTCTTGTTGTCGCCTGCATCATGGGCGGAGCCAACCTGGCGGTGCTCGGTGTCGGAGCGATGCTGGTGAGAGAATCGCGGTATCAAACGGCAGGGCGCGCAGTTACGCTTTTGGCCTGCTTGGTCCTGCCGTTGAACCTCTGGTTTTATAACGCACAGGGCCTGATAACGCTCAGCCAAGGTGGCCATCTCTGGTTTCCCGCGCTTGTGATCTGTTGCCTGTACGCGGGAATAGCGCGCATTCTGAAAGATCCGCTGTTCGTCTACACCTTTGTCGGCGGCGTAACGATGACCGGCCTGCTGTTTCTAGCCGACCAGCGAGTCGATCGGTTCTGGGAAGTCATTTCCCCTTCGATGCTATTGGTCGTCATCGGAGTGATCTGCGTCCATACCGAACGGCTCTTTAGTTCCGGCAAGGGTCCGTTTAGTCGGGAGAACTTCGGCGCGGCATTCTTTCGCGCTGGTCACGTGGCAATGGGTGCCGGACTGGCAGTTCTCCTGGGGGGCCGCATTGCCGGTCGTCTTTATGAACCGTTCTTCGCCGGACTAAATTGGTTTGACATTCCTACCGTTGCCACGACAGCCAATCTCAAACTTTTCGCGCTCGTGATCGCAGCGATTGGGGCTTACACCTACTTTTATTCAATCGCTGTGGCTGGCCGGGGGAAGCGGTATGCCTACTCGGCCATCTTGATGCTGCTGTGGTGCGTGGTGATCGGGATCGATTTATTGGCGATCCGCCTTACCGGCGAGCTGATGATCGGCCTGTTGGCAGCAATCGCCCTGGCGGCCAACACGTTCGCGATCGCCTCCTTGAAGCTTCGCCCAACGGGTGAAGCAGCTTCACAGGCAGAAAACGCAAACGACACTGCCAACACAATCGCCTCGACAGGTGGCATTCTAGGACTGACGCTTTCCGTCTTCGCCCTTGCCTTGGGCGGCTGGTATTTTGCCGGGGAAGTCCTCAACAATGGGCTCCTCGAACAAATTGAATTCGACTGGCAATACCTCCCTGCGATGCTTACCTTGGCGATGGCAACCTCCGTGGGTGCAACGCTGCAATCTCGATTGGGTCGTGAACGATCAGAAACGCTTTCGAGAGGAATCGTCGCGATCGCGGTCGCAATCAGTGTTGTCGCCAGTCTCTCGCTCTTGGGCGTTGGAACCCTTGCCGTTCAGTTGCCGATTCTTGGCCTGCTGCCTCTGTTCCTCCTGTTGGTTTCACGAGGGAGCGGAGAAGAAAGCTCGAAGAATTCGCTTCAGGCAATGGCACGATCCAGCTTGACGGTCCTCTTCTTGACGGGGATTGTCGGCACACTTCTGACGCAGTTTGCCACCATCTTTGGATTCCGAGGGCACGAAACTGGAGGAATGTTTAACCTACTGCAAGGGTTGTTCTTCGCTGAATCAGCCATCGCTTTCGCCGTGCTGACCAAGAGCAACCAAAAAAGCGGACGCTCATTCGACTCGCTACTCGTCGCGGGGAGTTGCTGGGCTGCTGCGTGGCACTTGCTGGTCTTCTGCGGATTGGTAACCTACGCACCGATCCTTGCAGCCAGTGTCGTCGGCGTTCTCTGCCTGATTGCCGACCGTGTCCTCGGTAGTCACGAAGTGCAACCGGTCAGCGATCAGCACCTCAGTCCCCATCGGAGCGACTCAACCAAGAGTGGCCTGGCGTGGGCAGGCTACCTCATGACGACCCTTGGCGGAATTGCTGGTGGACTGCTTACCTTCAATCGTTTCATCGGAGGGGATCAAAGCTGGGAACTGCTGGCCTTAATGGTGGGTCAGGCGATCGCGGCCATCGCGGCAGGCGTTTTTGCACCTTCGCCGGATGCACGCCGCGGACTGTTCACTTTGGCCGGCGTTCATGCGCTGCTTGGCATACTCATTGTCAACGCTCTCTCTACCTTGAGCTTTGGACAACGTGCGGAAATCTTTGTTACCGCGGGCGGCATGATCCTCTTAGCCTTTGGCCACACAGGCTGGCGAAGAGAACTCGCCAAGAGCTCAACCGAGGGCGAGCGCTCAGGTCGTTCGCAAGCAGAGAGTATCGTCTCGTTCAACCTAAGTCTCGGCAGCGTGCTCACAACTGCTCCGTTGGTTCTCGGTCTCTTGAGTCAGCGAATCTTCGGAAGCTCAAGCGGTTGGGCATGGGTCATGGTTCACGAGGTGGGCGTCTTGGCACTCGGCCTGATTCTCCTCGGCCTCGGGACGGTTTGCAGGATTCGTAGCACAACGCTCGCCGGGGGAACGTCGCTGGTGATCTACGTGTTGAGCTTGCTCACGCTGATTCATTTGCCCGAACAACTGCAAAGTGTCTCGGTCTACATGATGATCGGCGGAGCGATCTTCTTCGCCGTCGCGGTCTTGCTAAGCATCTACCGCGAGCGGTTGCTTGAAGTCCCCGAGCGGATTCGACAAGGCAAAGGTCTGTTCCGCATCCTCAAATGGCGATAGGACGAAAGACTGAAACGGGCGTGCGATCCGCCTGCCAGGATAATGGTTTCGTAAACCAAGGTTTCCCCGACCACTGGCAGGCGATCGCCTTCTCGACTTCACTCGTCACCCAACGTAGACATCGTCGAAGTCACCGGGAGTTTCCAGTCCTTGATCGGCGTATCGCTTAGATCCATGTTGCTACAGATGTAGTGCAGCCGTTGGGTCGCAGGGCCATGGGGGGCTGTTTCGAAAAGGCTCTGCAAAAAGTACGGCGGAATCGATTGATAGTAGAGCGTGACTCGCACTTCGCAGTCGCTGGGATCAACGCCCGCAGGCAAGCTCATTTTGTAAGTGACAACATCGCTGCCGCTGCCGTCCTGGTAACGCTCGTCATGCTTAGCGAGCGGACCAGGGTGCGTTGCTTTGAGGAACTTTCCTTTTAGACCCGGCCCCGGTCCCTTGGCGGACCAACCACGCGGCAACAGGCGATTATCCTTGATTGTCTTGCCGGCGTGGATGAAGCTCGTCGAGAACTTGTGATCGGCGGAGTGCAGCAATGTTTCATAAACTTGCACTTGATCCTGTGAAGTAATCACTTCGTGGTGATGCTGGCAACATTGCGAACTCCCGCGGTTCTCTTCGGGGTTTGGATGATCTTGGAAGAACTCCGAAGGCAGAGGCTTGCCGTCACCGTCGAGTAGGACGCCAATTTCGTTCGTGCGGCCTGAAGACCAGACGATTCGATCTTTGCCTTCGGTGGCGACGGAGTTTTCCACAACAAGGAATTCAAGAAACGCCCGCCGGAAACCGACCCCGCTGGGGAAACGATGGCCGACTTGGTTCAACACCTCCACATCCGCCGTAAGCTGACCGTCATCTGACACATTGGTCGACACATTGATTTTCGCTACGTCGTTGGTGGCCTGTCGGAGGAAATCTTCCTTGGCTTGCTGAATCGCCGTCGTCGAGCCGGTCATGAAGTCGTTCTTCCGCACACCGAGAACATCGTCGAACTGGTTGAACATCTCCAGCAGGAACATGTTCAGGCCTTTGAAGTTGTGACGAGCGTATTTTTCCTTTCGCATGCGAACCTGTAGCTCTTTCAACTCAACGAGATTCTCTGCATCCGGATAGGTGTCGTCTTGGATGGCGGCGATGCGGGTTTCGATCTGCTCTAAGTGCAAGTCGAGTTCGTCACTGTGATAGTCCTTACTCATGTGACAGTCTTGGCAGGACTTGGCCTTGGGGTTCTCGGTGTCGAACTCGTTCTCAAACTCGCTGTTGAGCCACTCCAAGTAAGTCGCCTGCTCAACGTGATGGTGATACTTCTTGAACAGCGGGTTGTGCTCCGCGGCGACGAGTTCATCGGTGGCTTCACCTTCCGCATACTGTTCATCGATGATCGGCAGATTGACAACGTGGCAAGTGCCGCACATTTGCGAGCTTTGGATGTACGGATTGTGCTTCGGCTTGAATCCCAAGGCGTGATTCATTGAGTAAGGTGCGATTTCCTTATCCTCAAACGGACCGTGCAGCTCGTTGGCATTGCCGACGTTGATATTGCCAGTGATGGAGGTCTCCAGGAAATACTCTAAATAATGTCGATGATCGTCCGCAGGTTGCTCGCGGGGCTCCATCTGGTGGCAGATCGTGCAGCTAATTCCATCGCGGGCGAGTGCACCGTAGCGCCAGTCGTCTTTTCCTGTCGCGTGGGGATCGGTTGATTTAGACAAGACTTTGTCGGTACCGAAGGGCTCCGCCTCACTTCCGTGGTCGGCCCGGTATTGATGCTTGCCCATCGCCCCGTGGCAGGTAAGGCAAGTTTCGACGAGGGCGTCAACGTGTTCTTTGACTTTGACAGGGTCATCGGGAAAGTCGTCCTTGATGAACTCGATCTCGCTCTCAAGCTGAGCAAAGAAGATCGGATCGCGCCCTGCTAGACCCATCGGCGTCCAACGCCATTCGCCGTAAGGGGAAAGGTCCGCCCCGGCAGCTCCGTACTCGGCCGACTCACCCGACGGGAAGAACATCGTGGGTCCAAACGGCTCGGTCAAACCAGCATGACAACTCATGCATTGGTTCGAGGTTACAAACGGCTGCCCCTGCTGAGCATCGCCGGACCGTCGCACGACCCAGTCGTGCGTAATTGGCGGCATGTGCAAGAGATCACCACGATGTTGTTTGTCGATTGATGGGAAGAACTCTAGGAACGTCTCGTTGAGTTTCGGTGTGCACTGCTCAGGATGCGTCGCAGCGGTGCAACGCGGGTGACTGCCCAACTTCTTGAGGTCGTCACGCTGGAGACTTACCTGACTCTTCAAGAGACTTTCAGCAAGCAATTCTTCGTTGCTCACAGGATGTGGACTTTCCTCAACAAGTTCGTCGGCCGCCTCCGAAGAAACCGGCTCTTCGTGGTCCGTGTTTTTCCGCCAAGAATCGTCAACGCGGAACAGCAGCGGCTCTCCTGGATAGCCTTCAACGTTACGTAACGAGGAAAACGTATATTCGTTGGTCTCGCCGTGGCTTTCGGTCGACGCATGACAGCGAACGCAGTAAATACCGAAACCACCGATGGGATGGTCGAAGGGGTACTCGTGGTTATCGACGACCTTTTGATCCTTCGCCGGGTTGCTCCAATACCAGCCATCGTGCGAGCCGCCCGAGTCCTTCACCATCACGGTCCAGCTTGAGAGATGCTCAAACAACTGATCGTCATCGAGCCCTTGATAGCGGACCGCGGGTGGTTCGTACTGCTCCTTGATGATCATCGCCCCATCGGGGATGGCCTTTTCTTTGCCCCCTTCGAGCCAAGTGATGATCTCCGGCGAATAGAAAATCTTCACCGCCGGATGGGTGCCGTAGTACTTGCCGTTGATAAACGGCCCAGTATCTCGCACTCGTTTATCCGGCGTCCAGCCGAGGGCTTTGTACTCCCGCTTATTCAAGAAAGGAAACAAGCGGGCCTCATACTCAGCGTTGCCCATGGTGCTCGGCAACGGAAGCGCACTGGGCTCACCAAGATCGGCTTTCTTCCCGAGAGCGATCTCACTTTCCGCAGAGGTTTTGGTGACAGGAACCTCAGAGGGAGCTACCTGCTCCGAAGCATCGCGACAACTTACCGTGGATGCAACGATTGCTAAGAAAAAAAGAAAGGCAACAGGAGTGCAATGATGATGCACGGGGACCTCGCTAAAGCTCGGATACGCGATTTCTACGTTCCGCCCATAATACCAAGTGACGGATTCGCAGAACAATCTTGGTTTTGTCAACCAATGGCACGAATCTCACGAATTACCAGTTCTAAGGTTGCTAAACTGATTCGTGAGATTTGTGCCATTCGTTGACAGAAAGTGCTCTTAAACCTGCCCAGTACCGTCGAGCATCAATGAAGGGTGAGCTGTCGCAAAGCCGCGGTGTCGGAGCTTTTCGACGAGGTCGTTGCCGAGGACTCCCCGCAATTTGAAGTGAATTTGCGAGTTGTCGAGTAGGAACGGCCGCAGCTTCTCGATAGGCCAGGAGAGCACATCCATATTGGTCTTGGCCACGACACTAGCACTGGCTGGGGCATCGGTAAGAAAGGCCATCTCACCGACGAACTGCCGCGCGCCGACGTCGGCGACGTGACGCTTGTCGATCTGCACGCTCCCACGCCCGGTAGCAATCAGTGTCAGGTGATTGACTACTTGATCTTGCGTCAGCAGAAACTCATCAACCGCCACCCGCTTCCAATCAGCTATCGCCAATAGCTTGATAAATTCCCGCGGAGAAAGACTCTTGAAAACTTCTTGGTAAAGGCGCTTCTCCTCTTCACCAATGAACACCGGGCGGCGTTCCCAAATCAGCAAACCAATCTGGACGAGATTGACCGCCACAAAAAGCGAACACCAGGCGATCGGCTGGTATTGAGGAGTATCGTGACAGCAATAGTAGTACGGCAACATCGAAGCGATCGCCGCTATCGTGATGATGCGAAGCCAGAGGATATCTCTCACGAGATAGGCAACTAGATACAAGATGTTGCCAAAGTGGAAGCCGTAGTGGGTCCAGTGCATAGGAAAACTCAGCCGCGGTAACGGAGACAGGAGGAATCTCGGCCAATAATATCAAAAAACCTTGTGTGAGTAGATTGGGAATAGACAGGATTTCCAGGATCGTCAGGATGGAGATTTCACTGTCGCAACACTTAATCCTGTTTATCCTGTCTACAAAAATGTCCTGGGATGTGATCGTCGTCGGAGCTGGTGCTGCAGGCATGATGGCAGCGATCCGTACCAGCAAGCGGGGACTGCGAACGCTGCTGCTGGAGAAAAACCCGCGTCCCGGGGTGAAGATCCTGATGTCCGGCGGCACCCGGTGCAATCTCACCCAGGCGACCGATGCGCGCGGAATCGTTGAGGCTTACGGCCCGCCGGGGCGATTCCTGCACTCAGCCTTGGCGGCGCTCTCGCCGGACGATCTCATCGCTTGGTTCGCTGCCGAGGGCGTTCCGACCAAAGTCGAAGAGACAGGGAAAGTTTTTCCTGTCAGCGACCGAGCCGCCGATGTGGTAGCGGCGCTTCGTGCAAAGCTTGGGGAGAATGATTGCCAACTCCAACTCGACGAACCCGTCAGGACGATCACCCAAGTCGATCAAGGCTTCACAGTGCGGACACCCAAGTCTGACTATGAAGCCAAGAATTTGATCGTCACCACCGGCGGCAAGTCGTATCCCGGCAGCGGCACGACCGGAGACGGATATGCGTGGCTCAAAAGCCTCGGCCACACGATCGTCACCCCACGGCCCTCACTCACACCGGTGACAACCGAAGTCTCTTGGGTAGCGAAGCTCAAAGGGCTGACGATTCCGCGCGTTTCGGTCGCGGTGGTTCCAAAAGTCGGCAAACCTCTCGGCGAGTCCGCGGGAAAGCAGAAACCGCTGGCCGAAGCGTGCGACTCATTCCTATTCACGCACTTTGGACTCTCAGGCCCGGCCGTCCTTGACGTTAGCCGTGCGATCACGGGATGCTCGCAACCGAAAGAACTCGCCCTGCGGTGCGACTTCATTGTCGATAAAAAGTTCGAAGGCTTACTTGATGAACTTCGCGCCGCGTGCCAAGCGCATGGCAAGAAGCAGATTGTCACGTTACTGCCGCAATGGATACCGAGACGTTTGGCGGAAACCTTTGTAGAGTTGCTCGGCCTCAACGAACGTCGCGCTGCCGAACTGAGCAAACAACAGCTACGCAAACTAGCGAACGCTCTTAAGGAAACGCACATTCCTGTCAGCGGCACACGCGGCTTCAAAAAAGCGGAGGTGACCGCCGGGGGCGTCGCACTCCCTGAGGTGAATTCCTCAACGATGGAAAGCAAACTGGTGAAGGGATTGTATCTGGCCGGCGAAATTCTTGACCTCGATGGGCCGATTGGTGGCTACAATTTTCAAGCCGCGTTCAGCACGGCTTGGCTGGCGGGGAAGTCCATTGGCAATGGATAGCTTAAGTTAGGCCACGGATTGCACGGATGACACGGATAATTCGTAGGATAGCCACTCCTGGCCGTCGCTTTAGCCGCCAATCACAAAAAATGTCTGAAGACAGTTCCTATATCGGGCAGGAGTGCCCAACCTACGGACGTTGCCGACTATCAATCCGTGTCATCCGCGCAATCCGCGGCCCAAACTCACGCCAACTTTCGGTGACCGTTTTGCCTTTGTGCTGCTCGCTGGAATTTCAACACTATATTTGTTCTATGGCTCGATCACAGAAAACACCTCGCTGGGCTCTGTTTCTGTTCGTCGCGATTGGCATTTTCCTCATGCTCGTGGCGACAAATGTCATTCCTTCGCCCGATGAGAAGTTTCACGTTCCTCGCTGGGTTGTGTTCGTCTGCGGGCTGATCTTTGTCGCTCCTGCAGCGGCACAGCTGATCTTCCGCCAGCATCCACGTGCCGCCCGCTACATGATTGCCTTCATGCTGCTGTGCTTCGGTCTTGTCGGCGGGGCGTGTGGCTTGCTTGGTGATGATGAAAGCATCTCTGGCGGCTTACCGTTTGTTTCTCACGAGACTAATGTGCTACTAGCGCGCTGTGCATTCACGTTCGGGGGTTTGCTCTGCTTAGCTCTCAGCGGGACCTGTGCGATGGGCTACGGTACCGTTCTGGGTGAATCGAAACTGAGCGACGACTCTTCCGGCGGCATTCACTTCGGTGACGACGATGCGTAAGAAGCGTGACTTACCCACGAAAACCTGTCCGTCCTGCGGTCGCGACTTCACTTGGCGGAAGAAGTGGCAACGCTGCTGGGAGCAGGTTATTTACTGCTCAGAGAAATGTCGTCGCAACAAACGAAGTGATTAACGCTAACTGCCGTGCTTGCTCGCCAGTCGTAAAGGATTTGATATAATACGGACGGTCAGGCAATTCCAACACAAGGAGAAAACCATGGCCGACATCATCGAAGGCTTCGCCCCCAAAGTGGGCGACATGTACCACTGCGAGAAGTGCGGACTGGAAATCCACATCACCAAGGGTTGCGACTGCGAACCCGATTGCGCAAAGTTCACCTGCTGCGGCGAGCAACTTAAGAAAGTCACGGAGCCGGAAGTTCTCAATCCCTAAAAAGTGACTTGTCGCTTAGCCAGCCAGACGCCGATCAAACGGCAACGCCGCAGGCGGCTCTTCGGCTC
Organism: Lacipirellulaceae bacterium; assembly: GCA_040218535.1. NCBI lineage: Bacteria > Pseudomonadati > Planctomycetota > Planctomycetia > Pirellulales > Lacipirellulaceae > Lacipirellulaceae bacterium. Next base: position 1,262,201 of record JAVJRG010000012.1, on the reverse strand, counting down.
GATAGCGGAACTGCATCAAGTACGCGTCCTCAGGCGAGTCGTCGTAGTAGGCTCGCAATACCGTCGTGGCCTTAAAGCCGTTCGCTTTGAAGAAAAGCTGAGCGGGCAGATTCGTTTCGCGTACTTCTAGGGTGATTCGGGTGCGACGTTGGCTGGAGAGCTTGCTCACCAGCTTATCGACCATCTGCTGACCCACACCCTGACGTCGGAATTCTTCCGCGACGGCGAAGTTCAGGATATGCAGACGTGTCTTGTGCAGCTCGTAGATCATGAAGCCGACGACGCGTTCGCCATGCTCAGCCACCATGCCGATGCAGTTGCGCTGGCGCAGACAGCGGATGAAGTCTTCTTCGAACCAGGGAAACTCGAACGCACTGCGCTCAATATCCAATACTTCATTCATGTCGCGGCGAATCATCCAGCGGATGTGGACCCGCGTTTGAGGCTGGGCGATACGAAGTTTCGGTCGTGAGGAATCGGATGAGGCACCCATGGCGACTTCCTTGTCTGTTGGGTCGGCATAATTCTGAGGTTTCAATTCGCGGGAACAAGTGGCGACGAACCGCGGCCACTTGCTCCTAGGGACGGAAGTTAGCAAATGGCCTCAGTGCTAACAACGCTAACTTGTCGGCCTTCTAGTGAGCACCCCTGACAGAGAGTGCTAGCGGTTCATGCCGATCATGAGGCGCCTAGCGATGGGAGCAGTCATACCTTCTATCGTGGTCGCAAAATCGTGCCGGATTACAAAATTGTTTGGGAATACGGCGGCTTTGCCAGCGGAGCCTGCCACACGGGGTAGACTTGCAAGGTTCCCCGCAATCTAGCTTCCCCCACTCCCCAACCTGCTGGCACGTCCATGCAACAAGCTGATTCTGCCAATTCCGCAGAGACATCCGCTGCAGCCGAGTCCCCCACGCAGTCCGTCGATGTTGAGCAGGCCAAAAGTGCTTATCGCCTGCTGAAAATCGGTGTCGTGGCGACGCTTGCCTTAAGCTGCGCGATCCCCGTTTCGCTGAACCTCGTTGATCCCGACCTTTGGGGGCACGTGAAATACGGGCAAGATTGGCTCGCCGACGGGCACTTGCATCGCTCCGCGACGCACACGTTCACGGCTGTCGATTACCCGTGGATCAATCACGAGAACGCTGCCGAGTTACTCTTCGCCCTCGGCTACGAGAAGCTTGGCATCTACCCAATGGTTCTACTGAAATGCCTGCTCGGCCTGGGCATTCTCACGTCAATGGTCCTCATCGCCCGTCGACACGGTGTAAAACTCATCGCCGCTTGGGCGTTGATGTTGCTGGTAGCGGCGAACCTGCAAGCGTTCTTCCCGCTACGACCGCAGCTACTCAGTTTCTTGCTGTTCACACTAGCCATGATCTGCACGGATCGTGCCTTTGCCGATTGGTATTCGAAAGGCCAACTGCGACTACGTTGGCTGTTGGCCTTGCCCTTGATCTTCGCCGTCTGGGTGAATTCTCACGGTGCGTTCGTGGCGGGACTGGCAGTGGTTGGAACACTGCTGGCCGGTCGCATGATCGAAGCCTGGTTCCGTGACGGAAAAGATTCTCTTCGCACGCAGCTAAACCTCGCGATCATCGGCCTGGCTTGTGTCGCTGCGACGTTCATCAACCCCTACGGCCTCGAAATGCATCGCTGGCTGTTGAACTCGCTCGGCGAACCGCGCCCCGAGATCACCGAATGGGCCGCGCCTTCGCTAAGCGATCCCGTATTCTGGCCGTTCGTGACTTTAGCAATCGTGGTCGTCGCCTGTTTGGCCGGCTCGAAGGAACGACGCGATTGGCCGCAGATCGTGGTGTTTGCGTTGGTCGGCTGGCAAGCAGCTTCACACCTTCGTCACATCGCTTTCTTCGCATTGCTGGCTGGCTTTTGGTTGCCGGCTCACTTTCAATCAGCCCTGGCGCGGCTGCGACCCGACGGCGAGCGGAAACTCCCTGTCATGCTCCCCTCGCGACGTGTCCGTAGCGTTCTGGGCATGTTGATCGTGGCGGCAATCGCCCTGCAGAGCCTCGCCTTGGGCGAACGCCTGAGCAACTTCCGTGTCTATCGTGACAAGTACCCGATCGATGCGATTCAGTTCATGGTCGATCACGAGATCCAAGGCCGTTTGGTCGTGAATTTCAACTGGGCTCAATACGCCATTGCCGCGCTGTCGCCCAATTCGACGGTCGCCTTCGACGGACGTTTTCGCACCTGCTATCCACAGGAAGTCGTCGACATGCACTTCGACTTCATCTTCGGGGAGAAGAAGACGCAGCGACACCGCAGCAAAAGTTCGCCGCCGATTTCCAAGAATCAATACCGCGTTCTCGAATACGGCGACCCAGAGATCGTGCTGCTTGATCGCAACTACGCGAACGCCGCCGAAGTGATGCGGAACTCAACCTATAGTTGGACATTGCTCTACCGCGACCCCGTGGCGGAAGTTTGGGGAAAGAGCCAACGGTTTGCCAAGGAAAGTAGCCTCGACTTTATCCCGGTCGAGCATCGCATAGACACTGACATGCCACGTCTCGGCTCATTCCACTGGCCTGCACTTCCGGCTGCAAAATGAAAACACATCAAATGAAGACCGCCAAAGAAACTCCAGCGAACGAAACTAGCTCAGACGCCGTGAAAGAGCCGGGCGAACACAGCAGTGCGCCCTATCTCGATCGACCTCAGCTCGACAGGTCGCACTACGATCGGATCGAAGCGACTTTCGACATTGCCGAGCAGACGTTGGCCGTCGCCCACGAGCTTGATGCCGCTCCTCCGGCTGAGCCACTAAGAAAGACCGACCTCGATGTATCGATCGTGATCCCTGTTTACAACGAGCGGAATACGGTCGTCGAAATCGTCCGTCGTGTGCAGGCGGTTGGCATTCACAAAGAGATTGTCCTTGTCGACGACTTCAGCGTCGACGGCACGCGCAAAATTCTGCTCGAACTGGAGCGCGAGCCAGACATCCACGTCATCCTCCACGGCTACAATCGCGGCAAAGGCGCAGCATTGCGAACCGCGTTCGCACAGGCGACCGGCGACGTCGTGATGATTCAGGATGCCGATCTCGAATACAACCCGAACGACCTGCCCAAATTGCTCGAAGCCATCGAAGCAGGGGCCGATGTCGTCTATGGCTCGCGATTCCTGGAGAACGCGAGAGAGAACGACCCATCCCGCCTCCACCGCTTCGGCAACTGGGCTCTTACGACCGCCTCGAACGCGATCACCGGGCAACGGCTCACCGACATGGAGACCTGCTACAAGGTATTCCGTCGTGAAGTGCTGGAGCAGGTTCAAATCGAGCAGGAACGCTTCGGTTTCGAACCCGAAATCACCGCTAAGCTGTCGCACCTGGGCTACCAGATCGAGGAACTCCCAATCAGCTACAACGCCCGCGACTACGAAGCCGGCAAAAAGATTGGCTTCAAAGACGCCCTCAACGCGCTATTCTGCATTGCGAAATACCGTAAATAGCCAGCAATCGGCCACTGGCCGAGGCCCCTTTGCTCCCAACGGCAAAGCGGACTAGAATATTGGCTCATGCGGTGTTCTCGCCGCCAACACCAAAGTTCGGGCCGTGGCGCAGTCTGGTAGCGCGTTTGACTGGGGGTCAAAAGGTCGCAGGTTCAAATCCTGTCGGCCCGACTTTCTTGGGAAGTTTCTGCCAAGCGAGAGCGTCTGTTACCTCTTAAGAGACGCAAAGTTCCACTCGGGACAATCGGAATCAACTCGCCAATATTTCATGAATGACGCGGGCGGGCTCGACAACCGTGAGCTTCGCGTCGGGGCCTTAGTGCTTGAATGTCAAGCGACGGTGGTCGAGTCTAGCTGATGAAGCATCGTGGTATGCAGGTCGCTCACGTGGACGGGGATCTCTACTACTTTGAATCTGTGATCGTCGGTCGCACCGTAAGTCATCCCTCGGTCATCATCAAACGGACAATGCAAGGCTAGAATCTCCATTAATCCAAGTAAGAGTCGTCGTTAAGACTCGGTCCTAGATTTTCTCGGGTTCAGAATTCTCAGGCTTATCAATCGAACCAAATCTCCTTTTCTGGCGACTCTCTTCGAGGGTATGGAGATTATCGGTAGCAAGAGGTCTTACTTGAAGTATTACTTTGCAAACCCCTAAGATTAGGTTACCGCAAAGTATCGAAACTACGTCCCAAAATCCACTACTGTATTCTCACTCACATCCCGCGAAATAGATCCGCTTCACACATTCTATTCCTTACCAAGCACCGTCTGGAGCGGCGTAATTCTGACCGCAATCCTCAATTCTGTCGTCACGAAAGCAATCGTGCCGCGTGCGTAGCGTTTCCTAAATAGTGGGGTGTGTAGCACATAACTTCCGGCTATCGAAAACCTTATGGCCAAGAAACTCAAAGAGTGGTTTGATCGCGACTGTGCCATTCGCTTAGGCGAAGCGATTCAAGCGAACTTCAAGAAGTTCGATCTTGAGAGCTACGCTGAGGAAGTCGACGCAGGCGTCGGTGACCTTGAACTGAAAGACCGCGTGTTGCTGATGGCGACCGGCTTGCATAATCGCTTGCCGAAAGACTACGAGCGATCCGCACGAATTCTTCTCAAGTCGCTCGGCCCGCCGTTGCAGGGTGAAACGGGAATGTTCACCGAGGGATATTGGTTCATGCCAGTTGCCCGGCTCGTGGAGGAGTTCGGACGATCCCATTTCGACACTTCAATGTCTCTTTGTGAAGAGATCACGCGTCGCCATACGTCAGAGTACGCCGTCCGTCCCTACCTTGAGGACGACACAACTCGGGGGTTGAAGTTCTTGCGTCTCTGGTCCCGTTCGCCAGACGCGCACGTTCGGCGGCTCGCTAGTGAAGGAGCACGACCGCGGCTCCCCTGGGCGAAACGCCTCGAGGTTTTCATTGACGATCCAGAACCAGCTATCAAACTGGTCACTCCGTTGCGAACCGACTCATCGGCCTACGTCCGCAAGTCCGTTGCGAATCTCCTGAACGACATTTCGAAAGACCACCCCGATCGGATCAGAGAACTGACTCAGGCCTGGTCGCGCGAAAAGAACTCACACACCGACTGGATTATCTCCCACGCTACCCGGACGTTGAGAAAGTCGAAGAACAACGGCTAGGCGGATAACCCTTCTTCTGAATTCTCAGACTATGGTCCAGGAGATGAACCCGTAATCGCACTTTTCACGTGTGAAATTGCGTACAATAGACATTTCTGGCCTCGCACTCTACAATAAGTGACTTGGATCGAACGGAACCTCCGCTCGGGAATCGGTACGATCCGACTACGGAACAAGCATCTTTTCAACGCGGCGTCTCGACGATTGCCAACATTGCCGCGCACTGAATTCGAGCAAGAGGACCACTCGATCATGGCAGAGATAGAGCCCAAGAAGGGGAAGTCTTGGCTGTCTCGGCGAGGCACGCGGACTGGCCAATCATTACAACTCGGATTCGAGTCGCTCGAACCCAGGACGCTTCTCGCTGTGACAACGGCAGTGCAGTCAGGCGACTGGGACGACGTTGGCACCTGGAGCGCTGGCGTCCCTGACGATTCGCTGCGCGCGATTATTCCCTCAGGCCTCACCGTTACATTGGCTGGCACCGACCATGTGGCTCAAGAGCTCGTCGTTCACGGAACATTGGATGTTGCTGAACCTTCGGGAGCCGACTTCGATGGGAGCGGCACCGTCGATGGTTCCGACTTTCTCTCATGGCAGGGCGGCAACGGCGATGCGGACGGGGACTCCGATACCGACGCCGCCGACTTGGGCCTGTGGCAGCAACAATACGACACAGCAGGATCGACGGGCGGCCAGACGAAGACGCTCACCACCGACTGGATTCACGTCAACAGTGGCGGCGTGTTCCAGATTGGCACCGCTGCCAACCGCTACGATCAAGGCGAGTTTGTCCTCACGCTGACCGGCACCGATCAGAATGCCGACTACACGGTCGAGACCTCGACCGGAACGACGCAGATCACTGACAACGGCGGCTTCCTCATGGCCGCGATGGGCGGACGTCTGCAGTTCTTCGGCCAAGACAAACTTAGCTTCACGAAGCTGGGACAAACTGCGGAGGCCGGGGCGAACTCGATCGTCGTCGAGAACGTCATCGAGCGGAACTTCGACGGAACGATTTCGGCCGCGTCGGACGGCGAGTTGAATTGGGAGGTGGGCGACCAGATCGTCATTGCAAGCTCAACTCGAGATTACAGCGATCAGGAAGTTCGCACCATCACCGCAATCACTGACTTGGGCAACGGCACCACACGTCTGACGCTCGACAATGTATTGTCAAACCGCCACTACGGCGAGATCGAGACCTACGACAACGGCAACCGCAGCATCGACTTGCGCGCAGAAGTCGCCCTCCTCAGCCGCAATGTCCGAATCCAAGGTCTCGCCTCACAAGACACCGACAGCAACTGGGGCGACCGTGCTTTGTTCAACACCGGCAGCACAGGCGACCATCGCGGAATTAGCGGTCACATCATGATCATGCCCACTGCTGGGCAAATCTCGGTCGAAGGCGTGCAGCTCGATCGCCTCGGACAAACTGGTACGCTGGGCAGGTATCCCATCCACTGGCATGTGGCGGGCGACCGGACGGGGGATGTACTTAGGGGTGTCTCGGTTACGAACTCCAACAACCGCGGCGTCACGGTGCACGGCACTCACAATCTGCTCATCCAGGACGTCGTTCTCCACGACATCCATGGACACGGCTTCTTTATGGAAGACGGAGTCGAAACCGGCAACTTCTTCCTCGCAAACATTGCCCTGGGCATCCACAAAGTCGGACGCACCGATGCGGGTGGCGACAACTATCCTGACGTGAACGACCCATTCATCGTCGACACGCACGACTTTGTCGGGCAGAACCCATTACGTTTCTTGAGCTCGTCCGCCTACTGGGTCACCAACCCTGATAACGTCTGGATCGGAAACGTTTCGGCAGGAGTCGACGGAACAGGCTACTGGTTTATTCTGCCTGAGTTTCCGATTGGCCTTTCAGCGAGCGATCCGCAGTACAACAACGTCAACGCCAACGAAACGCCTCTTGGTCTCTTCACCCACAACACATCGCACTCGTCTCAGGTCGGATTTAACCAAGACCGCGGCATGGACCTCGAGTCCCCTGTCGGCGCGAACCTTCTCAGTAACTCTTTCGGCAGAGCCTACCAGCCACAGAATTCCTCCGGGCAAGAAGTCGAACCCGTCTACAACAACTTCACAGCTTATAAGCACGAGATTGGTATCTACCATCGCGGGCGTTATGGCCAGTTCGACCAGAACAAGTTCGCCGACAACTTCACCAGCACGTTCATTACCTTCTCACAGCGGATTACCGACTCCCTCTACATCGGTCATAGCCAAGGAAACGCAGACCTAAGCGAAGTGGTCACCGGTCAGTCACTTTACGACGGGCCGAACAACATGGACGGCACCCACTTCGCCGGGTTTAACCGCGGCAGCAGCGCCCACGTCTTCCGCAACCACGGCGGAGCTCTACGCAACACCCACGTCTACGTCAGCAACACGTCGTTCGAAGAGGACGGCACGAAAGACCAACTCAGCATCTCCGAACGTTACGGTGCAACTTACGACGCGAACCGAGACGCCTTCGACTTCCAAGCGCCAACAGCCATCTACGACGTCGATGGCACCCTGACCGGACACGGAGGGGGAACCGCCGGGACAGTCCTGCTTCCTGACAATAACTATATCACCGACACCAACGACATCCGGCCCGCCGGCTGGGACGCTCGAATCTCCGACGACCTGTACGCGAACTTCCGAATCGAGTTCGATGGCAACAATCAGGGCCAATTCACACTCGTCACGCCGGATGGGGAGTCCGATACCGAAAGCTCGAACGATTCGCACCGAACGATCCTCAAAGCGAACAACGAAGTCTACACCGCTAGCTTCCCGAGCGGCGCGTCCAGCTACGAGGATGGCTTTGAAATCCTCTACCGCATCCAGCTTGGGAATACCGATCCCGCCACAATCACTGAAAGCAGCATCATCCGCTTCAGCGGTATCGCCAACAGTCTACAAGTGCTTGAGTCGAAAAACCGATTCAATGGCAGCCAAGTCACCCCGACGACGCAAGTGGCCAGCTTCGCTGAGCTGGAAACACTCTCTGGACCCGGCTACTGGGTTGATGGGAACGATCTTGTCGTGAAGTTTGTCACCGTCGCTTCCGAATCGATCCGATACTTCTTCACGCCGGGTTCAAACACCCCCATCGGTGGCCAGCAGCTCTCCGCGGTGGAAGACGCCTACCTTCAAGACGGCACCTCGCAAGATAACGCACTGCTTCGCATTGAAGACAGCACCAGTCGCACGCGCACGGCTTACCTCAAGTTCGACGTTCCCGATTACCCAGGCAATAACATCACCGGCGCGACGCTCCAACTGACTGTCAGCGGCGACGCCGGCACGAACATGCGGATCCGTGTCTACGAAGGCGGCTCGGACAACTGGACGGAGACCACTCTCTCGGCCGCTACAGCTCCCGCCAAGACCACGCTTCTCGATGACATAACCGGGAATTTCGTCATCGGCCAGACTTACTCGTTCGATGTGTCTAGCGCCGTGATCGCTGGGGATGAAGTCTCGTTCGTCGTCGATACCGACGGCGCGAGCAGCGACGACGTGGCCTTCGCCTCCAGCGAGAATAGCAGCACCGAAATCCGACCCTCGCTCGTCATCGACCTGGAAGACGCCACAACGTCAGTAACTCTGTGGGAAGATACCTCCCCGCCAGACGACGCTGACGGCTCGGCCGTTTCCAAGATCAGCGATCCCTTCGGCACGGGGATGGGCGACATCGGTCGCTGGATCACCAACGGCCAGAACCAGTTCCACAACATCAATCCGGCCGGACCGGATCTCGACGTCAGTAGCTACAACGGCTGGGACTACAGCTTCTCGTTCGACTACTACGTCAACTCAGCACAGCCGCTGACCGACGACACGGTCTACTTGAACCCCGGAGACGGACCGACCGGGTTCACCACGATCAATTCCAGCGCCGTCCTCGATTCCTGGACGACGATCACCGCGACGGGCACGATCGACACCTCGGGCGGCTCAACGATCAACCCGCTGATCATCGTCAACCACAGGAACACAACTGAGTCGACACCCTCCTTCTATATCGATAACATCAGATTCGTCGTCAGTACGAACGGAGCAAGTGCCGTCAGCGCCGCTTCCGCCCCGGCAATCACCAATAGCGAGTTAGCCGGCGTCGCCCTGCAAGCGTCAGCCGGAATAGAAGAACAGCCGGCCACTGAACCCCTCATCACTCCTCAAGTTGCCCGCGTTGAGTCAACCAGCAGCGACACCACCCGCGAAGCCGCCTTCGCCCTCCTCGAAGAATCTGCAACAGCCGAAAAGGCCGTCGATCTCGCCAGCGAGCAAGAGACCGAAACCCAATGGCTCGACGACGAGCTACTCGAGTCCCTCTTCAGCTAGCCCTTATCCCGCTCAAACGCGCCAATAAATCCTACGGCGGTCCAGCCATATCGCGACGAGGGTCCAGACCACGACCCATAGCAAGGCCCAGCCGAGACTCGCGGCGATCGGCGAGCCAGTTGCGTGACCAATCCACGCCTGGATCGCACCGGCGATCGAGTCCGCCCCTTTCTCTGGCAGCGGCAGTAGCCACTTGCTGAAGATCAACTTAAAACTCAACTCGGCACCAACGTAGACCGCCAGTGCGTTCTTACCCAGCGACCGCAGCGGCCCAAATCGAACGAGGCTCGCACAATCGATCGCCGCGAAGAACGTCGCCAGCAGCATCGCGCCGGTCCCCGCCGCCAGCAGGCAGTACGCGGGGCTAAACAACCACTTGCTGAACGGCACCGTCGCCGTGCCCCACAACCCGCCACCGCCCGGTACGAAACCCCACTGCAACGCCGCGCCGACCGCAATCAAAGCCGCACCCCAGCCAGCAACAACCATCGCGCTTCGGCCATCACGGCCACGTTCGATCCGTTCCGTAGCCAGCGCCCCACACACGCCGATCGCCGCTAAAGGCAAATACTGCTGTGCCATGCCCAGCCAGCCGATCAGTAGCGAAGTGAGCGACGGCTCAGCAACGTGCTCCATGTGAAACAACTGCTTTACGCCGTCAAAGTGCGCCCACGTCCCTGGCCCCACCGGAGCTCCATCAACGGGTCGCAGCGTCGCAAGCGACGCGATTGTTTCATACGGCAGCAAGAAGGTCGCCCACTTCGCCGCCAGCACAGCAATGACGATCGCCGAGCGCCAACGCGACGAGACAAGTTGAGCAAGCACTACAAAAAAGTAAGCCGCGCCCAACAACTGAAGGATATTCCACGAGAGAAGATCGCCCCAAGCGAGCGGTCGCTCCGACGCGAAGGATGCCACCGTCAGCAGAACGCCCAGCAAGTAGAGCTTCGCCGATCGCAAGAAGGCGGCCCAGACAATCTGGCCGCTGGTCATGCCCTTCCCCCGGCCCGAGCGCAGCGACAACGGAGCGGCAGCCCCAGCCATGAAGACGAACCAAGGAAAGACGAGATCCGTGAACGTCGCCCCCTGTGCCGGAGCGTTCCATGGCACGTGAAACAACTGGGCCGGCAGAGCATCACGGTCCCACGTCATGTTCACCAACAGCATCGCCGCGATCACAAAACCGCGCATCGCGTCCAGCGAATGCAAGCGCACGGTCGGCGTCGCAGTCTCAACCGTCAATTTCTCAGCGCGCGATTCCCCCACTACTTCTCCTCGGTGTTCCTCGCGGCTTCTCGACACGAGGCCGCATCAAGATAGCCCAGCGGACAGCCAGTGACAACTAACTCACTCACAACCCGGTGCTCTCAAGTTCCCTCTCCTGCTCACCGGGAGAGGGTTAGGTTTCCTCCGGCGACTCGCCCTGGCGAGGTGAGGATGGAACAAAGACAAAAGCTTCCATCCAAACATGACTAGGCCCGGCATTCATGCCGGGTACAAAGGACGACCTGAAAGTAACACAGCAGTTCTCAAATATTATCCCGAAGGGATTACATCCCATAGCCCAGGGTTCGATCATCGCGAGCCCCAGCGAGTGTGATCGTACCCTGGGTCTCAGCAAACCAAAAGAAAATCGACCGAGCAGCAAGTTATGAGTACCGATATGCGCCTTCGAGGTCGAAACGGGAAAGGCTTGCCACGGCCAGTTGCGACCTCGCCAAAGTGCCGCCGGTAGTCAGGCCTTATTGCTCGGTCGCTTGTTAGGCCTCAATTCCATACCCAGGGTGGCGATCCTCCTCGCTTAGGCTCGGTGGATCTTACCCTGGGCTGTAGGATGAAACCCCTTCGGAGTAGGCTTCCGTGACCCACTACCCCACCACCGCGTCCGCATAAGCATGCAGCGCCGACTCATCCCCCGTGTGCCAGTACAGCACCTTCGAGCCGGGCTTGATGTCGCCCTTGGCCACCATGTCGAGCAAGCCCCCGAAGCCACGGCCACTGTAAACCGGGCCAAGTATAATGCCCTCGGCTTGCGCCATCGTGCGAATCGCCCGTCGCTCCAAGTCGCCGACCACACCGTAGCCTTCGCCAAGGTAGTCGTAGGCCAGGTCGAGATCGTCAGCCGTCAGCTTCGCTTCGGTTCCCATGAGCGACGCCGCCTCGTTCGCAATGCCGGCGACTTCTTCCAGGTAAGCGCGATCGTCCGGCTGGACATCAATGCTCACGGCAGTCACGCGACTGTTGAGCCCTGCCAGCTGAGCCCCCAGCAGCATGCCGGCCTGCGTTCCGCCGGAACTGGTCGGGAACACGATCCGATCAAACTCCACGCTTGCCGCACGGGCCTGTTCGACAAGCTCGGCCACGGCCACCGCATAGCCGACGGCACCGACCGCGTTCGACCCGCCCACCGGAATGACATAAGGCTTCCGCCCCGCCGCGCGAAGTTCGCCGGCGAGTTGCTCCATCCGGGCGTTCCGCTCCGGCTTGGCCACCCAGTGGACCTCGGCACCCAGCAACCGATCGAGCAGCAAATTCCCCAACGGCGGCTCCGGCTCGCCGCCGAGCACCAGATGGCACGCCAGATTGAACTTCGCCGCCGCCGCAGCCGTCTGCCGACAATGATTCGACTGCGGCCCCCCCGCAGTAATGACGGTATCGGCCCCCTGCTCAAGCGCCGCGGCAATCAAAAACTCCAACTTCCGAGTCTTATTCCCCCCGGTCGCCAACCCAGTCAGATCGTCCCGCTTGATCCATAGCTCGATGTTTAGTTTGCGCGAAAGATTCGCGAGCGGCTCAAGCGGTGTTGGGAGGTTTGCTAGGGGGACTCGCGGTAGGTTGTTGAAGGGGAGGGCGGGGGGCATTGGGGGAAGCTCGCAGTACACACTTGCTAATAACTTCGTTACGTAAGCGACTGGATTATAGCCGGTGGAGCTTGGCAATAACTCCTACCGACGGTATCGCCTTAGCTGTGGCCGTGACGACTGCGACTTCTCCCGCTACGAGGCGTCTTTGGAAGCAGAAGCAGATGATTAAGGTTTCCGTAGACTTGTTAGCGACACCAACGGGCTGTAAGTTGTTCTCTAGAAGTAGCTTGCCAAATAAGCCATAGACTTCGCAAACTGGATTGGTGTACACTTATACACACTAGTGGAAATTCTCCTCCTTATTTCAAGCTGAACCGATGCAAGTTGCCGACCTTCTGGATGAACTCGGCTATGCGGACTCGCCCAGATTCCTTAGTTCGCGTCAACGAAAGCTTGGAACCGTGCCGGACTACGGGCACATCTTTCGGCTTGCGAAGCAAAAACTGTCGCTTCGTGGTGTCTATACTCTTCAATCGCATCGCGATGCTCCAGCCACGCCGGTCGTCTATGTTTGTAAGGCGTCTTCGGAGCAGGAGGCGGATGAACTTCACCGCTACGTGTGGAATCAGGATGTAGCCCCTTTCTTACTTGTACATACACCTAAAGGAGTAAAGCTTTATTCAGGTTATAGACACGAACGAACGAAGTCGGGAGACTTATATGGCGTTCTTGAGCCGTTGACCGCTTTCAATCGTATCTCTGCGATAACTGAGCACTTCTCGGCAGGATCTATAGATTCTGGAAATCTCTGGCGATCCCGTGGCTCACAAGTGACACCTGAATATCGTGTTGATTGGAAATTACTCAAGAACCTCCGCACACTAGATAAAACGCTTCAGGACAATGGACTGCCTCGTAAAACTTCCCACGCTCTAATCGGGAAATACGTCTATCTTCACTATCTTCGTGATCGTGAAATTCTTTCACCAAAAAAACTTGGCAAATGGGGAATCCAATCAAGTGAAGTATTTGGTAGAAGTGCCACGCTCAAAGGGGTCTCCGAGGTAGTTAGTCAGTTGAACGATTGGCTGAATGGAAGTGTATTTCCACTTTCATTCAAGGGCACAGAGGCGCCGACACAAGAACACCTACGTTACGTAGCTGGGGTGTTTGAGGGTGACGAGGTTTCAGGAGCGGGAGAATTGCAGCTAAGCCTTGACTTCAAGGCATATGATTTTTCATTCATACCGATCGAAACCCTTTCGATAGTCTACGAACAATTCTTGCACGATCAATCAGATGGCAGGCCTGTTGCTCATGGCAGAGAAATGGGCGCCTACTACACGCCGATTCCGATCGTCAACATGATGCTCTCAGAACTCGAAGAGCATCATCCTCTCACGAAGGGAATGCGTGTTCTTGACCCATCTTGCGGGTCTGGGGCATTTCTAGTGCAGTGCTTCCGAAGGCTGATAGAAAGGGAGTTTCCTCCAGGCACAAAACCAAGCCCAACAGAATTGAGGTCTCTGCTCGAAAACCACATCTTTGGTGTCGATGTTGAGGAAGATGCGTGCAATGTTACCGAGCTCAGCCTCGCCTTAACACTGCTTGACTACATTGATCCACCAGACCTGGAAGACCAGCGGCATCGTTTTAAGTTGCCCGCGCTCCGCGACAAGAACATCTACTGTTCAAACTTCTTCTCTAAGGAGTCGGCGTGGGACGAGGAATTCACGAAACGGAAGTTTGACTGGATTGTGGGAAATCCTCCTTGGAAAAGGCTTAAACCCTCTCAGCTAAGAGAGGATGAACAACCTGTTTGGAACTGGATTGAAGAACATAAAAAGACTCATCCGGTTGGAGGCAATCAGGCTGCTCGGGCATTTGCTTGGAAAGCGACTGACTATCTTTCAGAAGATGGCGAGATCGCTCTGTTCATGCCAGCAATGACACTCTTTGAGAATGCAGCGGAAGAGTTTCGCCGTACATTTTTCCAAACCTTTCATGTATATACGGTAGCAAACTTATCCAATCTTGCGGAAGTACTCGCTGGAGGACGATTTCGGGTTCCCGCTGCTTGTTTTTTCTATCGTCATCGGTCTAGCGATGAACAATCTACACCTGCAAACGAGTACGTTCGAACTTACTCGCCACTTGTCGCGAATCAGGAAGCAACGCGGCCTGAGAAACCTGGCCGCCGCAATGAGACCTGGAGCATCGTCATCAATGCCAGCGAGATTCGTGACATTCCTTATAGTGAGATCGCAGGTGGAAGTGGTTTGCCTTGGAAGCTCGCAACCTGGGGATCCAATCTAGATCATCGTTTACTAAGTCGTTTGTCCCGGAGATTCCCAAACCTAGCCGACCTGGAAGATAATGCAACGCTCGTTGTGGCCGAAGGCTCTCCACTCGTAGAATCTCCAGTTGCTGAGGGTGCATCGCGAACACGCCCAGAGCCAAGGGTACGTAGCAAGAACGTACTAAATGTAAAAGCACTGGAAAAACTCAGGCATGTTTTTGCTTTTCCTGATTCGGCGCTGGCAAAGAATAGGAAGAACTATACTACTCTGCGTGGCGGAAGACGTGGCATTGAAGTGTCTCGCCCCCCTCACGTAATCGTAAGCGCGGCACGGCTTTTTGCTGTTTACAGCGATGAATACTTAATTGTTCCACCAAGGCAGATCGGGATTGTAAGCCCTGTGGACGATGAACGGCTGCTCAAGTGTTTATCATTGTTCCTAAGTTCCGACTTCATGCTCTACCATCAGTTCTTCTCGTCTTCACAGTTTGGCGTGAAACGTGATGTAGCAACTTTAAGATCACTTCGCGGCATTCCGATTCCGCTTCTTGAGCTCTCAAAGGTGAAAGTGAATGAGTGGCTAAGATTGCACAAAGAACTCGTGAAAACCTCTCCACGGCGTATAGGGAGACCAGCGAATCACGTGGTACAGAAGTCTCTCGACGGGAAAACCCCGGAACCACTCACACCGCTAGTTGACGAACTGAATGATCTTGTGAGCGACGCATTAGGATTGACCAACGGCGAGCGCGCTTTGGTCGAAGACTTCGTTCATGTGCGCTTAAAACTCAACGACGGGAAAGTTGGAGATGATGCAACTCGGACTCCAACCACCAAAGAAATTCGCAAGTACGCATCCCGTCTCAAGAGAGAACTCGATGACTTTGTAGGGGGTGATCTTCCAAAGCGACATGCGATTGGAGTGGTATACGATGAGCTATCCGGTATGGTCAGAGTTGATCTTACGAAAGACATTGCACAATCAAAAAAGCTTGTCATCGCATCAGCTAGTTCCGCAGAAGCGAAGCAACTCTCGCGTACCAGAGAACGACTGCGGCAAGAACGTACTCAATGGGTTTACTTCGACCGGAACCTCCGCATCTATGAGGGAGCAAAGACCTATTTATTGAAGCCGATGCAGAGATTTCATTGGACAGTGACTCAAGCGATGCTTGATGCTCGTGAGATCCTGACAGAAACTTTGACCCCACCGGAGTTGTCAGAGTGATCGGACCTCGTAGCTTTCAGCCTCCCACTGGCTCTTCAAATCATGGGGAGTTTGACAGACTATTTATCCAACGTACTCACACAATCGTAATGCGTGGGTATCAAAGTCTCGAACCTGCGAAATATAAAGAAGAGCAGGAAACCGCAATCACCGGCGACTTGGTCGGTTCAATCGAAACGGTACTCGAAGAGAGCTCGGAGAGCTGGATGCGTTTCTTTCGGGTGTACGATGACCCACCTATCAATGACTCAAGAAGTCGAGAGAACCCAGAAGGCATACGCAAGGGGCGAAGCAGACGTAGAATCGATATCAAGATTGACTCCTCAGAGTTCTCGCCGTACTCACGATTCTATTTCGAGGCCAAGCGACTTGGAAAACGTCACCCTGTCGGAGGCTATGTGGGAAAGGACGGTCTCAGTCTCTTTCTTACCGGGGACTATGCCGCGGAGGAGTACCGCGCCGGAATGCTCGGTTATGTTCAAAAAGACGACGAAAGCGTCTGGGCGGAACGTATCGAGAGCAAGCTATCAGAAGATGAGGGGCGTTTCAGGCTGACCAGCGATGGCAGTTGGACTAGTAGCCAGCAATGCCCTGAACTTCAGGATACATACGTGACCTGTCATTCTAGAGATTCTAGACAAGGTCGAATTCGCATCTATCATTCTCTATTGAAGTTTTACTAGCTTTTTGGAGTCTAGTACGTAAGAGAATATGACTGTTGGTTGTATCTCAATCCAGCTAAACAACTTGGCCTAATACGCCCTACTGAACCCGCACCCGCAATCCGCTAAAATAGGCTCTCGCCAGAGTTCTACCTCCTCGCCGAACCCCTCCCAAGCGACTCAATTCTGTCCGGCGTGCTCGCAATTCTGCCGATAGAATGGAACCCCAGTAGAGGGCGTGGCGAAGCCTAAGTCGCTGCCGGTGTGGGGCTTAGGGGCGCGAGTAGAACTGACCGACTAGCCTATTTTGTCCACTGGATTTTGTTTAGAAGCCCTCACCTCGCCACGGCGAGTCGCCGGAGGAGACCTAGCCCTCTCCCGCAAGCGGGAGAGGGGACTTGTATGGGCGCGCTACCGCGGGCGGGAGAGGGGACACGTGCTTAAGCGATGATTTTATCTAGCACGTGACCGTGCACATCAGTCAGCCGGAAGCGGCGGCCTTGGTAGCGGTAGGTGAGGCGTTCGTGGTCGATGCCCATCAGGTGCAGGAGGGTCGCGTTGAAATCGTGGACGTGCACGCCATCCTCGGCGATGTTGTAGCTGAACTCGTCGGTCGTGCCGTAGGAGATGCCCGGCTTCACGCCGCCGCCGGCCATCCACGTAGTGAAGCAACGGGGATGGTGGTCGCGGCCGTAGTTTGTGTTTGTCAAAATCCCTTGCGTGTAGGAGGTCCGCCCAAACTCGCCGCCCCAAATCACGAGCGTGTCTTCAAGCAGGCCGAGTCGTTTCAAGTCTTTCACGAGCGCTGCCGAGGCCTGATCGGTTTCCTTCGCTTGCCCGCGAATCGAGTTGGGCAAGTTGCCGTGGTGATCCCAGCCTTGGTGATACAACTGAATGAAACGAACGTCCCGCTCCGCCAACCGTCGCGCGAGCAAACAATTTGCCGCAAACGTGCCAGGCTTTTTGGCGTCCTCGCCGTAAAGTTCAAAGGTCGAAGCGGGTTCATCGGAGAAGTCCGCGACATCGGGAACGCTGGTCTGCATGCGGAACGCCATTTCGTACTGCGAGATGCGCGATTCGATTTCCGGGTCGAGTTCCTTATCGAATTGATGCTGGTTCAACGCGTTGATCGCGTCGAGCTGTGCCCGGCGACGCGCGGCGGGGATGCCTTCGGGGTTCGACAGGTAGAGCACCGGCTCCGCACCGCCGCGGAACTGCACGCCTTGATACTTGGAATCGAGAAAACCATTGCCCCACAGACGGGCATACAACGGTTGCCCGCCCTGACCGGCGGAAACCAGAACGATGAACGACGGCAGGTCTTGGTTTTCGCTGCCCAGGCCATAAGAAAGCCAAGCCCCCAACGAAGGCCGGCCGGCAATCTGCGAGCCGGTTTGGAACATGGTGATCGCCGGGTCGTGATTGATCGCCTCGGTGTGCATCGACTTGATGAAGCAAACATCATCAACAATGTCGCGGTGGTAGGGGAGCAGCTCGCTCAGCCAGGCGCCCGACTCCCCGTGCTGAGAGAATTTGAAATGCGAACCGGCAATCGGAAGCGACGACTGATGAGCCGACATCCCCGTGAGGCGTTGCCCGCTGCGAACCTCAGGCGGCAGCTCCTCGCCATTCATTTTGTTGAGCAGCGGCTTGTAATCGAATAAGTCCTGCTGAGCCGGCCCGCCCGATTGGAACAGATAGATCACCCGCTTCGCCTTGGGGGCGAAGTGAGGGACATTTCGCAAGCCGAGGTGACTTCCCGCGCTACTTGCTGCGGCAGGCGCTTCGTCTTGCAGCAAACTTGCCAGCGCGGCGACGCCGACGCCAGCGCAACCCTTTTTGATGAAGAGGCGACGATTCATTGATAGCAGATTTTGGTTCATGGTTCTAACGCCTCCAAATCGTGACATCGAGGTTCAAGATGGCTTGGCAAACATTCGTCAAGGCGGCCAGTTCGACACTCTCAAGTTCCGTCCGCGGCTTCATCTCGCCAAGCGAGAGCAGCTTACCCGCCAACTCGGGATTTTCCTGATAGAAGTCTCGCTCGCCCTGCAACAGTTCGCGGAGAGCGGTCAGTTCCGTCTCGTCCGGCTTACGACCGGAGAACTTCGTGAAAGCAACTTCCAATGGTTGGTTGGTCTCACTAGCGATGAGTTCTTCGGCCATCACGCGGGCGGCTTCGATGAACTGCACGTCGTTGAGCAAGACCAAAGCTTGCAGCGGCGTGTTCGTGCGAGAACGCTTCACGGTGCAAACTTCACGCGTGGTGGAATCGAAGGCCAACATGTTGGGCAGCGGTGCCGTGCGTTTCCAAACCGAGTAAAGCGAGCGGCGATAAAGCGCTTTGCCGGCCGATTGTTTATAGGCGGGCGACATACTATTCGCCTCACGCCACAGGTCACCGCCCGGCTGGTAGGGTGAAACGGGAGGCCCACCGACTTTGGAATTCATCAAGCCGGAAGCCGCCAAGGCCAAGTCGCGAATTTGCTCCGCCGACAAACGATGGGCCGGCCCGCGGGCGAGCCAACGGTTGGTTGGGTCGGCCTCGAGCTGCTCGTCGCTCGCCCGAGAATCTTGCCGGTAGGTCGCGGAGAGAACGATCATTTTGCAAAGCCGCTTCACGTCCCAACCATTGTCGATGAAGTCTCTCGAAAGCCAATCGAGCAACTCAGGATGCGTGGGAAGCTCGCCTTGGGAGCCGAAGTTTTCAGGAGTTCGCACCAGTGGTGATGTGAAGAAGTTCCCCCAAAAGCGATTCACCGCGACACGCGCTGTCAGCGGATGCTTACGATCGGTCACCCAGCGAGCGAGCCCCAGCCGGTCGTTCGGGGCACCTTCGGGAAACTCCAGAGGTAATTCCGAAAGCGTGCTTCGAGTGACACGCGTCTCATCGCTCGTTGGAGCGTCGTAAACACCACGAGCCAAAACGTGCGTTTCGCGCGGCTCGGCCATCTCCTCCATGATGGGGATCTCTTGGATGACTTCCTCGGCCATCACCAAGGCCTTGCGAGCCTCGGTCAGTTTCGTCAGTGCCTCTTTCGCACCTTCATCGATCACGTTGGCGAAGTAATCCGCCGTTTGCTCGACCGGCTCGCCGGTTGCCAAATGGTTGACCTCCGTCGGTGCCAAGTCGCGCCCGTAGACGCGCACGTCGTCGACCAGTCCGCCATCGAAACCGCGATCACGCCACCGCTGCCCGATGGTCAACGTCCCGCCGTGCATAACCTTAACCATCGCACGTTTCTTGATCCGGTCGCGCAGGACGGTCGTTTCTAGCTCTTTGCCGTTTAGGAATAGCTTGAAGCCTTTGGCCTTCGAGGAGCCATCGTAAGTGACGGCGACCTGATGCCACTGATCCAGCGGTATCTTCTCTTTGCTTCGCACGCCGATCGCATTGCCCGGCCACTCGCGATACATGCGTGTTTCCAAATACCCGTCGTTGAGCAGGAGGTCCCAGCCGTTGAAGGCTAGCTGGCCGTGGCTGATATGAGCGATGGTTGCTGGGAGCGGGACGCGTTTGGTTTCTCGCAGCGTGACCACCAAGCTGAATGGCGTCCAGCGATCAAAGGGCTCGACGCCTGGCATGAAGATGCCATGTTCGCCATCGAAGCTGACGGCCAAACGTTTGAGTGAATGATCTTTCTTGACTTCTAGCTTCACGCCCTCGGTTGATTGTGACGGGTCGAGACGTGGTTGTTCGGCATCCACAACTTCAACCGTCGGCAAAGGTTTTGACTGTCCACGATCACCTGAGCCGGGGTAGTAAATCTCTTTGAGACTCTTCTCGAAGGGAGCATCGAAGCTTAGTGAACGGACCAGGCCGGGGATTTCCGCCGAGGAACTTTCAGGTGGACCCTCTTTCGCAAATTGAACCTTCGCAGCCATTGTGGCCATCTGATGGGCCAGCTCGGCTTCACGAACTTTCTGCCGTGCTTGCTCGAGTGCGGTCGTTTGCTCGGCCGTCGGAAGTAAGAGGGAAGGATTGGGCACCTTCTCCGAGTTGTCGTAGACGCCATTTTCATCGATCGAATTGAAAAATGCTGAGAGCGAGTAGTAGTCACGCATCGGGATCGGGTCGTACTTATGATCGTGGCAACGGCAACATTCCATCGTGAGCCCGAGTACCGCGGTCCCGAAGGTCTGGACCCGATCGGCAACATTCTCAATGCGCCACTCCTCGAAGACGGCGCCTCCCTCGTTGTTCAAACGATGGATCCGATTGAACGCAGTAGCGAGACGTTGATCCCGCGTCGGATCTTCCAGCAGATCGCCGGCGAGCTGCCAGGTGAGGAAATCATCGTAGGGCAGATTCTCATTGAAAGCTCGCACGACCCAATCGCGGTAAGGCCACTGGGTGTTGAGTCGGTCCGATTGATAGCCGTAAGAATCCGCGTAGCGAGCTGCATCCAACCATGCCACGGACATGTGTTCACCGTAAGCGGTAGAAGCCAGCAGAGAGTCAACCGTTTCTTCGTACGCCGCCTCACCCTGTTTCAGTGCTTTCTGGAACTGAGTGATCTGCTGGATTGTTGGCGGCAAACCGGTTAGGTCGAGGGTAACTCGCCGAAGCCAACGCAGCGGTTCTGCAGGTGGGCTGGGTGACAGTCCGTTTTCCTCTTGCTTGGCCATGACGAAACGATCGATCGGCTGTCGGCACCACGCGGGTTCACTGACATCAGGTACTTCAACCGTATCTGGCAGCAGTTCGAACGCCCAATGACCCTGATAAGGTGCACCTTGTTCGATCCACGTTTTGAGCGTCTGCTTCTCTTCCTCTGAAAGCTCCAGCTTCGAATGCGGGGGCGGCATCAGCATATCGGGGTCGTCGCTGTTGATGCGCTCAAGGAGTTCGCCCTCCAGGACATACTCAGCCTCTTCGCGAGAATCGAGGCGCATATCCGCTTCGCGAGTACTCTCATCTGGACCGTGGCAGTAATAGCACTTGTCTGACAGGATGGGACGGATATCGCGATTGAACTTGAGTTCGTCAGCTGCTGTGGCCTTGCCAACCACTGAAAGGCAGCTGGCTAGTAGGATCAGTGGGAATAGAGACTTTCGCAACATTTGAAATACTGGCTTCTTTGAGGGTTTACTGAGAACGCGTACTAGTTCGCTTAACTTCAGTTACTTTTGCTAATGCTGGCGACCAATTCCTTCGTGAGATCGTCAGGGCGTTCTCGTTGTGGGTTGTGGCCCCACGAGAAGACCTTGACATTTAGTTTACGCTCGACAGCACGCTGGTAAAAACGGTACCGTTTGTCTTGCTCCGGTGGCTTGCCATCGGCGAGCAACCAATAAGTGGCTGGCACCTGTTTATGAATGTCACTTGTCAACTTGATCGGCTGTAAAAAGGTCGCCAAGGGATGCGGCGTGTCCCGCATCGGGTTGGGCCAATCGACGGGAACTAGCCAGCCATCACCATCTTCTTTGGCTCGACGGGTATACAATTCGCGATCTTTTGGGTCGTCCTCTACGCAACACTCTCCGTCTTCAAGCAAACTGGAATCGATGTAAATCACCGTGGCGATTCGCTTGGGAATCGCTTCGACAACTCCCTGCCCAACCGCACCTCCATAGCTATGCGCTATGAGGATGACTGAATTCAGATCATCAAACTCAATCAGGTTCACCACGTCACGTATATGGGTATCGAGATTCACTTTGGGCGTTGCCAGATGCGACCGTTCTCCTAAACCTGTCAGCGACGCACGGCGTACGGTCCGGCCATGCTTGTGCGTGAGTGCGTCGTCGACCGCCTTCCAATGATGGGCGCCGCCCCAAGCGCCATGAATAATGACGATCGGACGCGTGTCTTTCGCAACTAATGAATTAGGATGAGAGAGCACGATCGCAAGTGCCGGTAACAGGATGCTTGTGGGGAAAGCGATATGATTGACTTTGGTATTCATGAGTTTGATTCTTACATGGGAAGCATCGCTTGTCTTGCACCGAGGGCTCATTTCTGTGTAAAATTGCTGCATGAAAAATACCAAACCACAGAGGGATTTCTTCAAGAAGCTGGGCCCTGCAGATCAGATCCTGGCCCTCTTTAATTATCAGCCTAACCTCTCGTTTTTCGCAAAAGACCGCGTAGGAAGGTTCATGGCTCTCAATCGTCGCGGGTGTGAATATTGCGGTGTGGCCTCCGAGGCGGAAGCAATCGGCAAGACGGATCACGACTTCTTTCCAAAATCACGGGCAGACGAGTATCGCGCTGATGACAGAGCGGTAATGGAATCTGGCGAGCCACTCGTGAATCGCATCGAAAGCGCCCCGGAAGACCTTGGTTCGCCCCGTCTGGTAATGACAAGCAAAATCCCGCTAAGAGACACTCGCGGTCGGGTGATCGGAGTCGCCGGATTCTCTCGCCAAGTGGAACGCATTCAAGCGAATGTCGGCGGCGTGGATAAGTTTGCCACGGTGATGGAACACCTTCACACCCACTTTGCTGATCATCTCTCTAGCGAACAACTGGCTGAAATGGCCGGGCTCTCGGTAAGCCATTTTGAACGCCGTTTTCGCCACGCTTTCGAAACCTCGCCAAGGCAGTACTTGGTTCGAGTGCGAGTTGAACATGCGGCCAAACTCCTACGAGAGACGGACCTGAGCGTCTCGGAGATCGCCCAATCCTGCGGATTTTACGACCACGCTCACCTCAGCAGAAGTTTTCGAAAGATAATGCACGTCTCTCCTTCGCAGTATCGGACACGATAACTGTGCAAACTGGCCGCTCGTCGGTGCCTTGACTCAGGCCTACGCAGGATTCATAGTTCTTTTCGGACTCGCATTTAACCGATCATCGCCTCGGTTCGCAAGCTCGTCTTGCGAAGTCTCGCAACGTTCAGGACATGACCCGTTGTATTGAAATAGCCTATTCCTTTGGATTTGCCTTACGTCGTTAGAAAGCTCTCTGATGAACAAAGTCGCCTGTCTCGTCTTCGCATTTCTCTCCCTCACGCAATTCGCTTCTGCTGGAAACGACTGGGAGAACGAAGTCGTCTTCGAGAAGAACAAGCTACCCGCGCGGGTTCCCTCCTATTCCTTCGAAACCGCGAGCGATGCTTTGGAAGGAAACCGTGAGAAGTCGCGTATGCTCAGCTTGAACGGCACCTGGAAATTCAAGTATGTCGGGAAGACGGACGAACGATCTTTGGACTTCATGGAGGAAGACTTTGCAGGAAACGATTGGGTGGACATCCCGGTTCCCTCGAATTGGGAATTGCACGGACACGGCCAGCCCATTTACACGAACATCACCTATCCTTTCACGCCTGACATTCTCAACCCGGACTTAAAGTTCGATTGGAAGGGCCCCCAGCCGCCACAACCGCCGAAGATTCATCGCGACAATCCTGTCGGCAGTTACTATCGCGATTTCGAAGTTCCCGAAGGCTGGGAGAATCAGTCGCTCATACTACACTTCGGTGGCGTCTCCTCAGCATTCTATGTTTGGATCAATGGACAAGAAGTCGGCTACAGCCAAGGGAGTCGTCTCGCTGCCGAGTTCGACATTACCGAATTCGTAAGGCCGGGTAAGAACCGGTTGGCTGTGCAAGTTTTTCGTTGGAGTGATGGCAGCTATCTCGAAGACCAAGATATGTGGCGACTCAGCGGCATTCACCGCGAAGTCATGCTGCTTGCCCAACCAAAAATCTCGCTTAACGACTGGTATGTCCGCACCAAGTTTGACGAGAAGCATAAAAATGCCACGCTGGAAATCCGCCCGCGCGTGTGGGTCCAAGGAAACACTGATCAGCTCGCGGGTTGGAAGTTGCAAGCGCAGCTCTACGACGCTAGCGGAGAGGCGATTCTTAGCAACCCTCTCGAAATGCCGATCGAAAAGATCTATCGCGAACGGTGGGCACCGCGTGATGTCGAAAAGTTCGCGCTCATGGAAGCAGAGATCAAAAATCCTGCGAAGTGGTCAGCAGAGACGCCTCATCTTTATCGCTTGGTTTTCACGGTCACGGCTCCAGACGGAAATGTTGCCGAGGCGAGGAGCCAACAGATCGGATTCCGAGACGTTCGCTTTAGCGAGCAGAATGAACTGTTGATCAATGGCAAGGTGGTGAAGCTCATGGGCGTGAATCGCCACGACCACCACCCGGTACGGGGCAAGTACCTGACTCGTGAGGACATGCGGAAGGACGTGGAGTTGCTTAAACAGTTTAACTTCAACGCGGTTCGAACTTCCCATTATCCGAACGATCCGCACTTCTACGAGCTTTGCAATCAGTACGGTTTGTACGTCATGGGAGAGGCCAACATCGAATGTCATCACTTAGGAAGCTACATTCCGCAGCAAGCGACCTGGTCACTACCGATCTTGAGCCGGATCTACCGTATGGTCGAGCGGGACAAGAACCATCCGTGCATCATCTCCTGGTCGATGGGCAATGAATCGGGAACTGGACCGGCATTTGCCGCTGCGGCGGGTTGGATTCGCGATTTCGATCCCTCACGTTTCATCCACTATGAAGGCGCACAGGGTGATCCGACTGAGCCAGACTATCATGAAGGCGCGGGCTACCTGACGCAACGATGGCCTACAATGGCTAACCCAGACGATCCGGCTTTCGTGGACGTGATCAGTCGGATGTATCCGCTGATTGATCAGATCGTCAACCTCTCAGAGAATACTCGCATCGATCGCCCGATCGTGATGTGCGAATACATGCACGCCATGGGAAACTCTGTCGGCACGCTCGGTAACTTCTGGGACGAGATCCGAAAACGGCCGAACCTGATCGGCGGATTTATTTGGGACATGATCGATCAAGGTATCGAGCAGACGACCGAGCAAGGTGAACAGTACTACGCCTACGGGGGAGATTTTGGCGACGTGCCCAATAGTGGCAATTTTTGCTTCAACGGCGTGTTTGCCTCCGATCGGACACCCAATCCACATGCGTTCGAGTGCAAATACGTGTTCCAACCGGTGCAAATAGAAGCTGAGGATCTTGAACAGGGGCTCGTCCGAATCACGAACCGACACAGCTTTACCAACTTGAGTGAATACGAAATTCGTTGGTCGCTCTCTCGAAATGGAGAGGAGTTGCAGGTGGGAGTGCTCCCGAAGCAAGACCTTGGCGCGGGTGAGACGGCGACGATTCGTGTTCCCTACAAGTCAGTGAAGTTCGACGAAGCCGCTGAGTACTGGCTTCGCCTAAGCCTGCACGAAACGACCGACCGCCTGTGGTGCAAGGCGGGTTACGAGATTGCCAAGGAGCAGTTGCTTCTCAAATCTCGCAAGGAACCGCAAAAATACGTCCCCAAATTGCAAGGAGAAGTCAGAGTTGAAGAGACGGATGCCGAGATTGTCGTTAACGGAAAAGACTTCTCCGCCAAGGTTTCCAAGTCCTCTGGTGAGCTTAGTTCCTACAAGAACAATGGGGTTGAGTACCTGGAGGCCCCGCTACGGGTCAATTTTCGGCGGCCACTTACGGACAACGACCGACGATTCCGCAGGCGCGAAGCCGAGCAGAAACTTTGGCTGCAAATGCACAAACTACTGAAGACTGAATCCGTCACATCGCGATCCACAGAGTTGGGTTCTATCGAAATCGTCGTCAAACAGAACCATGAAGACAAAGTTCAACTGGAGACGAAATACACATTCCACGCCGATGCCACCGTCAGTGTTGCGTTGGAGCTAAACGCAGACGAATCTCTGCCTGAACTGATTCGCTTTGGCGTGAGCATGGGCGTGCCGTCACAACTCTCAAGAACCTCCTACTACGGCAATGGCCCTTGGGAGTCGTACAGTGATCGTAGACGAAGCGTTGAAGTCGATGAGTTCTCAGAACGAACCGACGATATGTTCCACAACTATGCGATGCCCCAAGAGAACGGCAATCGAACTGATGTCCGCTGGTTGCAACTCGTTGACGAAAAGCACGGCACCGGGCTGAAGATTACAGGAATGCCGCTCTTTGGTTTCTCGGTCTGGCCGTACTCCATTGAAAATGTTGACCAGGCCAAGCATCCCCATGAACTTACGCCGCAAGGGTTCTATACGCTGAATCTCGATCTGGCTCAAACCGGCTTAGGTGGCATGCGAGCGGCACCCTTGGCCCATCAGACGGTGCCAGCGGGGACACATCGCCTTGCGTTTACTTTGAGTGCTACCAACCAGGGTCCAAAAACTGCGGCCATTGATCTGATAAGTAATGAGGGCCCTGTAGGTATTGCGAAAGTCGGGAATAACACAACGCTGTGCGGAGACGTCACGCTCAAACCGGACTCCAACGACTTAATCGCCGTACCGGGAAGCGGCGTTATCGCGGCTCTCTCGAAAAAATGGAACTCCAGAGCCAGCAATTTGGTTAGCAAGCAAGAATTTGGCGATTGCGAGGTTGAACTAGAGTTTCTCATTGGTAAGGGTTCCAACTCGGGAGTCAAGTTACAACGCCGCTATGAAATCCAGCTCTATGACAGCCACGACAAAATACAGCCGACCGCTCGCGAGTGCGGGGGCATTTACCCGCATTGGGTTTTTCGGACCGATGGAAAAGGTCTGAAGTACATCGACAAAGGCGTCCCTCCCAAGGGCAATGCTGCCAAGCCGGCTGGAGAATGGCAAACGCTGAAGATCGCGTTCCAAGCGCCCCGATTCGATCAGCAGGGAAAGAAACTAGAGAACGCACGCTTCCGCAAAGTTATTCTCAACGGCCAAGTCATCCATCAAGACGTCGAGGTCGATTCGCCTACGGGGAACGCATCAACCCCTCTGCCGGAAGTCGCAAAAGCGCCGTTGATGCTGCAGATGGATCACGGGGCGGTCGCATTTCGCAACGTACGTGTCACGATGAAAGACGATTCCTCGATCAAGGAATAACTGGCTCACTCGCCGGCTTGTTGAAGCTCTGCAGCTACTTCCTCGGCCCGCTTCATCACTCTCAGCAAGTTCTCGCCGAGTACTTTGTGAATCTGCTCCTCGTTATATCCTCGATCCAACAAGGCTTGGGTGATCAGTGGAAACGTGCTGACATCTTCAAGCTGAACTGGCACGACGGGAACGCCGTCGTAGTCGGAGCCGAGCCCCACATGATCAATCCCTGCGACGTTAATCATGTGGACGATATGATCCACCAGATCGTGAATCGTCCCCGGAGTGATTGGCCGGGCGGATTCCCAGGCTCGCATTTTAGCGTCGATTTCTTTGGCGTCGCTCATCTCCTTCTTGAGCTCTTCGCGATAGGCGGTCCGAGCAAAGTCCCGCTGGGCAGACTGGGGAACAACGAAGGACGAAAAATAGTTCACCATGACCACGCCATCATTCTCCGTGACGAGTTTCAGCACGTCGTCGGGAACATTCCGCGGATGGTCAGCAACGGCTCGTGCGGAGGAGTGTGAGAAAATAACCGGCGCTTTGGTGACGCGAAGCGCGTGCTTCATAGTCGCTGGCGAAACGTGCGAAAGGTCGACAAGCATTCCCAGGCGATTCATCTCCGCAACAACCTGTTCGCCAAATTCCGTGAGGCCATTGTGCTCTGGATCATCGGTTGCGGAGTCGGCCCAGGGAACATTGTCAGAATGCGTGAGTGTCATATAGCGGGCACCCAAGTCGTAGAGCTGCCTCAACACATTCAGTGAACTCTCAATCGAATGCCCTCCCTCAACGCCAATCAAGGAAGCGATCTTCCCCTCACGATGAATCCGGCGAATGTCTTCTACCGTGTAGGCAAACTCAAAAGTCTCCGGGTAGCGCTCCACCATGGCCTCGACCATGTTTATTTGCTCGAGCGTCATCAACAGGGCCTTTCCTTCGCCCGCGGTGCTGGCCGGCACGTAGACGGACCAGAACTGAGCCCCCATACCGCCCTCTCGAAGACGGGGGATGTCCGTGTGAACTTTGCCTTTTTGCAACTTCGCCAAATCGAGGCGATCAAACGTGACCGAACCCTGCTTCCTCAGCTCCCAGGGAAGATCGTTATGCCCGTCGATGAGAATCGCAGACTCATGAATCCGCTTCGCTTCGTCGGTGAGTACGACTGGGGCTCTCAATCGTTTGCTGCTGTCTGTTTCTTGAGCCAGCAATGGCGAAGTAGCGGCTAGAACAAGCAGCCAAGCAACGGTAAGTGCCAATAAGATTCGGCGTGCGGTCATAGATATCACGACTCAGTTTCGCTGGAGAAAATTACTTCAGGAAGTTCAGCTTCTGTGGCATTCTAAACGAGTGCTTCCACTAAGGCGCGTTGCGAGACGGGAACGTCGCTGAACGTGCATATCTGTACTTTCGCTTCGGGAAATGGGTCGAACGCTTCGCGGGTGCCAAGAGAAACGAGGACGCAGTTAGGATTCATCAGCAGCGCTTTGGTGAGCGTGGCGTGTTCCTCACTCAACCCAAAACGATGCCAGGCCGCCGGTTTGACGATCATGGCGACCAAAACCTGTTCGGCTGATTCTGCCTGCTTGAGGATCTTCGCCGTGAGGGCTTCGTCGCTCTCCGGGCCAAGCTCAAAGTAATTGACCGCGTCGAACCGGCTACGGAGTGCTGAGGCGAGCGGCTGCTCCTGATCATCAAGACTCGTCGTGAACGGCTTCAGCAACACTGCAAGTAGGCTCTTCTCTTTGGAAAGGGGTAACATGCCTTCAGTGTTGTTGACCACCGTGACGGCACCACGGGCGGCTCTTTCCGCCAGTTGAATTGCGGCCTCTTCACCCTCTTCGGGATTGCTACTTCGAGGAGTGTTCCCTTCGAAGACCATCCGCTTGAGATTCCAGACACGGTCGAAAGCCTCCTCAACACGGTCGGCTTGGAGCTGGCCTGCCGAAACCGCCTTCTCCAGAGAAGCAAGCGTCGCGACAGGATCGGCAACGTCGAGCAGTAGATCAACGCCGGCGTTGATTGCGGCAATCGCTAGATCGCCTTCGTTGTCGGTCTGCTGTTTCACACCTTCCATCAGAAGACTATCGCTGACGATAACGCCCTTGTAGTTTAGTTCGTTGCGAAGAATCTCCGTTAGGATATTCGACGAGAGCGTCGCCGGATTGCCTGACGAGTCAAGCTGCGAGTATTGCACGTGGGCGGTCATGATCAGAGCGACTTGCTGCTCAATCGCTGCTCGAAAGGGAACAAGCTCGCAGGCTTCCAACTCTTCTCGGGACTTTTCAACCAACGGCAAGTCACTATGGGAATCGTCCTTGGTGTCACCATGGCCAGGAAAGTGCTTCGCGGTTGTTAACAATCCGGCTGCTTGAGCACTTTCGATAGAGGCGGCTACAAGTTCTGCGGCGCGATCAGGGGTATTTCCGAACGCTCGCGTGGCAATGATTGGGTTCTTGGGCTCGGAGTTCACATCGGCAACAGGCGCAAAGGCGATATGGATCCCATTGGCACGTGCCATCTGAGCGGTTACCTGAGCAAACTCACGCGCCAAGGGAACGGCCTCAGGACCGGACGCATCGAAGGCCATTGCGTGAGGGAAAACGGCATGCCCCAAGACTTGCTGTCCGACGCCACGCTCAATATCAGCTCCCACCAACAAGGGAAACTCGCTCTTCGATTGGAGCTGAGCCAGCGTGGCTGAAGTTTCTTTCCGCCGACCGTTGAAGAGGATCAACCCTCCAAGCGGAAGCTCACTGAGAAGCTCTTCGACTCTCGCAACATCCTCGTCGGCAGTAACGACTGGCGGTAGATTGGAACCGATGCGCACGAACATCAACTGAGCGAGCTTCTCGCGAATCGTCGTTGGCTGATTGTCTAACATCGTATCTTTCCCTCGCGCACGGCTAGCAAATCCACGCCAGTTTTCGCTCCCAGCGAACGAAAGTGCGATCAAGTACCGCACCAAGTTGACTTTCGTAGAGGCTCGTCTCGCTTACCCAGGGAATAATCGCCTGAGAGAGACCTTGTGATTGCAAATCACGCAGGCAACGTGCCAAAAGAACCTGCCCGATCCCCTGTCCGCGGAAATCAGGGTGAGTGCCCATCGGGCCAAACCAGCCGGTCCCTTGATTGTTGCCGTCGTAGGCCGAGAAGCCAACAACCGACTCCTTCGAAAGAGCAAGATGCATCGCAGGCGGATTGCAAGTCATGGCCAGGGCGACCTCTGCTTTCCAACTAGGCCAGAACGCATCGAGAAACTCATTGACTTGCGGCATTACTTTGCACGTGGCACGACAAATCTCGATGCCGGTACTCGCCAACTCGTTTACGCGGTCCGTGGTCGAGAAATCTCGCTCCCTCAGATTGAGCAACAGGTTCTTCGCTTCGCCGATTCGTTCGTAACCCAGGGCTTCAAAAAACCCGATCGCGGTTTCGTACCTTACGTCAACACCGGGCGTCAAGTAATTTGGGGCTGACTCGGCAATCCGTACTTCTTTTACGCCTTGTTCCATTAGCTTCTGGTGCAGCTGTTCAACGAGCTGACGACCGATTCCTTGGCGTTGATACTGGGGTGCAACGGCAACGAATTTAAAGTAGCCGCGACTGCCGGTGGCAAGTTGCCTCACCACAGCATGAGCGAATGCAACGGGTTCATCGGCTTCGGGTTCGTCGGCTTCAAAGGCAACAAGTGCTAACTCTTCGTCAAAGTCGGCATCCCCCCAAATCTTTTCAGCGAAAATCTGCGCGGTCACGCTGTCGTGAGTTGCGACGCCATTCCATAATTCCAAGAGAGCGGAAGCATTCTCCTTTCGCAGTCGAGCAATTTGCATCACTCGCCTCCCGGCGCAGCTTCACGACGACCAAAATTGGGATCGATCTTCACAAGCTTGCAAACAGCAAAGCTGGGGATTGTGCAAAGCATCACCCATAGAAAGAAATGCTGGTAACCCAGCTTCGTTTGCAACCAACCGCTGACCATGCCGGGGAGCATCATCCCGAGGGCCATGAATCCGGTGCCGATCGCGTAATGCGCGGTCTCGTGTTCGCCCTTGGCAATGTAGAGCGTAAACAGCATGTAAGCCGTGAACCCGAAACCATAGCCGAATTGCTCAATCGCAACAGCTAAGTTAACGAGTAGCAGGTTCTCTGGTTGGGTGTAGGCTAGGACGACGTAAACGACATTCGGTAAGTTGATGGCGAGAGCCATCGTCCACAACCAATGCTTAAGCCCCTGATTCGCAGCAACCACTCCGCCGAGGATACCCCCAAGTGTGAGCAACGTGACGCCGACCGTTCCGTAGACGATTCCCACTTTATCGGTCTCCAGCCCTAACCCGCCCAATGAGCGTTTGTCCAAAAGAAACGGAGAAGCCATCTTCGCCAACTGGGCTTCTGCCAAGCGATAAAGCAAGAGAAAGGCAAGAATAGAAACAATCTCTTTCTTACGAAAAAAAGAACCGAAGGTATCCAGCGTTCCCGCGTAAAGTTGGCTGAGCGTGGTGGAACTTCGCAGCTCGTCTCCCTTGGGCTTGGGTAGGGTCAGCCAATGCCAGAACGCAATCAGAATGAATAACGCCGCAGCCACGCCAAGCGTGATTGACCAAGCGGCCGCAACGCCCTCGTGATGCTGTGCGAACCAAAAATAAAGAGACGAGAGGCTTTGCCCGCCTCCAAGAGCTGAAATATGAAATGTCAACAATTCCGTTGACGGCTCAGTAAACAACTTTTCCAACCGGCCGGCCAAGATAACCAGCAGCCCTTGGCCCGTGATCATCGCGAGTCGATAAAACGTGCTGCGGATTCCTACGAACCACGTCTGTTGATGCTCCGACAAGCCCAACATGTAGAATCCGTCCGCCGCGATATCATGAGTTGCGGAACTGAAAGCCAACAGCCACAGAAACAGCATTGAGTAGCGGACAAAATTATCACCCGGCAAACTCAAGGCAACGCCACCTAAGCCGGCACCGATCAGAAGCTGCATGGCGACAATCCACCAACGCTTCGTTTTCATCAGATCGACCAGCGGACTCCAAATAGGCTTGATCACCCACGGCAAGTAGAGCCAACTTGTGTACAGCCCAATGAGCGTGTTGGAAACGCCCATATTCTTGAACATGACGACCGAGACGGTCACGACGATGACATTGGGAATCCCTTCAGCAAAGTACAGACTGGGAATCCACAGCCACGGATTCCGCTCGCTCTTCGTAGCTTCTTCAGCAGGCGGAACGGAAACTTCGGACAAGAGAATGCGTTTCGTTAGTGGGACTGGCCGGAAGAATAAACGGTCGAAGAGTACTCGCTTTGTCGGCCAAGGCGGTCGACCGCGGAAACGCCGACGCTTTCCAACGCGTGCAACTCACCCTCGAAGCGAGACGTTTCCGGCATTTCTAGACGATTATTATGCCCAGGGACCACACGTATCTTCCAGTGGGGACCATACTTCGCACTCACCGTCCACAGCCAGGGCTGCTTGCCATCCTCAGTGGCAAACTCCACCACCGCCAAATCTTGCAGAAGCTTGGCCTCAACCTTAGGTATTGCAGGCACCTTGCCGCGTGCGTCGAGCCAAGGAGTCGCTGGCACTAACGCAGGCTCTTGATACGCTCCCGACTTCAAATCATCAGCGATGCCATCCGAGTTCCGAGCTAATGCTTTCATACTGAAGTGGACGTTCCCTGTGGCACCTTCTTGCGCTCGGGTTGCCCAGATTTGTGCAACGATCTCTTCAGACGGCCACGCTTTGGCACCTTCGCCCAGCAGGCGAGAAGTATATTGCCCCGGCCACAGATGGCGGTTCTGCTTGTTCTCCTCTTGCCACCAGCGGAGCAATGCCGAGTAGCTTTGGCCTTTGCTGCCGAGTTTCCAATAAAGCTGAGGCGTTAAGTAATCGACAGTCCCCTCGTGGAACCACTTTTGCGAATCAGCGTAGAGCTTGTCATAAGCGTCAAACCCGGTCACGCCGCTAGGGTATCCTGGACGCCAAATCCCAAACGGGCTGACGCCGAACTTCACCCAAGGTTTCGCTTTCTTTACTTCTTCGGCAACGCGGGCAATGAACTGATTAACATTCTGCCGTCGCCAGTCGTTTCTGGAAAGTGAAGCGCTAGTCGCTTGCGACTTCTCCCAACTCGCTTCGTCAGGAAAGTCGAGTGGCTTCCCATCGTCGTCATTGATCGGATACGGATAAAAGTAGTCATCAAAGTGGACGCCATCAATGTCGTAACGACGGACCACGTCGAGAATCACGGCCAACGAATGATCCACGGCTGACGGTTCACCAGGATCGAGCCAGAGGTACTTACCGTACTCACGTACAGCCTCCGGCTTCAGTTTGCTGATGTGATCCTCTGACAATTCGCTCTTGCCCGAGGGATGCGACGCTCGATAGGGATTGAACCAAGCGTGCAGCTCCAATCCCCTACGATGGCATTCCTCGACCGCCAGTTCCAGCGGGTCATAGAACGGCGCGGGCGGCTTGCCCATCGTGCCGGTGAGATACTCCGACCAAGGTTCCAACTCCGAGGCATAAAGCGCATCGCAATGCGGACGTACTTGAAAAACAATCGCGTTGAGATTCAGCTCAACGGCACAATCCAGCAGCGCGATCAGCTCTCGCTTCTGCTCTTCGGTACTCAACCCAGGTTTCGAGGGCCAATCGATGTTGGCAACGGTCGCGATCCAGGCGGCGCGAAACTCACGTCGCGGCGATGGAGTGAGGTTCTTCGCTTCATCCGCGAAACTTGCAGGTGAGCCACTCAAGAACAAACCGAAAGCAAGCAATAGAAAGACAGCATATCTGTGACGAGAAACAAGCAAGAATTGGTCCTTACGATTTGGCTCAGCCGATAGATTGTATCAACTAATTCCAGGGCTCCGGGGTAAGCTCCGCTCCATCACGTGAAGCAAGGGCAAGTAAAATCTCCCCAGCGATATCATTATTAACGAAATGGACGCTCCCATCGACCGTGCTGAAGTTGGCACCGCCCGGGTGAAAACTTCCAAACGGCAAATTATTGTATCCGGTGATTTTCAGTTCGGGCGGTGCGGGGCCCGGACGGTCATCGTCTTCGTGACCGCGGTAGTAGCCGTCCGTTGGGAGCGAAGCATTCAAGGGAGCCTTCATGTCGACGTTCTTTAACGCACTGAGGCAAGAATCAGGCACCGGCATAGTCGCTAGACTACCCGTTGCCTCAGGTCGCCAGAACGCGCCGGCCGTCCAAGCACGCAACTGATACCAACGCTCCCCAAATAACAACGTGTTGGTGGTGCCGTCTTGAATCTGCCGCAGCTTCACGCGACTACCTGGGAAGAAAACGCCGTCGAAGTTGACGACACCGCAAAGGTTGTCGTCCTCTCCCACAAAATGTTCCGCATCACCACGGCTGGCTGCCGAGCCGGTGACACCCGCGTAGCTGGAGGCCGAAAGGTCCTCGCCGTTGCGATTGTCAATCACTTCGCTATCGCTAGGGCAACGATAGATCTCGACCTCAATTTCATTGACTTGCTCAAGGTCATAGATATTCGGCGGCTGTCGCGCGGGGTCGTTCTTGCGGAAGGTTTCGACCTGCCGTTTGATTGACTCCTCCAGAGCATTCTGTTCGACATACGAGAGAAGCTCGACGTGCAGGCTGAGCCCGTTGCGCGTGCGGACACGATTGATCGCTGAGCCGGGCGGCAATCTTCCCTGAGAAGACTCGTAGGACAGGCACGCCAGCGAGACATTCTTTAGATTGCTTTGGCAATTCATCCTGCGGGCAGACTCGCGAGCAGCCTGAACGGCGCTGAGCAACAGTCCAACTAACACGCCGATAATAGCGAACACTACGAGTAACTCGACTAAGGTGAAAGCCTTCCTCCTGTGCGGAGACTTTATCTTTTGAGACACAACAAACATTCCTCGTTGGAGTTGCAAGCGTGGACCAAGCTGCCTTGCAGTCGATTCTAAGGCAAACCCATAAGTGGACACCTCCGACTTGCGCAAACCCCTCACGCTTTTGCGAAGCGGCTAATGAACACAGCACAAGTCGTGCTTATTCTTTCGGAAATCGGACAGAACCATAACGTTGTTTAGTTCTTCGCCAGTGCCTAACATGGAGGTAATGCGTCTCTTCATTTGATACGGAACAGGGAAACGATGAGAGCTTTTCTTTTTCACGCAGCATGCGCCACCATTCTGCTTTCTGTGACAACAACGGCACGAGCTGACTTTGGAGAAACGAGAACGATCTTCGTTGACCGTTTCGACTTTCCATTCACAGGTAACATCACGTCGATGACCAACGAGATCAACAGCATCATGCAGGATGCTGCTGATGAAGGGTTCACCGATGTTGTCTGGCAAGTACGAGCACGCGGCGACGCTCTGTACAACAGCAACGTCGAACCGCGGGCTGCATTCATGACCAACGGGTTCGACCCCTTGCAGACGGCCCTCGATGCGGCACACTCACGTGGCTTGAAAGTCCATGCTTGGTTCAATTCCACCAACATGTGGAACACGAATTCAATCAATCCACCAAGCGGCCACATGTACAACAACACGAATCCCAGCTTCCGCCTGCGTGATTTGAACGGCAACCTTGAACCGCAAGCCGGCTGGGGCACGTTGCCTTATTCCAGCGTGAATCCAATCCTGCCGGAGGTTCACACGCACATCAACAACGTGGTCAACGATGTGGCGACCAACTACAACGTCGACGGCATCCATCTCGACTACATTCGCTATATCCCGGGCACTTCGAACTTTGATCGCTTGCCGCACGATTCGCTCTCGCATCAGCTGTTCAACGCGGCAACGGGCTTGGACGGCTCGAACCCAGCGAATGCGGCGGCTTATGAGAACTACATCGCGGGGCGGATTACCGACCTCGTGGCAACAATCAGCCAAACGGTGAATGCCGCGGAAACGAGCACCGGTCGGACGATGGAATACTCGGCCTCGGTATGGCGTGATCCGGATGTGGGCGTGAACGACTACATGCAGGACTACCGGACATGGCTGGAGAACGATTACTTCGACATCATGATGCCTATGATCTACTTGAGTGCGTCCAATGACGGTGATTTGTTCAATGACAACCTGCTTAATACCATGAGCATTCCGACGAACACGGACGTAAGGCCAACACTCGCCTCCTATCTTCATGTCGCGGGCGGCGGAGGCGGGGCCGCCTTGACGCGGAGCCAAATCGAACGCGCCTTCTTAATGGGAGCCGACGGAATCAACTTCTACGACCAGCCGGCTTACTTCAACGGCTATAGCTCCAGCGAGCGGGCATCCATTAAGGCACTTATCGATTCGTTCAGCGACCCCAATGCCAGTGGGCAAGGCAACTCCTTGGAAGATTTCGAGGTGAACGAGGGCAACTTCAGTTCGTCTCCGACATTTTCCGGATCGAATATTGGCATCGGTGCGAACTCGACCGCGACGATGGTGACCACCGAAGCCCAGAGCGGCAGTGGATCACAAGAATTGTTTATCGACGGCGATCCTGGGGGATGGTTCTTCCGACATCTGGCTGGCGGCGGTAGCCCCGGCAACAACGATGCCTTCACCTCAGAGGGTTTCATCGGCTTTTGGCTGAAGACCGACGATCCGGGGATTACCGTACAAATTGCTCTCGACGATCCGGGCACCGCGGACCGGGGATTTCTTCAACCAGTCCAGGCCGATGGCGAGTGGCACCTCTACCAGTGGAATCTCGAAGACGATCGGCAATGGGAAGGTTGGGTAACCGGAAACGGAAGTATCACGGGCTCAACGGTGACCATCGATTCGATTCAGTTTTTTGGAGCAGGTGATGCAACGATCTACCTCGATACGATTTCGCACAATCCGGATGGATACTTGGCCGGCTTGGTAGCGACCGACCCTGCGGACTTCGACGGGGATGGCGACGTTGATGGCCAGGACCTTACGCAGTGGCTCGGCGACTATGGAGCGAACGGCGACTCGGATGCGAACGACGATGGCAACTCCGACGGTGCAGACTTTCTGACCTGGCAACAGAACTTTGCGCCCAGCGGCTCTGGTGCGTTGGCCTCCTCAGCAGTTCCAGAGCCTAGTACCACTGTGCTTCTAATTTTGGCAATCACGGGAACTGCCGGTTCTGCACGCAAGCGGCGTTAGCGGCTACCGATACAGCAAGTACGGCTGCCGCCTCTTCTTAAACAGGTTTGATTGCTGCTGGCACTTCGCTTTGCACTCCGCAAGGCTTTTGGACTGGAGAATAGTCGCCAACACATCATCGCTGCGCAAAAGGTGATTCATTCGCGTGGTATCCCAATCGTCTGGGTAGAACTGCTGGAGCGCCGCGGCTAGGTGCAAGCCGACCGGGAAGGCTCGAAAGCCTTGTCGATTCGTGACGATGATATTCACGCCTCCGCATTCTTCGCCCTTATGCTTGCTCGCTGTGGGGGTGAATCGGATTGGAACAAAGCGGACGCCCGCCAACTCCATGCTGTTGAGGTGTTTGGCCAACTCACGCTCCTTAATCCATGGTGCCCCCACGACTTCGAACGGGGTATCGGTACCGCGGCCTACCGATACATTGGTTGGCTCCAGCAAACAGACTCCCGGGTAAAGCACCGCTTGGTTCAAGCTACGCATATTCGGTGAGGGGTTTACCCAAGTGAGACCGGTTTGATCCCAATAGTCACCGCGACTCCAACCCGTTATTTCAACAACGCGGAGAGCGAGGTTCAGGTTTCGTTCCTTGCGGAACATCTTCGCCAGTTCGCCAATCGTCATGCCATGACGGACCGGCATCGAGTGGTAGGCGATGAAAGACTCTTTTCCTTCGTCCAGCAGCGGCCCCTCGATGATGAGACCATTCAAGGGATTCGGACGATCCAGCACGACGAAGCGAATGCCTTGCTCCGCCGCTGCTTCCATCGCCAACCCCATCGTCGAGATGTACGTATAGAACCGCGCACCTATGTCTTGGATATCGAAGACCAGCGTGTCGATACCTTGGAGTTGCCCCTCGCTCGGTTTGCGCGACTCGCCATAGAGACTGTAAACCGGCAAGCCCGTTGCCTCGTCGGTGGTGTGGTCGATGTTTGCCTGATCGAGTTTTCCTTGCAGGCCATGTTCCGGGCTGAAGATGGCGACCAACTCGGTCCGCTCCGCAGTGTGAATCAAATCAACCGTCCGTTTTCCCTCGCGGTTGAGTCCTGTGTGGTTCGTGATTAGTCCGACTCGTGCACCGGCTAGGGACTTGAACTTCTCACGCTCGAGCACATCAATTCCATTGAAAACGACTCGTCCGCTGGAAGCTTTGGAGCGTGTCGCGGCAGGTTTCTTCGTTTCAACGATCGATGCGGCTGCGATCGTACCTATCCGCCCCGCAAGTGGATTAACGCTCCCCTTACCGTCGGGATGAACGCGATTGGAGAGAACGATGTAGAACAGATCAAGCTCGGGATCAATCCAAATGGCCGTGCCGGTGAAGCCGCCATGACCAAAAGCGTGCTTAGTGAGCAGTTCGCCCCGATTGCTGGAGTACTTGCTCCGCATGTCCCAGCCGAGCCCCCGTCGTTGCCCGGCGATGTTGCGTGGGGAGGTCATTTCGTTGAGCGTTATCCGGCCGAGAATTCGCCGCCCATCAAGGGTGCCTCCGGCCAGCAACGCGCGAGCGTAAATTGACAAATCGTGAGCTGTCGAGAATAGTCCCGCGTGCCCGGCGACTCCCTCAAGCAAATAAGCGCGCGGGTCGTGGACCTCACCTTTCATCCAGCGCCCCTCGCGTTGCTCCGTTGTGGCAGCTCGCTGTCGAAGTTCATCCGCGGGCACGTAACCGGTCTCGGTCATGCCGAGGGGTTGATAGATATTCTCCAGAGCAAACTCAGCAATCGTTTGCCCGCTGACTTTCTCGACGATCTTGGCCAAGACAAGAAAACCCACGTCCGTGTAAACGAAACGCTTCCCTAAAGCGTCGGTCGGCTCAAGCTCCCAGATGTTCGTCCAGGCCTGGTCAATTCCGTCTTGATAGTCCGCCAATTTGTTATCAGGGATGAGTCCTCCCTGATGAGTCAGCAGTTGTTCGACCGTGATTAACTTTTTGCCGTTCTGGCCGAATTCAGGCAGGTACGTGGAAACCGGTTCACGTAGACTGACTTGCCCACGCTCGACAAGAATCATGATGCTGGTTGCTGTGGCGATTGGTTTTGTCAGCGACGCTAGATCGAACACGGTGTCGAGCATCATCTTCTCTTTAGAAGGTTCCACCTGACGATTTCCGAACGCCTTGGCATAGGCGATGCCCTTCTGGCGACCAACCACGACGACCGCACCGGGGATTTTCCCTTTGAGAATCTCGCTGCGAACCTGCGTCTCAATTCGCGAAAGGTGCCCGGGATCGAACCCAAGACGCTCGGGCGTGGTTTTTTCGAGACGAGAGGAAGGCAGTAACTGCTCTGCCGAAGTGGCACTCTGCAGGCACGCAAGAAGAAAGATTGCTAATAGCAGTTTGTAAGAATTCATAGCATCCTCTAGTTACCTTGCAACGAGTCCGAGGGAGACTTGTCGATTAGAAAGCTAAACATCAGCCCGTAAAGCAATGTTGAAACTGCGCCGATCGCAGAGAACCACGCCCAGTGGACGCTAGCAATATAGGTCACGCAAACCAAGACATAGATTCCACAAGCGAAGCCAAGCAGAGCGGGGACCTGTGTCACGCGCTGGGTAAGTACAGCTAGAAAGTACATCCCTAACATAGGACCTAGCGCAAACCCTGCTACTGAAAGTACTTTACCTACCGTATTCTGTGTTGCTCCGTACTCTTCACTTAGCAGGGCGATAATGATTTGTAATACACCAAAGACCGCCGTGGAGAGTTGTCCAAGCTTAAACTGCTGTACAGCATTCAACTCGTTCTTTCTCAAAGGAAGATAAATATCGTTAATGAACGCCGTGGCCGAAGAGTTCAGTGAACTGGAGAGTGTCGACATCGTTGCAGCTAGTACGGCCGCAATGGTCAAACCAACCAGCCCAACCGGCAAGTTATTAACGATAAAGTATGCAAACACACGGTCGTTCCCTTTGTCGCCGAACTGCTCACTAACGGGAAACTCTTGGTAGAAACAAGCGAGCGCTGCTCCGATGAATAGGAACAATGCAAACTGTGCCATAACAAGCACGCCGCTCATGATGATCGCCAGACCCGCGGAGCGTTCTGACTTGGCAGACAAATAGCGCTGGACCATCATTTGGTCAGTGCCGTGCGTGGCAGCCGTTAAGAAGAGCCCACCAACCAGTCCGGCCCAAAACGTCATCGTTTTCTTCGTGAGATCGAAATCGAAATCAAACACTCGTAAGCGATTGCTATCCTGGCCAAACTTCCAAAGCTGCTCCCAGCCGCCTGGAAGTTGATTGCGGATCACAAGCAGCGCAATGAAGGCACCCAGCATATAGATAACGAACTGGACACAATCGTTCCAGACGACGGACTTCATCCCTCCAAAGAAAGTGTAGGCGATAGTAATGATGCCAAGGCCCACGACGCAGGTCGTAAAATCCAGACCGATCGCCTCTCGCATGGCAAGTGCCGAGAGATAGAGCCGGAGCGCGTCGCTGACGTTTCGCGTGATCAAGAAGAGGAGCGAAGTCGCACGGCGGGTCGCGGTGCCAAAGCGGGTTTCGAGCACCTCGTAAGAGGTGAACAGTTCACCACGAAAAAAGAGCGGCAAGAGGAGATAGGCGACCAGGATTCGGCCAACAACGTAGCCGAAGGTGATTTGCAGGAAGGTCATATCGCCACCCGCGGCGAAAACGAACCCTGGGACGCTAAGAAACGTCACTGTGCTGGTCTCGGTAGCAACGATCGAAAGCAACAACGCCCACCAGGGGAGCGACCTACCGCCCAAGAAGTAGTCAACCGTACTCTTCTGACCGCGCCCTACCCAGAGCCCCAGGCCGAGGGCGCCCAAGAGGTAAAGAACAACGATGACCGAGTCGACGGTTTGAATGGCGAAAAGTATCCGGATAAGGTCAGAGTCGGGACGGCTGAGCTAAGTCCAGGGTTGCTACTATACCAACGCGTCCAAGTCGCCCTTCCAACGAACGAAGCCTTCAATCGCTTCATACTCGGCTAGTCCCAACGCGTCGTAAACATGTGCCGTTTTGTGGTTTCGATCTTCAGCCCGTTGCCAGAACTCTCGCGGGTCAGGGCCAGGGAAAAGGGCGCGGTCTTTCTGCGATTCGTGCTTGAAGATCGCGTTGCGTTTACGGAGCATCTCGTCCGGGCTTAGTGGAACCGACATTTCGATCTGGTGCGGACTCCACTCTTGCCAAGCGCCACGGTAAAGCCAGACATCGCACACCTCGTACCACGATTCCTGCTGCACGCGATCGCACGCCTGTAAGATTGCCTTCAGGCAAGTTCGGTGCGTGCCGTGAGGATCGGACAAGTCGCCTGCTGCGTAAACTTGGTGCGGCTTCAGTTCTTGCAACAAGTTCACAATGATTTGAATATCTTCCTCGCCAAGCGGTTTCTTGCGAACGCGACCCGTCTCGTAAAACGGCATGTCAAGAAAGTGAAGTCGCTCGGCAGGGACCCCGCAAACTCGTGCCCCTGCACGCGCCTCACCTCTACGGATCAGGCCTTTCACTTCTTGAACAGCATCACTGTCGACTTGCCCAGGCGACTTGTTTGCCAACGCCTCTTGAATCCCGTTGAGTATTTCGCTGACCTTTTCGTCGGGGATTTCGAAAGCATCTTTGAAGTCAGAAATCAGGTCGGCTTGGCGACGGACATCGTCGTCGAAGACGGCAATGTTGCCTGAAGTCTGATAGGCAACATGCACCTCGTGCCCCTGGTCAGCCAGCCGGCCAAGCGTGCCTCCCATTGAGATCACGTCGTCGTCGGGATGCGGCGAGAAGACCAGCACTCGCTTCGGAAAGATATCGTCATGTTCGCGCGGACGATCACCGGGCAGACGCGCATGAGCCGGTTTGCCACCCGGCCAACCCGTAATTGTCGACTGCAGATGACGGAACACCTTTAGATTGATATCGTAGGCCGTGCCATACTTTGCCAACAGTTCTTGCAGGTCCTCTTCGTTGTAATCTTCGACCGTCAGCTTGAGGATCGGCTTTTGCAAATGTTGTGAGAGCCAAATGACGGCCTTGCGTATCAGGGCCTCG
The DNA here is from genome assembly GCA_040218535.1 of Lacipirellulaceae bacterium. Classification (NCBI taxonomy): domain Bacteria; kingdom Pseudomonadati; phylum Planctomycetota; class Planctomycetia; order Pirellulales; family Lacipirellulaceae; species Lacipirellulaceae bacterium. The sequence continues at coordinate 1,219,730 of JAVJRG010000012.1, read as the reverse complement.
TCCCAATCGCAAGGACCCAGCACCCATGGACAACGGTAGCGGGTGAGCTGCTCAGCGGCCGCGTCGTCGAGAACGATTTTGGCATTGGCATGTTCCTGCAGAAAGCTGGCCGCGATGGACTTAGAAACCTCACCCTCGATCGCTTGGGCAACAACCGGCGCTTTCCCTTCACCAAAAGCGAGCAGATAAATCTGCCGTGCTTCGAGAATCGTCCCCACGCCCATCGTGATGGCCCGTTTCGGAACATGCTCTTCCCCGAAGAAGTCGCTGGCTGCGTCACGACGAGTCACCTTATCGAGCGTAATGAGACGCGTGCGGCTTTCACGCCCCGAACCCGGCTCGTTGAAGCCGATATGCCCCGTGCGTCCGATGCCTAATAGTTGAATGTCGATGCCGCCTGCGTCAATGATCGCTTGTTCGTAGTCGCGACAGTAGTCGGCCACTTCCGATTCATCGAGTGTTCCATCAGGAACGTGTGCGTTCTCTTTCTGAATATCAACCCGATCAAAGAGATGCTCGTTCATAAAGCGAACGTAACTCTGCAGCTCTTCAGGCTGCATTGGGAAATACTCATCTAGATTGAACGTGATGACGTTCCGAAAGCTAAGGCCTTCCTCCTGATGAAGCCGAACCAATTCGTCATAGACAGAAACCGGGGTACTGCCAGTTGCAAGACCCAGTACGCACATCTCCCCTTGTTCCGTCCTACTCCTAATAAGGTCGGCAATTTGAGCAGCTACGTAAGTGCTGGCGTTTTTAGCGTTTTGAAAGACGTGGCAAGAAATCTTCTCCAGCTCGGCACCTTCGTTAAAGAGAAGTCGATCTGTGGAGTATTCCGCTGTGCTCATTGCTTACTGAATCCTAGCTTCGATGAATGACGTTAATGGGGTACTCATCAGGACCTACTGTAGAGATCGAAGAACCCAAAAATGATTTAACGATTGCTGCTGAACGGGAATTGAAGGGGCTGTCGCACGCCTCGTGGATGACTCTAGCTTGTCCTAGGCACATCTGTTTGGTCGAGAAAGATAGCTTGAACGCCGATGACTAATGATAACCGCTCTACGCTCTAGGCTAGTGGCGCGGTGAGGAATCTTGGAGAAAGCTCAGCGCAGTTGTTTCTCTCTTTCGCGCAGTAAATCTGTCTCGATACCAAGGCTCATACTAGAATGGGGGCATGTTGGAAAACCTCACCACTGAGTCAAGGAACCCGGCTTCGGAACGGTTGGACGGATTAAGTCCTGCCGCGATCGTTGAATTGATCAATTCCGAAGATGCCAAGATCGCGGCTGCCGTAGGCGAACAAGCGCCGGCGATTGCCAAAGGAATCGAGGTGATCGCCAATCGATTGCAACATGGGGGACGATTGGTTTACATCGGGGCCGGAACCTCTGGCAGACTTGGTATCCTCGACGCGGCGGAATGTCCTCCCACCTTCAATGCAGACCCTTCACAGGTGGTTGGAATCATCGCGGGCGGCCCAGGTGCCATGCTAAAAGCGGTCGAAGGAGCTGAAGATTCTCCCGACCTCGCAGCCGAAGACTTGCGGAAAATTGATCTCTGCAGCCAGGACGTTGTTGTTGGAATCGCATCCAGCGGGCGAACTCCGTACGTGATCGGCGGCTTGGATTACGCACGAAGCCAAGGAGCTTATACGATTGGTTTTAGCTGCAACCAAGACGGAGCGCTCACCGCGCGTGCTGACCTTAGCATCACTCCAGTCGTCGGTCCTGAAGTTTTGAGCGGATCAACACGCATGAAAGCGGGAACCGCCACGAAGATGGTTCTCAACATGCTCTCAACGGGAGCAATGGTTTGCCTCGGTAAGACCTATGGCAATCTCATGGTTGATCTGCAGGCAACCAATACGAAGCTAACCGAGCGGATGAAACGCATCGTTTGTGATTTGACAGATCTAACTTCCGAGGAAGCGAAGGAGCTGTTGGATCGCTGCGATGGTGAACTGAAAACGGCCATCGTCAGTCATCGCCTCGATCAAGACCCCGAGACCGCGAGGAAACATCTGGCGGCTGCTCGGGGACATCTCCGTAATGCCTTGCAAAACGGGCACAAGTGACTGTGTCTCAGGAACCGACTCGCAGCGAGCTTGACGAGACTCAGTCGCTGATCGTCCTAGGCGTTGATGGCGGAGGCACCAAGACCGTCGCTTGGCTGGCGCTGATTAGGCCCGGAGAAGACATGTCCATCATAGGACGTGGTCGAGCCGGCACTTCTAATGTCATGGCCGTTGGCCTCTCCGAGGCAACCGCGAATCTGCAAGCGGCGATTCTCCAGGCGTGGAAAGATTCGCCCTTCTCTCCGCGAAGCGTCGATTTCGCAGTGTTTGCCCTCTCTGGAGCAGGACTAGAAAGCGTTCAGCAGCAGATCTCGCTCTGGGTAGAGCGGCAAGAAATCGCCCAAAAGCTTGAAATCATTCACGATGCACAAGCAGTCCTCTCCGCCGGCACGCCCGCAGGCTCTGGGGTTGCTCTCATCTCCGGGACCGGTTCGGTTGCGATTGGCAGAAGTACTGAGGACAGCACGATCATTACCGGGGGCTGGGGGTACTGGTTTGGGGACGAAGGGAGCGCGTTTTCGATAGGACAAGAGGCCCTACGCGCAGTAGCTCAAGCCCATGATGGTCGCGGGGGTGAAACGATTCTGACCGACGCAATTCTTAAACAAGTTGGCGCAAGCGATCCAAGAAAACTGCTCGAAGCGCTCTCATCGGAAAACCAAACCCGCTATGCCATTGCCAGCCTTGCGCGTGAAGTCAGCGTGGCAGCGGAAAGCAACGATGAGGTGGCCCTTGGGATTGTTGATCAAGCCGCAACGTCCCTTGCGAAGCTCGCCGAGACGACAGCGGAGAAACTATCCCTAGGCAGTAGCTTTCCTCTCGCACTAGCCGGCGGAGTGCTTTGCGGGAGTGAGCCGATCCGTAAATCGATGCTGAGGAAGCTTGACGATTCAGCGGTTGAACCGAACCCGCTGAAGATCGTGACTGATCCGGTCGTTGGTTGTTTGGAGCTAGCCCGTAAGAACCTTGAAAGCTCCGATTAAGCGTTCTTATCGGAAATTCGCTTCGACGCCACCAACAACAGGCTTGTCGCAACCGGTGACCTCGGGAATTGTCAAAGGCAAACCCTGCTGATGACGGACAGCCAACCACGCGAAGCACTCCGCTTCAAGCGTGTCTGGGTTGAGCCCCATCTCATCAACATTGCTGATGCTGCCGAACCGATCGGCCAACATCTTCATCAAAATTGGATGATGAGTTCCTCCTCCGGTCGCCCAAACCTTTTCCGGCATACACGGGAGTTCCTTGACTGCTCGATACACCGCCTCCGCCGTAACCGCACAAAGGGTAGCGGCTCCGTCGTTTACGCTGAGTCGCGAAACGTCAACATGGTCGAAGTCATATCGATCAGCTGCTTTCGGCAGTGGTCTTTGAAAAAACTCTGCTTCTAGTGACTTCTCAACGGTTTCTTGGTGAGGCGTTCCCGTAGAAGAAAGCTGACCATCGCGGTCGTGAGGCAGATCGGCCATCGCTTGTGCCCACTCATCGAGAAGCCCACATCCGGGACCAGTATCTCCGGCGATGATTTCGTCGTTGGCTCCCAACCAGGTGACGTTTGCAACCCCACCAAGATTCAACACGACCAATGGATGTGGCTCGTTGAGAAACAATGCGCGATGGAAGAGCGCTACCAAGGGTGCGCCATGCCCGTTGGCAGCCATGTCGCAACGGCGAAAATCGTTGATGACGGGCAGACCAAAATCCCGGGCTAGGAGCCAAGGGTTACCGATCTGCATTGTGATCCCTTCACTAGGCATATGGCGAATCGTGTGCCCGTGAAAGCCGATCACTTCTACTTTTTTTGCTTCCTTCTTGTGCTGATCGAGGAGCATGCGCACTGCTTCGCAGTGATGCAGACTGATGTCTTTCTCCAATCGCAGCAATTCCGAAGTCGGCACATCGTGCTGCGAGGCTTCGAGCAGTCGGCTTCGTAGATCTTCGTCGAACGAGTGTGTTAGCCCACCATAGAATGCAATCTTGCTATCACCATCCGTGCTAAGCAGCGCGGCATCGACGCCATCTCCTGAGGTCCCGCTCATGAGCCCGACGGCAACTTTCTGCTTCAATCGTGTGCTCATAGAAACTGCCAATGCTGGAGAACGGGAGAATGGGGCCAAAAGTGAATCGTTGCTTGATGACCTCGACTCAGGATAGCGACGACCTTGAAGAGTCTCAACCGGTGCATCCATGCCCTAAATAACAAGAAAAAACGCTATTATCATGCGCAAATAAGAGATAAGTTCGTTTAACGAATACGGATTATTCCTCTCGAATTCGCGCAAGGCTTGTTTATACTGGTCATAGTTTGATGAACTTCGGCTTCTCTCTCCCTTCGCCAGCTATGCCCGAAACTGATTCTCCAAAACGCCAAGTCCGACAAGTCGCGGTTCTAATTGAAACCGAGGGGAGTTGGGAAGCTAGCGTCATTCGAGGGATAGCCGACTACGCACAAACCTACGGCCATTGGCACCTTCTCATCGATCCGCGTGATCACGAGCTACGTTCGAGTTTACCAGACAAGTGGTGTGGCGACGGCATCATTGCACGAATCAGCAATCGGTTGCAGCTTGAACACATTCGCCGTCGTGGACTTCCGACGATCAACATCGACACGCTTTACGAAGGTCAAGAAGGGATTCATGACGTCGTTACGGACGACGCCATTCGTGCCCAACTCGCACTGGAACATTTGCGAGACCGCGGGTTCGAGCGTTTCGCTTTCTTCGCTCCCCCAAGCCATGAGTACTCGACGAAGCGGGGCCGAGAGTTCATGTCTGCCGTCCGTGAAGCAGGCTTTCCCTGCGACGAGTACAAGCCTGGCTATCGAGTGGGTCGCAAAATTGGTTGGGACGAGCAGCAACGACGCGTCAGTAGCTGGTTAGACTCGCTTGAGTTTCCGATTGGAATTCTCACCGTTGATGCCCACCGGGGACGGCAGTTAGCTGAGATCTGCCACCTTCGCGAAATACGCGTCCCCGACGAGATCGCCATCCTAGCCGGCCACAACGATGAATTGATGTGCGACGTTTCCACCCCGCCGCTTTCCAGCATTGCCATTGCCGGACAGCGCATCGGGTACGAAGCGATGGCCCTCTTAGATCGGCTGAGCCAGGGAGAGCAAGTTTCTGAGGAGCCTCGGCTGATTCCTCCCAAGGGCGTCACCAGCCGCCAATCGACGGACATCCTCGCCATCGACGACGAGACGGTTGTCCGTGCCCTGCGTTTCATCCGGGCTCATGCCTTTCAGGACATCGTCGTGAAAGACATCCTGCGCGAAATCCCTGTATCACGCCGCTGCCTTGAGATTCAATTTCGCAACTATCTAGGCCGATCTCCCGCCGAGGAAATTCGCCGCGTTCGTCTCGAAAAAGGCCGCGAATTGCTGTCGCAAACGACTATGTCAATTAGCGAGATCGCCACCGCCTGCGGCTTTGCCAACGCTACGCGTTTTGGGGTTGCCTTCCGAAAGCGTGAAGGGAAGACGCCATTGGCTTACCGCAAGCAGACTTTTGCTGGCTGAGAACGAAACAAGCGTCGCTTGGATGCGCTTTCCCGATAAAAAACTGCGCACAATTTTCGCGCGATTCTCTTGGGACTGTGTAGGATAGAGATAGAAGTAGATGCCGCATGGCGTGCAATTGTGCAGTACTGCACAAAGAAAGTCCTGATGGTACGGCTTTCCTTTTCTACGAGCGCTATCCGTAATGTAATCAGAGGGGAACAAGGATCATGAAATTAAGAAATGCTGCCCTGCTATGCCTATCCGCATTAGTCGTGATGGGATCAGTTCCGATGGCTATGGCTGATACGAATATCCTTACGGAAAACTTCAATGGCTACGCCAATCAAAGTGCGTTTGAAGCAGTGTGGCGTCCGAAGGACGGATCGGGAAAAAATACGATCGCTACTCAGGGCTTGTTGATTCCAGATCCGGGTCTCGCCATTGACCCTCCCAATGACAATCCACCAGGCATTGATGGCAAAGCGGTAAATATTCTGGATAACATCAACGAGTACGACCCTGACGATGACTTCCTAACGCCTTCGTTCGAAGTAGTTCCCAGCAGCACCCAAGCAGTACGCCTCTCGGGGGATATGTTTGACGATACCGCCGGCAATAAGCGAGCGTCGATTGGTTTGCGTAGCATCTACGACCGAAACTTGTTTACGCCGACAACAAGTAACATTATTGAATTGGGCCATTGGAATGCAGCGACGACAGACCCCACCGATGGTACGGAAATTACTGACGTAACCGGTTTCGCTTATCGCGTTATTCTATTTGATGGAACGACTATCGGTGCTCCTCTAATCCAATCGCCTAATTGGCAGTTTTTCCCACTCGACCCGGTCTTAGATACCGTCGATTCTTCTGCAGAGCCCAATCCAGACGGATTAGTAACACCTGTCGACATCGGCGTTGGTTGGCATCGTTATTCGGCAACAATTACCGAAACGACTGTAACCTTGGAACTCGACTTATACCGGGATGGCCTAAAGAATAGCGAGGCTACCGAAGGTGTGGGTACGCCGGGCGTTGACTCATCGGTGACTTGGACCATTTCGCCGCAAGATGGCAATGCCGCCGACGCATTCGATTACGACCCATTCAATAGCTTGCGGATAGGCGGTCCCTCGGGAGTGACGGGCAACAATGAGTCTGTCGTCGACAACATTAGCCTCGACCTGATTGACCTCGTTGTCGGCGGGACTGACAACGCTGACTTTGATGGTAGCAACTTGGTTGATGGTGATGACTTTCTCACCCTACAGCAAAACTTTGGCACGTTAGACCCGCTCTTTGTCGATGGCGATGCCAACAGCGATGGGGCGATCAATAGCGACGACGTAGGTATTTTCCAAACCCAGTACGGCACCAACCCGAACTCTCTTGCCAGCGTCGGAGCCGTGCCGGAACCAACCTCGGCAGTTCTTGGGATGTTGATCGCCACGATCGGGTTAGCTTTAAGACGACGTTCTTAAGTTTCCTTTCAACGAGTTCATTTTCTTCAGCCGTATCACGCCCGGGGCAGCGCGTGATACGGCCTTTTCATATCTGCAACCACTCAGGCGAGCCCCGCTGCTCGCAGAGATCCGTTATCCGAGAATACGCCCATGCGAGTTTTCCTCATTCCAGTTGCCTTACTTCTGCTCGCGCTTGGCGATGTTGGCAGGGTCCATGGCCAAGGGGAGTTCAATGCACTGCCCACAATCAACGTGACCGGCTCAGGGAACGTCCCCACGGAGAGCGACTACGTCCCTAGTGTCATCCAATGCGAAAACGGTCTGGCCAGCTTCGAGGCACTCAAGGCACAAGCCGTTGCGGCTCGAACCTACGCTTACTTTCAGATCGATAATAAAGGTTTCATCAACGATGGAACCATCGATCAAGTCTACAGCTGCGCAGGCAGCCCAGGCTCGATTCACCATCAGGCGGCGCAAGCAACCGAGGGGGAGATCCTCTGGGTTCGTGATAACGACAATAACGGAACCCCGAGAGACGTACTCGTCGCCGCGTTCTACGTTGCGGGAGCGATTCCCAGTGGCCCGTTCAACGTGAATAATCCTGGCGTGATCGTCGATCCAGGCGATTCCGACCCGACCAGCACTGAGCAATGGGTTACCTACACCTACGACAGTGGCGACCATGCAGGATTCAACATGGGGACGCCCTTGGGATTCCAAGGCACGGTCTCCAACCCCAACTGGCCCAACCGAGGAGCCAAGAGCCAAAACGGTGCGGACTATCTTTCTGACAACAGCGTCTCTTACCTCGATATCCTCAAATACTACTACGGAGCGGACATTCAGCTTCGCACAGCCACGACCGCCGGCACGGGTGTGCAGTATGGATTGAAGACTTTGATTGACTTCGACGATTACAGCGGTCTAACCGACGGCAACATTTCAGGCCATGAGGGCACTTTTCATCGCTCACCAACCTTCTCCGGTTCAACATCTGCCAACGTTGCAGGATCCACTGCGGCACGTTCGAGCGCGGAAGCGTTTAGTGGGACTCATTCACAACTGTTAGACATTACTTACGATGAATCCTCTGGTACTGACTTCCTGCTCCGCCACATTTCGGGAGCCCGCTACGATGACGACAACAGCGTGAGTAATCGAGCGGCTCAGCGAATCTCCAATGTCCAGGTCGAGTCCATTGGTTCGATCGGCTTCTGGTTGAAAACCGACGACCCGGGTCTGACGGTATCGCTGGCGATAGACGATCCTAATTCGGCAAACGATATCAGTTCGACGGAGAGAGGTGAGTTCCGCTCAGTCATTGCCGACAACCAGTGGCACAAGTACGAATGGTTTCTTGAAGAAGAGAGCGAGTGGAACGCTTGGGTCGGTGGCTCGGATGGCGAGATTGACGCGACGCATATTACCATCGATTCGATTCAACTGATCGGCTCCAGTGATGCTCAGGTTTATCTCGACGATGTGTTCTGGGACCCGCAAGCAGTTTTCACTCCGCCAATACCGGGCGACTTCAACGGTGACGGCACGGTCAACGGTTCAGACCTTGTTTTTTGGGAAAGTGGCTATGGCCAATTGACCGGGGCGACCGTGAGCGACGGGGATGCCAACGCCGACGGCACGGTTGATGGGGACGATTTCCTCATTTGGCAGCAGAACTTGGGGATGTCCAACTCATTGGCAGCAGCCAGTGCGGTACCCGAGCCGCGTGCGTTCCTACTTCTCATCTTCTCCTGCTCCATAGCTTTCCTCGCTCGCGAACGGTGTGCACACCAAGCTACGCTGTCGGCATAACCGAGCCCCTCACTGCGCTTCGGCGAGATAAGTTTGCGCTTATTTTGCTTGGCTTCTTTCGACAGGATTCGTAACATGGGATTAGTGAAAGAGCAGACAAACTGCGCTTTTGCTTTCCCGTTTTGTTGAGGCAATACAGCTTTCCGCTAGTTGCCGCTCTTCCTCTGGAGACACCTATGAGCCTCTCCCGCAGTCAACACGTGTCATCGCGCTCAAAATCGCCAGGTAATAGAACTCAATTCGGCTTCACGCTTGTTGAGCTTTTGGTCGTGATCGCCATTATTGGCGTGCTCGTCGGCCTGCTTCTGCCAGCGGTGCAAGCAGCCCGTGAAACGGCCCGTCGGTTAAGCTGCACGAACAACCTCAAGAACATCGGGCTGTCGTGTCTCAACTATGAATCTTCCCGCGGTGAATTGCCACCATCCTCATTAAATGCACTGAAGAGTCAGCGTAGTGGGTTCGGTTGGCCTGTGCTTATTCTCCCCTACTTAGAGCAAGGCGCTATCAGCCAGCAAGCCTTGGCAATTTATGACCAACAACTAGCACAGAATGGTGATCCGGACGCCTATAGCTCGGACATGGATGAATTGAATAAGCTCTTGCCGCCAATGAATCTTTGCCCTAGTGATCCTGCACTCGCAGAACAAAGAGAGAAATTCGGCAATGCGGACCGCAAGGGGATGAGTTATGCGGGCGTGGCAGGCTCCTATTTTGCCCGCACGGGTGTTTGTCCCGCAGATCGAGACAACGAGCACTACTGCGTCTCCGCAAATGTGAATGATCTCTTCGGCCCCAACAACTACGATGGATTGATTGTCCAAGGCGATGGCGTGGAACTTCGCGAAGCAACCGATGGACTGAGCAATACCTTGCTTATCGGTGAGCGTACCTACCAAATTCGTGCTTGGATGATTGGTGCCTACTGGACCGGCAGCACCTTGCCAAGGCAACAACGCGGACAGCCTGCCGTGAAACCCCAGGGCCCACAGCCATCGACAGCCCACTTCGCAAGTAAAAACATTACGGACCTTTATCCACTGAACCACGATCCGCTAACTGGCGCTTACAAACTTCACGACAACAACGCTGGGGATCGTCCTGACATCGCACCAGGAACGCCGAAGGTAATTTCGGTGAACGATCTTCCCTTTGCCAGTCGTCACCCCGGTGGTGTCAACTTCTCTCGTGGTGATGCCAGCGTCTCTTTTCTTTCGGACTCGATGGACCTCAACACATTGCTAGCCTTGGGCTCACGTAACGGTGGTGAAGTCGTCAATGAGTAGAAGTTTGCACTCCACTGGTCTCGTCTGCATCGCCTGTTGTTGCTTGATTGTTGCCAACATCACCGGCTGTAGCGAAACCGTCGAGACCACCACGGTCACGGGGATGGTATCCTACAAAGAGCGACCCGTTTCAGGAGGAGCGATTAGCTTCTTACCTCGCACAGGAGGCCGTCCTCTCAACGGCATTCTTTCCGATGGAGGGAAGTACGAGATTCAGTTACCGGCAGGTGATTACTCGGTCGTGATTCAGCCTGACTCGAACCTACCTGAGGGCTTTAAAGAGGGCGACCCGATGCCGCCGCCCGACCCAAACGCGGTTCCTGCGAGGTATCAGCACCCCAAGAGATCAGGATTGAAGGCGACCGTCGGTAATCAGACAGAACCGATGGAAGCCAATTTCGATCTGAAATAGCGAATTATGCGCAGAAACGACACTATTCTGCGCTGATTTTATTGGCAATCCTGTTGCCAGTTTTTAGCATAATAATAGTGAAGCGGAGGGATCTCGCTTCCGTTTTAAAGAGTTTGCATTAGGGTCCCGTTTTCACTCAACAGCAGCCCGTTGGCTGCCTGCTTTTCACCATTGATACGGAGGGTAAGTTCTCATGAAGAAGATACTAAGTTTAACGGCCGCTTGTGCGGTCCTTCTAGCCGGAGGTGTTGCTCAAGCCGCCTTCACCGCAGCGGTCGATCTTGATCCAGCCGGAGGCACAACTCCTGGCTCTCTCAATCCGAATTTCAGTTTCGGCGGCGACACAACAACCGCTTCCGAAAGCATTCCTAGTGCCGCTGTGGGCCTTCCTGATCACGATAGTTTGTTCGGTGGCGACGGCGCTACTGCCGGTGACACCTACGTCATGTCTTACACACCTGGCGTTGATGCTGACAACTTCTTCCCAGCGGCTGGATCCCTACTCGGCTCGACGACGGGCTTTGGCACGGAAACCGCGAGCGGGCAAGTCGGTGGTGGCTCAGGCCTCTACAATGTTTATGTCACGTTTCCCGCATCAACGAACGTGAACCCAGCCGGCTCGAATTTTACGGTCACCAACGATGGTGCAGATCTAGTTGTTCTTGCCGTGGATCAGAACAATGGCGGCACCGGAGCTGACCTTGATCCCGGCCCAGCTTTCGTCGGTGGAGCAAACAATTCTTGGTTCAAACTTGGCACGGTACCACTGACATCTGGGACGACGTACACAGTCTCTATGTCAGCTAACGCCAATACCTTCGTTTCCCAACGTCTCGCAGGCGTCATGTGGGAGTTGGCGATTCCTGAGCCAACCTCATTGATGCTTTTAGGCTTCGCCGGTTGTGCTCTGATTACCACACGCCGACGTACAGCTTAGTGACATTTCGTTTCGCGACGAATTGAGCGATACCTCCAAGACCCCTCGGGTAGTTGCAAATCCCCACGGTTTGCAATACCCGGGGGGCTTTTTTATTTGGAAGTTTTTATGTTTGGAAAACGAACGTCGATGAAGTCTCGACAACTTCTCAGCGAACAGCGTCAGCGATAGACTGAGGGCACGACAACGGCGCGAACTTACATTAGTGTTCTTACGAATAATAAAGAGAATCGATGAGCAGCGAACTTCGCCGATTAATTATCCTCACGGAGGGCTACTCCGAGCCCGTCACCGCCAAGACGGCCGTCTGCATGCTGCGTTACTGCGCGGACGAAGTCGTCGCCTTGCTCGATTCGACGCAGGCGAGCAAAACAACTGCTGAAGTCCTCGAAGTCGGTGGAGAGACGCCCTTCGTCTCCGGCTTAGCAGAAGCGCCTGAGGCAACCGCGTTGATGATTGGCATCGCTCCTCCCGGCGGGAAGTTGCCGGAAGCCTGGAGGAAGATCGTCCTTGAAGCGCTCGCCAAAGGCATGGATGTCATCTCTGGCCTGCATCATTTTCTTTCCGAAGACAAAGAATTCCTGGCGGCGGCACAGCAAAGCGGCGCGAGTCTTGTCGACGTTCGCAAGAACGACGAGCATGAGGTCGCCAATTGGTCCGAGGTCAACGAGGATTGCCTTCGCATCAACACCGTGGGCCAAGACTGCTCGATCGGTAAGATGGTGGTCTCGCTGGAACTGACGAACGCAATGAAACGTCAGGGGGTCGACGCAAAATTCGTTGCCACCGGTCAGACAGGCATCTTGGTTGAAGGCGAAGGCTGTCCCATCGACACGGTGGTCTCCGATTTTCTCAGCGGTGCGGTCGAGAAACTCATCCTTGCCAACCAGCATCACGAAGTGATGTTTGTCGAAGGGCAGGGAAGTATCGCGCACCCGCGGTACTCAGCCGTCACTCTGGGCCTGCTCCACGGCTGTCGCCCCCACGGCATGATCCTTTGCTACGAAGTCGGCCGGACGGTCGTGAGCCACATGGAGCAAGTCCCATTGCAGCCGCTGGCTAAGCTACGCGACACCTACGAAATGATCGCCAACCTCATGCATCCCTCGCAGGTGATTGGCGTCGCGATGAATAGCCGCATGGTTTCTGCCGAGGAAGCGGAGGCAGAGCGCGAGCGAGTCCGCAATGAGCTGGGCTTGCCCGTCTGCGATGTCATTCGCCACGGTCCTGATGAGTTAGTCGAAGCCGTGCAAAAACTGAGGGCCCAGTTGCAGCCTCAGTTAGCAACCACGTAGTCAAACTCCTAAGCACAACAGCAGCGGCATCAGCCAGTCATGCCCCTCAAGCTCCTAACGCACACCTTCGAGCTGCCACTCAAACACGCGTTTACAATCTCTCGCGAAACAACCGAGGTGCAGCCAACGCTCATTGTCGAGCTCTCCGACGGCACGCACTCGGGATTTGGTGAAGCGACCACCAATACCTACTACGACATGACGCTCCAGCGCATGCAGGACGCGCTTCAGTCTGTAAAGAGCCTTGTCGAATCGATTGACGAGCTATCTCCCGAGAGCCTGTGGACCGTCGCTTCGAAGGAATTGCAAGATTGTCCTTTCGCATTGTGTGCGCTCGACCAAGCGGCTTACGACCTGTGGGGTAAACAGCAGGGCCAGCCTGTCTATCAACTGTGGGGACTCTCGACTGAGGAGATTCCCCAATCGAACTTCACGATCGGCATCGACTCCGTCGAAGTCATGGTCGCAAAGCTCAAGGAAGTGCCCGACTGGCCGATCTACAAGATTAAACTCGGGACCGATTACGACTTAGACATCGTCAAAGAGCTACGAAAGCATACCGAGGCAACCTTCCGAGTCGATGCCAACTGCGGTTGGAAGGCAGAGCAGGCCATCGAGTACTCCCACGAATTGGCCGAGCTCGGCGTCGAGTTCATTGAGCAACCCTTGCCGCGCGAAGATCGCGAAGGCATGCGCAAAGTCTATCAGGAATCGGCATTGCCATTGGTGGCCGACGAGAGCTGCATTACCGAGGAAGATGTCGCCGCCTGCGAAGGCAGCTTTCACGCGATCAATATTAAGCTCGTCAAGTGCGGCGGATTGACGCCTGCACGGCGAATGATCCGCGAGGCGCGCGAACTCGGCATGAAGGTCATGGTCGGGTGCATGACCGAATCGACCGTGGGCATCTCAGCGATAGCCCAACTATTGCCCCTACTGGATTACGTAGACATGGATGGTGCCGCTTTGCTTGCCAAGGATATCGCCAGCGGCGTTGTCGTTGAGAGAGGCACCTGCCTCTATCCCGACCTGCCCGGCAACGGGGTGGCTTTGCTTTCCTAAAATTTCGAGAACTACGATGAAAATATCTCTATCTGCGAACCGTTTCGTCGCCAGCGTTTCCTTTGCCGTTTTACTGTATGTCGCTGCAAGCGTGTGCCATGCGAAGCATCACGAAGACTCCATCGTACTTTCCAAAGCTTTGGCGGAAAAAGTTCAGCCGCTGATCGATGCCCATGACGGAGACGTCGGCGTCATGATCAAGGACTTAAAGTCAGGGGCCACTTTTCAGCATCAGGCTGAGAAGCCAATGCCCACGGCTAGCCTCATTAAATTCCCGTTGATGATCGCTGCCTACAAGGCGATCGAAGAGGGCGAACTCGATCTCGAAAAACGTGTCACCATGAAGGAAGAAGATAAGGTCCCCGGTTCGGGCATCCTCACTGAGCACTTTGAGGGGGGCACCGAGCTTTCCCTGAATAATGTGATTCATTTGATGATGTCGCATTCCGACAACACCGCGACCAACTTGGTAATCGATCAAGTCGGCCTGCCAGCGACCGCGAAACTGATGGAGTCGCTGGACTGCCCAAACACAAAACTCCATTCCAAGGTCTACCGGCGTGACAGCTCGATTTTCCCTGAGCGTAGCAACAAGTTTGGCTTGGGGAGCACAACGGCAGCAGAAATGATCAAGCTGCTGGAAACGCTCCACGAGAAGAAGCTCGTCAGCGAGAAGGCCAGCGAGCAGATGATTGAGCAAATGTCCAACGACGTCTATCCGGAGAAATTCCCCAAGTTGCTTCCCCCGGAAGCAAAAGTCATGCACAAGACCGGGTCGGTCAACAGCTCACGCACCGACGCGGGGATCATCGTCGGCCCACATGGCCCGATGCTGCTTTGCGTGCTTACTAACAAGAACGAGGACAAGAGTTGGGGACCCGATAACGCTGGCGATATGCTCTGCTCTTATATTGCGAAGGAGGTTTACGACCTCTTCAACCAAGGAAAAGAAGTCAAAGACTCCGGCGATCCGATTCTTCGGATTGGGGCCAACGGTCTGTTAGTCGAGTCTTTGCAGCGGACCCTCAACTCGAAACTCCCTGCTAATCAGTCAATCGGCGTCGACGGCGACTTCGGGCCCGCAACCCAACAGGCGGTCATTCGATTCCAGGAGGCCAACAACCTGAGCGAAAAGGGAGTCGTCGGTCCTGAAACTTGGAAGGCACTCGGAACGCTGGTCGAAGAGAATGACCCAGGTGCTCCGGAAGTCATCAACGCCCAAAAGATTGAAAAGCAGCCCGCCGACGACCTGAAAGGCCCTCCTTTCGTAACCGCCAAGGCCTGGGCCATCGGCGATGGAAAGACGGGCGAGTTACTTTGGGGACATCAAGCCGAGAAGCCGTTGGACATGGCCAGCACAACGAAGATCATGACCGGTTACGTTGTCACTAGCTTCATCGACAAAAACCCTGATGCCTTGAATGAGATAGTCACTTTCTCGAAGCGCGCTGACGAAACGAGCGGTTCTTCCGCAAGAGTTCGCCAAGGAGAAAAGTTGAGCGTTGACGAACTCCTTTACGGACTCCTACTTCCTTCAGGAAATGATGCTTCGGTAGCGCTGGCCGAACACTTTGGCAGCCGGGTCAGCCCGGACGGCGAAACGAGCAACGATCCGCTCGATCAATTCATTGCCGCCATGAATCAGACCGCTAAAGAACTGGGCATGACCAACTCGCAGTTCAAAAACACGCATGGCTTAACCGCCGCGGGGCATCATACCTCGACGGTCGACCTGCTAAAACTCGCGAGCAGTGCCATGCGGCAACCTTTGTTTAAAAAGTATGTGGGAACCGTGCAACATGGCTGCACGGTCGTTGGACCGGGCGGCTATAAGCGAAACTTGAAGTGGAACAACACGAACCGCTTGCTCAAGATCGAGGGCTTTGGCGGCGTAAAGACGGGGACGACCTCCGCAGCTGGCTCCTGCCTGGTTTCCGAACAAACCCAAGACGGGAAGTCACTGATGGTCGTCGTTCTCGGTTCCACTTCGACGGACGCCCGTTACACGGACTCGAAGAACCTTTATCGCTGGGCACGGAAACAACTTGCCAGTAAGCAACCTTGAGAGCGATTCGACTCTCTTTTTCAACAACGGGCTTTTTCAACAACGCGACTGATCGACTCTCATGGATTCGCATCCCTACGGTTGGCTAAGCCTCCTTCCTCCGATCGTTGCCATCATTCTGGCAATCGTGACACGGAAGGCGGCGATTTCCTTGTTTGCCGGGGTTTTCTGCGGCGCTCTGCTGACCACTGGCGGCAACTTGGTTGCCGCAGTTCAAGATACGTGCGAAGTCCACATGTGGCCAACCTTTGTCAGCGAAGGTCGGCTGCGGGTTTTCAGCTTTACCTTACTCATGGGAGCGATGATCGGGGTGATTTGCCGTAGTGGCGGCATGCAAGGTTTTATCCACCTGATCTCGCCGCTGGCGAAAACGCGTCGAGGAGGGCAACTGACAACTTGGTTGTTAGGGATGCTGATCTTCTTTGACGACTACGCGAATACGATCCTCCTGGGAGGAACTCTCCGTCCGCTTTGCGATCGCCTGAAAATTTCGCGTGAGAAACTTGCTTACCTGGTGGATTCAACCGCCGCTCCGGTAGCTGGACTCTCCCTGCTTTCGACTTGGGTAGCCATTGAAATCCAGTACGTCAACGAGGGGATCGAAACCATCAGCGGCGAGAATACCTGGACCGCGATCGACCTGTTTCTAGGAAGTATTCCCTATCGCTTCTACGTGCTGATGTCCTTGGTGCTTGTGCCTCTGATCGCGCTCACCGGGCGAGATTTTGGTCCTATGCTGCGTGCGGAGCGACGTCGTCTAAATCAAGACTCCGTTGAAGAGCCCGACAATCCGGATGGAGCCAGCGAAGAGATCGCTCTCGACGACCTGCCCGCAAACGTCCCCGCTCGTTGGTACAACGCGGTGCTGCCAATCGTCGTTACACTGAGTGTTGTCGTCTGGCTGATGTATTCCACAGGCTGGCATAATTTGGCGGAAGAGAATGGCCTCGAAACAGCCAAGCTAAGAGATATCCTCGGCGCGGCCAGCTCGAGCATGAGTTTGCAATACGGGGCGCTGGTCGGCCTTGTGTGTGCAGGTGTTCTGGCTCTCGGCCAACGCTTGATGAACTGGAGACAATTGGTTCAAGCCGCGGGCAAAGGTGCCATGGTTGTCCTTCCCGCGATTGCCATCCTGTGGTGTGCGTCGGCACTCTCCCAACTTACGGGAAGCAAATCCGTCGAGGGGCAACTCTCAGAGACTCCCTACGAATTCAAAGACCACCGTCTTTACACGGGTGATTTTCTCGCGAAGAAGATTCTCGGTACTACGGAACAAGTTGAAGAAGGAACGGCCGACTCCACTTCAACAACACTCAAGTTACTACCAACGATCGTCTTTCTACTGGCAGCGGCGTTATCCTTCGCTACGGGAACTAGCTACGGCACGATGGGGCTATTGCTGCCGATGGTCATATCGCTCACGCACGCGCTCCTGATTGCTGGTGGAGGTGAAGCAGCGGCAACAAACCCAATCTTGCTTGCCTCGGTGGGGGGTGTCCTCGCGGGCGCCATTTTTGGTGACCACTGTTCACCCATCTCCGATACGACGATTCTGTCCTCGCAAGCTTGCGCCTGCGATCACGTGGCTCACGTCGTCACTCAAATGCCTTACGCAATCGTCGTCGGTACGGTCAGCGTTTTATTGGGCACATTGCCGCTAGGATGGGGCGTCTCCGTCTGGATGCTGCTGCCGGTGCAGGCGGCTGCGTTGGTGGCGTTTGTCTTTCTCGTTGGGAAACGGGCGGAGGAGAATGTCGCCGCCGAAGCAGCACAGTAGTTCATCTTTTCCAGTGCCTACTAAGTTCTGGTATTCACATTTTGTTAGCCCCGGGATTTATCCCGGGGTATCTGAGTCTGCCATACCATCGGTCGAGCAGCACGGCCATCCAAGCGGCCGAACTAAAACGAGACCGAAATCAACGGCGGCTTATTTCGACCGCGGCAATGCTCCGCTGACAAAAAAATCGTCTGACGCGGTCGACTACCCCAATACTGTCATAGCCCCCGGGATAAATCCCGGGGCTAGTAATGGTTTCAGCCTTGCTACTAGCTAAAGCTTCTAACTACTCGTTCGAGTAGTCTTTCCAGGCTAGACTCAGAGGATTACTGACGACTCATCGCGACCCATACCCGACTTTCCCCGGGATGCGCGGATCGTGCACGCCGATGAAGTTGCCCTCGTCGTCGAGACCAATCGCTTGTGTAATGCCATTGGCGGTGAGAACTTTCATCTCATGTCCCATTGCTTTCAATCCGGCAACGATCTCTGGCTCCAAGGTCGATTCGATCTGCACTAGGTCTGGTCGCCATTGGTGATGGAACCTCGGCGCAGCAACTGCGTCGGACAGGTCTTGCTCTAGATCCAGTGTGCGGATCGTTGTGTTGAGCACTTGGGTGATGATCTTCGGACCGCCCGCGGCACCAAGTGTCATCACGGGTTCCCCTTGTTTGTCCAGAACGATGGTCGGACTCATGCTCGATAGGGGACGCTTCCCAGCAGCAACCGCGTTGTTCTCGGCGCCGATCAAACCAAATGCGTTGGCAACGCCCGGTGCGCTGGAGAAGTCGTCCATCTCATTGTTCAGTACGATCCCCGTACCGGGTACGATCACCTTCGATCCGAACGAGGTATTGATGGTCGCGGTGATTGCTACCCAGTAGCCTTCACTATCCGCAGCAGCAATGTGCGTGGTGTGTCGCTCGAAGACGGAGGCCTTTGCGTCGGGCGGATTGCCATGCTGAGGAACTTCGCTAGCCTTCGTTGGGTCGATCTTCGCAGCCAGTTCTTTCGCATACGACTTCTCAACCAGACCTCGTGGAACTTTGGCGTAGTCGGGATCACCGAGCCAGTATGCACGATCGGCGAATGCCAGTTTCATGGCCTCAACAACTAGATGGGTTCCTCGTACCGGATCCTTCTCAAACTCCGCCTTCAAGTCGTAGTGCTCAAGTATGTTTAGAATCTGAGCGACGTGAACTCCGCCGGAGCTGGGTGGCGGGAAGCCGACGATCTGCCAATCGCGGTAAGTGGTGACGATCGGTTCGCGCTCGACCGTTTTGTAGCCAGCGAAATCGGCGGCTGTCAAAATCCCGTCGTTCTCGGCCATCCAATCTCCGACAGCCTTGGCGAATTCGCCCTCGTAGAACCAAGCCGGGCCGTGTTCGGCAATCTGTCGATAGGAGTTGGCGAGGTCAGTTTGCCGGAGCGTCTCCCCGCTCCGAAAAGGACTGCCATCGGGCTTCAGCAACACTTCGGCACTGCCTGAAAACATCGCCAGTTCGGAAGCCTTACTCGCAAGCTTGCCGGCGTAGACGCGATCAATGGGAAAGCCTTCCTCAGCAATATTAGCTGCCGGCAGCAGCAAGCTCGCCAAGGACTGTGTGCCGCATTGATTGATCGCTCGTTCATAGGCGGCCAGTGCGCCTGGGACACCGACGGCGAGCGGCCCTCGCACGCTAAGTTGCGTATCGACTTTACCATCGACGAGGTACATGTCTCTGGTCGCAGCGGCAGGGGCCATTTCACGCCCGTCGATTGCCAGGAGCGTGCCATCAGGTTTGCGGATGAGAATGAAGCAGCCCCCTCCTAGACCTGAGTTGGGCGTATCCACAACGCCCAGCGTCAGTGCCGTGGCGATTGCCGCGTCAACGGCATTGCCGCCTCTCTCAAACGCCGCGACTCCAGCCTGGGTAGCCAGCGGCTGAACGGACGCGACGACGCAACGTTCGCTCTCGGCTAAACTTGGTTGGGAGACAAGAACGACAATCGCTAGGCAGAGTGTTATTGACGAAAGGGTGCTGCGCATCTCGTAGACTCACTTG